>CANQXQ010000008.1 GCA_947627845.1 uncultured Bacilli bacterium | reverse complement strand
AAATGACAAATTTCATATAATATTAATAATGAGTTTAATTTTTTTGATTTTTATTATAAAAAACCTAAACTCAAATTATATAAGTCTTGAAAATGATAGGAAATTAAAGTATAATTATTTATAAAGAATAGAGGAAACTATATGAGGAAGATTATTGCTAGTTTAGATATTGGTTCTAGTACTATTAAGCTTATAGTTGGAGAATTTATTAAAAATTCTTTAAATGTTTTATGTGTTTCTGAAGTTCTAAGTCGGGGAGTAAAAAAAGGGTTAGTTAGTAATAAAGATGATTTAATACCAGTTTTAAAAGAATGTTTTCATAAAGCAGAAGAAATGCTAGGTATTAAGATTAAAGAAGTAGTATTAGCTGTACCAGCTTATTATACAGAAATAGAAATGAGTGAGGGTAGTAGTACCATTACTAATGAAGATCATATTATTACGCATCAAGATTTAATTAGAGCTATGCATGCGGCTAGTTATAATAAAATAAATGAAGATATGGAATTAATTAGTATTATTCCGACTAGATATAAAATTAATAATGAAGAGATTGTTAAAAATCCTATTAATATGATAGCTAATAAGTTAACTTTAAAAGCGGTGTTAATAAGTGCAGCTAAAAGTAATATTAATCCCTTTATAAATGTTTTAGAAAGTATTGGGGTTAATGTTTTAGATGTAGTTACAACCTCTTTAGGAGATTATGAGGCCCATAAAGATAAAAATACTAACAGTTCTTTAGGAGCAATTATTAATATTGGGGAAGATACAACAACAGTTTCAATATACAATAAAGGTATTTTAATGAAAGCTGAAGTTATTGAACTTGGGGGAGTAAATATTGATAATGATATTGCTTATATATATAAAATAACAAAAAAAGATGCCAAAGAAATAAAAGAAAAATTAGGTTTAGCGGCCTCTGATATGGCAGATCCCCAAGAAAAAGTAGTTTTAACTGATCGCATGGGGGAAGAAGTTATTATTAATCAAAAAGATTTATGTGAAATAATTGAAAGTAGATTAAATGAAATATTAGAACTTTCGAAGAAGCAAATGAATTTATTAACTAAGAGAGATATTGAGTATATAATTGTAACTGGAGGAACCACAGAAATAGGAGATTTTAATAATTTACTCGATAAAGTCTTTACTAAATCACATATTCTTGGTAAAATAGAGGTTATAGGAGTTAGAAATAATAAATATAGTGTAGTTGTGGGAACAACTAAATACTATAATGAAAGATTAAAACTTAAAGATAAAGAATATTCAGTGTTTGATGATGAAGCATTAGAAATATTAAGTGGCGATCATAAAAAAGTAAATATAAATGAGAATTCGATATTAGGAAAATTATTTGGGTATTTTTTCGATAATTAAGGAGAGTGACATAATGAATGGTTTACAAATGGATCAAATAGCTAAAATTAAAGTTATTGGTGTTGGTGGAGGCGGTAATAACGCGGTAAACCGCATGATTGAAGAAGGAGTAAAAGGTGTTGAGTTTATTATTGTTAACACTGATTTACAAGTTCTAAATGCTTCTAAATGTGAAAATAAAGTACAAATAGGAGCGACGATAACTGAGGGTTTAGGAGCCGGGGCTAATCCAGAAATTGGAAGAGCGGCGGCGATTGAATCAAAAGCTGATTTAGAGGAAGTTATTAAAGGCGCAGATATGGTTTTCGTTGCTTGTGGTATGGGTGGCGGAACAGGTACAGGTGCTGCCCCAGTAATTGCCGAAATAGCGCAAGAGTCAGGAGCGTTAACAGTAGGTATTGTAACTAAACCATTTAGATTTGAGGGCAAAAGAAGAATGGAAAATGCTCTTTTAGGATTAGAAGAGTTAAAGAAACATGTTGATACCTTAATTGTTATTCCAAATGATAAATTAAGAGATATAATTGATCGAAATACATCATTTAAAGATGCCTTTAAAGAAGTGGACAATGTTTTACATAGGGGAGTTCAATCTATTTCCGATTTAATTGCCGTTACAGGTATAATCAATCTAGATTTTGCGGATGTTAAAACAGTTATGCAAAAAAGTGGTACGGCCATTATTGGAATTGGTTGCAATGCAGGAGAAAACAGAGCAATTGAAGCAGCAAGACAAGCCGTTGCTAACTCTTTACTTGAAGCGACAATTGAGGGAGCAACTAATGCCATTGTTAATGTAACAGGTGGACCAAACTTAACATTATTTGAAATTGAAGATGCAGTTGAAACAGTAAGAGCCGCGGCTAATAGTGATGTTAATATTATCTTTGGAGCTATTCAAAATGATAATTTAACAGATGAGGTTATAGTTACAGTTATCGCGACTGGTTTTGAAAATGAGGGAGAAGCGGAAGAAATGCTATTCTCTGATGATACGAAAATTCCAAGAAGAAGACCAGAAGCAGTAGTAGAAACTGATAATGAATATGATATTCCACCTTTTTTAAGGAATAAAGATAGATTTTAAACGTACTTGGTACGTTTTTTTACTAATATGGTGATTAAATGATTAATAATACTAAAGAAGAAATTACGAAATTTTTATTTATTGGGAAAGATTATGAATGTTTAACGGATTATGATTTAGTTATAGTCTTGGGTAATAATTTTTATAAGGAAACAGCTTTAGTTTTAAAAAAATTGTATGATGATAAAAAAATAAACGAAGAAACTAAAATAATTATTTCTGGAAATAAAGGAACTATAAATAAAAATATAACTGAAACCGAAGCGGAAATTATTTATAAAAATTTATTAGAATTAGGTTTAGATTTAGATTGCGTACTGGAAAAGAATGCCACTAATGTTAAAGAAAATTTAATTTATGCTAAAGAAATAGTGAAAAATTTAGATGAATTTAAAAAAGTTTTAATTATTGGTAAGTCTTTTATTGCTAGAAGAGTACTTATGGTTTTAGTCGCATTAAAAGAAAATTTAGCTAAATTTGATTTTTATGGAATTGAAGTTGATATTAAAAAAGAAGATTGGTATTTAAATAAAGCCGCGAAAAAAAGAGTTTTAGAAGAATTAGAAAGAATAGCTAAATATACAATAAAAAATGATTTAAAATTGGAGGAAGAATGAAAGTACTAGTTATACCATCTTGGTACCCTAATGGGGCTGATAAATTAATGGGAATTTATCATAAAGAGTTTTGTGAAGCATTAAGTGAATATGCAAATGTTGATATGTTATATATAGATAGACAGAGAATTAAATCGTTTTTTAAATATATATTTAGGAAGAAAAAAGAAACAGTTTTGGAAAAGGGTTATAATGTTTATATAAGAAAGATACTTGATATAAGAAAAATAAATGAAAAAATGGAACTTAAGAATTATTGTTCTAAATTAGAAAAATTATATTTAGATTATCTTAAAAGTCATGATAAACCTGATATTATTCAAGCGGAAGTTACCATTCCCGCGGGGTATGCAGCTTGTAAATTAGGAAAAAAGTATCATATTCCAGTTATAGTCACGGAACATGCTAGTTATTTTAACCGGTTTTTTGAGGGTAAAAATAAAGAGTATGGCGATTTTGTATTAAAGAATAGTAAATTTAGTACGGTTAGTAATTTTATGGCAATGGAAATTAAGAATAAGGGTTATGAGTGTGAAGTAATACCTAATTTAATTGATACGAAATGTTTTCATAAAGATAGAGAAGAGATTAAAGGTTTAAAATTAATTACAGTTTCGGCTTTAAGACAGGGAAAAAGAATAGATGATATAATTGAAACTTTAAAACTAATAAAAGAAGATAAGCCAAGTCTTGATGCTAGTTTAACAATTATTGGGGATGGTTTTTTAGAAGATTATTATAAACAAAGATGTCAAGAATTAGGAATGAATGATATAGTCCATTTTGTAGGAAGAAAAACGAAAGAAGAAATTGCTGATATTTTAAGGGAGCATAATATCTTTGTTATAGCTAGTGAAAAAGAAACTTTTTGTATTCCGGGAATTGAAGCTTTAGCTAGTGGCATGCCCGTGGTGGCGACTAAATGTTTAGGACCTGAAGAATATATTACCGAGGAATGTGGAAAATTAGTTTTAGTTGGTGATATTAATGGAATGAAAGAGGCGATTATGGAGGTATATCAAAATATAGATAAATATGATATTAAGAGATTAAGAGAAATTGCCGATAAATATAGCAAGGAAGAAGTTATTAAAAAAGCTTTAGCGATTTATGAAGAAATGCTTTAAATTATGGCATTTTTTTTGTATAATAAGTTTAGGTGAATATAAATGGTATATTTAGATTATAGTGCAACAACACCAGTAGGTTATGAAGTATTAGACACTTATAATAGAACAAATAAAGATTTTTTTGGTAATCCTAATTCTTTACATGAACTGGGGGTTAAAGCCAAAAACTTAATGAATAGTGCGACTAAACAGATTGCCGAAATATTTAATGTTAATGAAAATGAGATTACTTATACAAATGGGGCGACCGAATCAAATAATATAGCTATTTTAGGGGTAGCTTTACAAAATCATAAAAAAGGAAAGCATATTATTACATCAAGACTAGAACATCCAAGTGTTTATGCGATATGTGATTATTTACAAAGTATAGGTTTTGAAATTAGTTATGTTAAAAATGATCAAGATGGATTAATTGATTTTGAAGATTTAAAAAGTTTAATTAGACCTGATACAATATTAGTAACAATTTGTGCAGTAAATAGTGAAACTGGAGTTAGACAACCACTTAAAATGATTAGACAAATTGTAAAAAAAGAAAATCCTAACACCATAATTCATTCAGATATGACTCAAGCCGTGGGTAAAGTTAGTGTAAACTTTCATGATGTGGAACTTGCTACTTTTACCGGGCATAAAATTTATGGACCTAAAGGAATAGGGGTATTATATAAAAATAGTTCAGTTGTTTTAACGCCTATTTTATATGGTTCGGGATCAGTTAATATGTTAAATCCGGGAACACCACCAGTACCTTTAATTGTGGCTTTATCTAAAGCTGTAAGATTAGCTATGAGTGATATTGAAAAAAGAGAAAGATTTATAGAAAGACTTAATAATAAGATTGTTGATGCTTTAAGTAAGTATGAGGGGGTTATGATTAATAAAACTAAATATTCTATTCCCCATATTTTAAATATTAGTTTACGAAATATTAAAGCCGAAACTTTCTTACATGCTTTAGAAGAAAATGAGATATATGTTTCAACAAATACCGCTTGTTCTAGTGGTAATATTAGTAATAGTATTTTAGCTATATATAATGATAAAGTAAGGGCAGAGTCAACTTTAAGAATAAGTTTATCGCATTTAACAACAACTGAAGAAGTAAATAAATTTATAAGTGCTTTTGATGAAATATATCGAAGATTAAGTGGGTTACATAGTTAACTCTTTTTCTTTACAAAAAAATAGGGGTTTAGTATAATAATTTTGTGATGTTTATGGAAAAAGTTATTCTGATTAAATATGGAGAATTATCAACAAAAAAAGATAATATTAATTTCTTTTTAACTAAATTAAAAGATAATATTAGTTATGTTTTAAAAGATGAAGATGCTTCCATTGATTATGATTTAGGAAGAATGTTTATACATACAAGTAATATTGATAGAGTTTTAAATAAAGTAAAAAATATTTTTGGAATACATGAAATTAATATTTGTTATATAATTGAAAGTATTTCTTTTTCGGAAGTAGAAGAAGAAGTGGTAAATTTATTAAAAGGAAAAGAATTTTCTACCTTTAAAGTAGAATCTAAAAGAAGTAATAAAAAAATTAATACCACAAGTGTAGAATTAAGTAAAAATATGGGAGCTTATATTCTTAAAAATATACCTAATCTTAAAGTAGATGTTAATAAGCCCGAATTACTTTTAAATATAGAATATCGTATTAATAATACTTTAGTTTATTTTGAAAAAGTTAAAGGTTTAGGTGGTTACCCAGTAGGTACTTTAGGCAAAGGCTTATTAATGTTAAGTGGAGGAATTGATTCGCCAGTCGCCGGTTATATGGCTATTAAAAGAGGGGTTAAAATTGAAGCTATTTATTTTGAAAGTCCGCCTCATACAAGTCAGGAAGCGAAAAATAAGGTTATTAGTTTAGCACGTAAATTAGCTATATATAATCAAGAAATAAATTTACATGTAATTAATTTTACTAAAATACAAGAAGAAATATATAAAAATATTCCTCATGAATACTTGATTACCATAATGAGACGAATGATGTATAGAATTAGTGCCATTATCGCTGGAAGAAGAAATTGCAAAATTTTAATTAATGGTGAATCAATAGGTCAGGTTGCGAGTCAAACTTTAACAAGTATGAGAGCAATAAATGAAGTTGTGAAATTACCAGTTATAAGACCACTTGCATGTTTTGATAAATTAGATATAATTACTTTGGCTAAACAAATAGATACTTATGAGACTAGTATTTTACCTTTTGAGGATTGTTGTACGATTTTTGTGCCTAAACATCCGGTAATTAATCCTGTAAGGGAAAAGTGTGAAGAATATGAAAAACTTATTCCTTATGAAGAATTAATTTATACGGCTATAAAAAATCATGAAGTACTAAAAATAGGGCCAAAAGAAGAAAATGCGTATGAGGACTTATTATGAATACTTGTGTAATATGTGGGGTTGCTTATGATCCCGTTTGGGATGAAGATGGTAAATTATTAATAGATTCTGAAACTAATATTTGCTATAAATGTTTAAGGAAATATGAAAATGGTGAAATAAATTTAGAAGATTATGATATAAAAATTATAGATCAACAAAACTAATATGTTTTTTATAATGTTTAATTAACTCTTCAACAAAGATTGAGGGGTTATTTTTATCAACATATAAATAACAATAATTTTTAGTTCTAGTTAATGCTACATAAAATAATCTTCTTTCTTCTTCGTAAGGGTATAAATCTTTTTGAGGTAAGACATATTTTAAAATTCGTTCTTCTTTTATTTTAGTAGGTAAAGAATTAAGAGAATTAGTTAAATTAATAATTAAAACATTATCTTCTTCTAAGCCTTTAGCTTTATGAATGGTTTTATAATAAATATTATAATCTTGATAAATAATTTTATTATTAAATAGATATTTAGAACTAATCAGATTAATTAAATCATTATTATTGCGACCTAAAACCATTAAGTTAGAACTATTAATATATTTAAGAGCTTTAAAAAAATCTTTGGTTTTATTTTTATAATATAAAATAATTAAGGGTTGATGTAATTTTTTATTTGATGTTAAATTCTTTTTAATTTGCCGAGGATTTTTCATGACAAAATTACCGGCAATATTTATAAGTTCTTTACTATTACGATAAGTGTTAGTTAAATATAATTTTTTGGCTGGTTTAAAATTATGAGTGAAATGTAAAAAGTTATTTAAATCACAGCCGGAAAAACGATAAATAGATTGGAAGTCATCCCCAACAACAGTAATTAAGGCTTTAGTTTTAAAAATTATTTCTTTAATTAAAGCTTCTCTTACTTTAGATGTGTCTTGATATTCATCAATAATTATGTATTTATATGTCTTTTTTAAACCTTTTTCTTTTACTAATTTAGTAGCTATACTAATCATATCATCAAAATCAATTAGACCTTGGGAACTTTTTTCTAAATTATATATTTTATATATTTTATAAATAATTCTTAAATAAGCGATATCTTTATGAGAAGCTTGTTTAAAAATTTTGGGAAAATAATTATTTTCATAATTGGCTTTAAATAAATTTATAAAACGAATAATATTTTTTTGGTAATTATAAAAGTTTAAAGTATATTCATAGTTTTTAGCTAAAAATAATTTTTGAAAATATGTTTTATGGGTAAGGCTTGCTAGGATTTCATCAGTTAAATAATCTAATAAATCTGAGGGAGCGATATGATAATTTATTTTATGTTCTTTGATAATTTCTAAAGCTAATTTATGGAAAGTATATACTTTACAATTAGTATTTAATTCTTTAGTAATTTTTTTCTCTAAACTTATGGCAGCCTCATTAGTAAAAGTAATACATAAAATTTCGTTAATATTAATATGTTTTACTTGAACTAAATATTTAATTTTGCCTACCATAGTTAGACTTTTACCAGATCCGGCCCCTGCGATTATTATAGTATTGCAATTATTTTTAAGGGCACATTTTGTTTGTTCTTTATCTAATATATTTCCTAATACTTCTAATTTCATTTGTTCTCCTAGTTGTAATATCTTTAAAATATGTTATAATAAATATAGGTAAGCGTTAGGAGTTCGAACCTAATGTCTACTTTGCATGAAAGAGACATTGATCGAAAAGATTAATGTCTTTATTTTTATTCTGAGCAATATTACTATTGCTGGAACCCTTTTCATATAATCCATCCATTCCATCCAAAACCCCCCAAAGGAAGGTATTAAATAGGTGGAAAGGAAAATACAAATTGTTTAGACATTAGTCCTAACGCTTAAATGTATCATAAACCCAAAGTTAAGTTTAAAGCAAGAAAATTCGTTCGACATAATTCGACAGGAAGTTAAATCTGCAACAATTAGGTTGCATTATTCTTAAAAATAATTTAAAATAATAATGTATTTAAAGGTGGAACGATAATGAAAAAAATTTGGAATATAGGACTGGTTTTAGTGATGTTATTAGGATTATCCGGGTGCTTTAGGCAAGATGATATATTAAGTGATAATGTATATACAACGGTATATCCAATTCAATTTTTAACGGATTATTTATATGGGGCAGAAAAAGAAGTAAAAAGTATATACCCAGCCGGGGCTGATGTAGATAGTTATGAATTAACTGATTATCAAAAAGAAAATTATTATAAAGGGGCTTTATTTGTTTATAATGGCCTTACTAATGAAAAAGAATTAGCTCGCGAATTTTTAAATGCGAATAAAAAAGTTTTATTAATAGATGTAGCTTATGGACTTAATTATGAATATGGAGTAGAAGAGTTATGGTTATCGCCTAATAATTATTTAATGCTTGCTAAAAATATTAAAAATAATTTAATTGATAGTACGAAAAGTAAAATAGTTATTGATAATATTAAAGAAAGATATAATGAATTAAGTGAAACTTTATCTTTTATGGATGCGGATTTACGAAATATTGCTAATTTAGCGAAAAAAGAGGGCAATCCTAATATTGTGGTTTCATCAAATAAACTTAGATTTTTGGAAAATTATGGCTTTAATGTGATTGTTTTAAATGACAGTAATATAGCAGAAAGTACTATAGAAAGTAATTTTAAGAATGAAAAATATAAAGATATTTATTTGTGTAATAATGATGAGACTACTGAATTAATAAAAACTTTAGAATCTAAATACAAAGCTAACATTATAAATGTTAGTATGATGTACACTTTAAATGATACAGAAGTTTTAAATAATGAGACTTATTTAACAATTATGGATGATTTTATTCAAGATATTAGAAATACTGCTTTAAGCTAACTCAAGTGCAGTATTTTTGATATAAGTTTATGGGAGATGGTATTAATGTTTGAATATATGGGTGATAGAATTAGCAAAGCTATAAAAAATATACGTGGTATGGGTAAAATTACCGAAGAAAATATAAGCGATGCAATGCGAGAAATTAGGTTAGCATTATTGGAAGCGGATGTTAATTATCAAGTTGTTAAAGAATTTGTGAGCAACGTTAAGGAAAAAGCTTTAGGTTTAGATGTTTCTAAAAGTTTAAAACCTGATGAATTATTTATTAAATTAGTAAAAGATGAATTAGTAGATTTATTAGGGGGAGAATATGAAGCTTTAAAAGTTAATGATGGGCAAACTATTTTAATGTTATGTGGTTTACAGGGAAGTGGAAAAACAACCACGGCAGGAAAACTTGCTAGTTATGTACGGAAAAAATTTAATAAGAGCCCTCTTTTAGTTGCTTGTGATATTTATAGACCGGCCGCGATAGAACAATTAGAGCAAATAGGTAAAAGTTTAAATGTTCCCGTATTTACTAAAGGAAAGATTGAGCCAGTTTTAATAATTAAAGAAGCTTTGGAATATGCCAAAGTTAATAAAAATGATTATATAATTATTGATACTGCCGGAAGATTACAAATTGATGAAGCTTTAATGCAAGAATTAAAAGATATTACCAATAATTTTGCGATTGACGAGTCAATCCTTGTTATTGATGCAATGATGGGTCAAGATGCGATAAATGTTATTGATGGGTTTAATAAAGCCCTTAATCTTACAGGAACTATCTTAACTAAACTGGATGGTAATACTAAAGGAGGAGTAGCCTTATCTATTCGCCATTTAACTAATATTCCTATTAAATTTGTGGGTGATTCCGAAAAAATGGATGGGTTAAGAGAATTTCATCCTATTGCCATGGCAGAGCGAATTTTAGATATGGGTGATATTTTAGGGATTGCTGAAAAAGTTGAAGATGTTATGAGTGAAGAAGATGCTAAAGATCAAATGCAAAAAATGCGAAAAGGCAGTTATAATTTAGAAGATTTTTTAGTAAACTTAAAACAAATTAAAAAATTAGGACCATTAGAAAATATTTTAAAAATGCTTCCGGGGGCGAGAAAGATGGGACTTAATAATATAAATGTCGATCCAAAAGAATTATTACATGTAGAAGCGATAGTTAATTCTATGACCCCGTATGAAAGAAGACATCCTGATATTTTAAAAGCTAGTCGAAAACAGAGAATAGCTAAAGGAAGTGGACGAAGTGTCGAGGAAGTTAATCGCCTTTTAAAACAATTTGAACAAATGAAAGAAATGATGAAAAACTTTAGTAATGGAAATATGAAAATGCCTTTTTAGTTAAATAACATATTTTTGGGAGTTTACCTAACCATAGTTATATATTAATCATAAAATAAACTAGAAAGGAAATGTGATTATCTTGAAAATAAATAATAATAATAGAGATTTTGAAACTATGCAAGAAGCCGCATACTTTACTAGTGATAATTGTTGTAGTATGGACATGGGAGGAGCGCAAATGGGAATGATGGGAGAGACAATGCCAGGAGTAGTATGTCCACCAGTTTATGAATGCCCAAGAGAAACTGTCTGTCATAGATATATTTGCCACGAAGTTCCGCATATTCAACCATGTAATACCAGAATTATTAATCATCATATTTATCGTCATACTTATACGCCAACTTATTCTTGTTGTGAAGAAAATGAAGTACAAAATGTTTATGAAAATAGATGTTGCTAAGAAGATTTAATTATCTTCTTTTTTTTAGCATAAATTTTAATGGTGAGATAATGAATATTAAAATTATTTTAAAAGGTTTCATCGTGGGAATAGGAAAAATTATTCCAGGAGTAAGTGGAAGTATGTTAGCTATGATGATGGGAATATATGAAAAATTAATTCAAGCAATAACTAATTTTTTTACTAATATAAAAGAAAATAGTAGGTTATTAATTAATTTTTGTATAGGTTTATTTATAGCTATAATTTTATTTAGTAAAATAATTTTATTTTTTTTAAATAATTATTATTATCAAACTATTTATTTATTTTTAGGTTTAATTATAGGAACATTTATAAACTTTATTCCCCAAGTAAAATTTAATTATCGTAGTATAATAATAGCCCTTATAAGTTTTATATTTGTTTTAAGTTTGAGTTTTTTATCAACTAATAGTTTATTTATCTTTCAAGGGAAAATAAGTCATTATTTATATACTATTTTTTTGGGCTTTATTGATGCTTTAACTTCAATTGTGCCGGGAATAAGTGGAACAGCTATTTATTTACTTTTAGGTAGTTATGAATATGTTTTAAGTATTTTAAGTAAACCCCATTCTTTAATTTTTATTTTATATCTAGTCGGGGTTATTCTAGGAGTTATAATTATTAGTTTTATTATGAATTATTTATTTAAGAAAAGAAGAAATACTATTTATAGTGTTATTTTAGGTTTTATGGGAGGGTCATTAATCCTTTTATTGTTAAGTACTATTAATAATTTTAAATTATATTTGCTATTATTTTTAGTGATAGGTATATTTTTAGGAGTAATTTTAGCGAAAAATAAATAATTGCGAAATAAAAAGCTTTATGATATAATACCCAATACATTTAAGGGGAAATCATGATGATTTTAATTAATGATAAGATAGATTATTTAAAACAAAATGTAATAGATATATTTTTTAAAGATGATTTTCTTTGGAAAGTTAGTTTAGAAAAGTCTTATTTTGCTTTAAAAAATAAAGATCAATATTTTATAAAGTTATATCGTAGAAAAGGATTAAATAATTTTGAATGTTTAGGGTATATATATTTTTATTTAGATTTAGTTACAAAAAAGAGTACTTATATAGGACTTTATATTAAACCAGAATATCGTAATCAAGGTTTTGCTTCTTTACTTATGGCTTATTATATAGATTTAATGTTTAGTAATGAGTATTTAGATTTAAAAACTAATTTAAAACAAAGAAAACCTTTTTTACTTTATTTACTTAAAAAATATAGTTTTGAGTTAGCTAATCAAGAATTTTATGAAAGTGATCCTAATGTTATTAGTTTATATCATAATCCTAAAGATAGTTTTAAATATTTATTATTTAAGAATAAAGGTCAAGCTGAAACTTTTAAAAAAGGGAAGATTATGGAAGAAGATAATTATCAGATTTTAGATACCGAAAGAACAGATTTTGATTTCCTTGATAAAGTTATTCTATCAACAGAATATGGCGTAAAAGATCATAATGAAGCTTATCAAAAATCACAAATAAGAATTAATCAAGTGAAATAATACTTGCATTTTAAAGGTTTTTATGGTACATTATAGATGAACACGAAAGTGTTTTTTAATTTAGAAAAAAAATGAGGAGAAGAAAATGGCAAAAAATTCGACAAAAGAAAAAGATGTAAAAAAGAATAAAAAGGAAAAAAAGACAAAACAAAAAGTTCAAAAAGAAAATTATTTTGTAGGGGTTAGAAATGAACTTGCTAAAGTAAAATGGCCTAGTAAAGCTGAAGTATTAAAATATACTTTTGCGACAATTATATTTGTAGTTATTTTAGTAATATTCTTTGTATTGTTAAATTTAGTTATGTCTTTAATTAAAGGGGGATTTTAGTTAATGGAAAAAGAATGGTATGTTGTTAATACCTATTCCGGTCATGAAGCAAAAGTTAAAGAAAAATTGGAAGCTAAAGCGGAATCAATGGGAATGCAAGATTATATTCATCGAATTATTATTCCCGAGACGACCGAAGTTGAAGTAAAAGATGGAGTAAAAAAAGAAAAAGTTAAAAAGATGTTTCCAGGTTATGTCCTTGTCGAAATGGTTATGAGTGATGAAGCTTGGTATATTGTACGTAATACTCCGGGAGTTACAGGATTTATTGGCTCTTCAGGAAAAGGAGCTAAACCTACACCATTACTTCCTCAAGAAATAGATAAAATACTTTCTAATATGGGTATGAGTAGAGTTAATATTGAAGCCGAAATGGCCGTGGGAGATAAAGTTAGTATTGTTGATGGACCATTTAAAGGTATGATGGGCAAAGTTGACAGTATTGATTTAGAAAACAACCGCTTAAATGTTTTAATTGATTTATTTGGTCAAGAAACGCCAGTTGAAGTAGAAGTTTATCAAGTTAGTAAAGCTTAAAAATTAAGAGAAATCTTAATTTTTTTTAGTTTTAAATCTATTTTTCCTTTAAATTGTAAAAAGTCGAAAAAAAATAGCTAAAAGCTATTGACATACCGGGGGGGGGTATGTGTTATACTATCTTTGGAAAGGAGAAAGAGATTGTGAAAAATCTAAAAAATATGTTAGGTTTATTAGTTGTTTCAACTTTAGCTTTAGTTGGAATGACAAATGTACATGCAACTGCTGTTGCAAATAATTATGAAAATGAAACCAAAACTAAATGTAATGATACGAAGGCATGTGCAGCTTCTATTGATGATCATTATTACGATACGTTAGATGATGCATTAAAGGACGCGATTAAAAACAAAGATGATGTTATAACTATCTTAAAAGATATTTCTACAACATCACTTGGTGCTGAAAGCGAATTAACTGCAGGTATTACTGACGCTGAAATTAAAACTAAATTAACAATTGATTTAGGTAAATACAACGTTACTTTAAATGCTAAAGGTTTAGTTGTTGGTGACGAAGGCGACTTAACAATTAAAGGTACAGGTTCTATTGTTGGAGGAAGTAAAACTGATGCTGTGATTACTGTTGCAGCTGGCGGAAAACTTACAACTAGTGGAGCTTTAGAATTAAAAGCTGATGGAGAAAAAACTGTAATTGCAAACTCTGGTGACGTTGTTATTGGTACTGGCGCTGAATTAAGTACTACTGGTGCTGGTAAAATAATTGATGTTGCTGCTCATGAGTCTAAAACTGAGTTAAATGCTAAAGTTGGTACTTCAACTAAGCGTTCAGAAGCTACAGTAATTAACTTTAGTGTTGAGGGAGGCCCTAGCAGAAATCAAACACCTGCATACGTAGTAGTTAAAGGAGGCTCTTATTATACTAAGGAAAACTTTGCTACTGTTGATAATGGTGTTAAATTAGTTGTTAATGGAGGTACAATTGATACTACTGGTGAAGTTGCTGGTGCAATTGTAGCTACTGATGGAACTTTAGAAATTAATGGAGGAACTATCATTAATGCTGGTAGAACTCTTGGTATAACAGGAGATGGAGAAGTAGCAGTTAAAATTACAGCTGGAACTATTAAATCAACTGCTGGTTTCGCTGTAGAAACTGATGCTGGAAAAACTACTGGCTCATTAACAATTACTGGTGGAACTATTAAAACTGAAGCCGGTGGTTCTAGAGGTTATAGTCCATTATATTTACAAAATGATGGATTAACATACAGTGTTGCTGGTGGTACTTTTGAAGGTCCTAAAAACACTCCAGCTATCTATATCGATGATAATTTATTAACTGGTATGCCTGAAGATGGAGAAGCTGATCCATTTAAAGGAATGGTTACTGGTGGTAAATTCTTATTCATGATTATTGGAGAAGCTAAAGATGTTGGAACAACTGATAAAGATTTTACCGCTGATGAAGTTACTAAATATATTCTTGGTGAAAAAGTAGAAGTTAAAACCGATGGAAATTATTTAGTAGTTGGCAATGGCGATACACAAAAACCTGACGATCAAGAACCTGGACAAGCTGGCCCTGGTGATGATGAACCATCAAAGAGCCCTGCAACATTTGATGCTATTGGTGGCTTAGTAACTATGGCTATCTCTAGCTTAGGAGTTGTTGGAACAGCAACTAAAAAATTGTTCCGATAAAAAAATAAAAAAACCTAATAACTTTTTAAGACGAGTCTTATTCCTCGTCTTTTATTGTGGTTAAAGCTTTTTTTTAATTGGTTTTTGTATTATAATTTAAATATATGGAGGTCTATATGAAAAAGGTTGCTATAATTACGGGCGGAGGAAAAGGAATTGGGTATGGAGTTGCCGAAGCTTTTTTAGAGGCTGGGTATAATGTGGTTATTACAGGTAGAACTGAAGAGACTTTAAAACAAGCGAAAGCTAATTTAGAAGAAAAATATAAGAGTACAGTTTTAGCTATGGTCGCGGATGGTAAAATAGAAAAAGATGTTAAGAATGTAGTTGAAAAAACTATAAAAGAATTTGGGCAAATAGATGTTTTAATTAATAATGCGCAAGCATCAAAGTCAGGTAAATCATTAATAGAACATACTGATCAAGATTTTATGTTAGCTATAGATACAGGTTTACTAGGAACTTTTCATTATATGAGGGAATGTTATACTTATTTAAAAGAAACTCAAGGATCAGTTATTAATTTTGCAAGTGGCGCGGGTTTATTTGGACGAATTGGCCAAGCAAGTTATGCGGCCGCTAAAGAGGGGATTAGAGGATTAAGTCGGGTAGCTGCGACGGAATGGGGTCCTGAT
Source organism: uncultured Bacilli bacterium (assembly GCA_947627845.1). GTDB lineage: Bacteria > Bacillota_I > Bacilli_A > RF39 > UBA660 > Caccenecus. The sequence goes on along the minus strand of CANQXQ010000008.1, from coordinate 8,369 downwards.
AATATTAATGTTAATGTTATTTGTCCATTAGTTATGACGGAAGAACTTATTAAATGGCAAAAAGAATACCCCGATGCTTATAATAAAACAATTCAAAGTATTCCGATGGGAAGATTTGGAGATGCTAAAAAAGATATTGGAGGCTTATGCTTATTTTTAGCTAGTCCAGAGGGTAGTTATATAAGTGGTGAAACAATTACTTTACAGGGAGCATCAGGACTTCGACCTTAAAAAGAATATTGATTAACTATTTTTAGCATGTTAAAATAATTTTAGAAACAAGAAATAGGTGACTTATGAAAGTATTAGTGGTCGGGGCAGGAGCTTCAGGATTAGTTTGTGCGATTAAATTAAAAGAACGGGGTATTGATGTAACTATAATAGAAAAAAATTCTAAATTAGGAAAAAAGTTATTATTGACAGGAAATGGACGTTGTAATTATTGGAATGAAGTTCAAAGTTCTGATAAATATTATTCTAGTGATAGAGATATTTTAAAACAAATTATTAATTCTAAAAAAGAACAAGTTTTACCTTTTTTTGATAATTTAGGAATTATACCCAAAGTTATAAATGGTTATTATTACCCTTATTCAAATCAAGCGACAACTATTGTTAAAGCTTTAGAAAATAAGTTAGTTAAATTAAAGATTAATGTAATATATGATGAAGAAGTTTTAGATATAGCTAAAGAACAAAAATTTATAGTTAAGACAAGTAAAAATACTTATATTTATGATAAAGTGGTATTAGCCATGGGAGGAAAAGCTAATCCTAAAACGGGAAGTGATGGATTAGGTTATAAATTAGCTACTAACTTGGGGCATACAATTAGACAAGTTGTTCCCGCTTTAGTTTATATAGAGGGAAAAGATAATTATTATCAAGATTGGGATGGAGTTCGAAGTGAAGCAATTCTTACTTTAGTCGAAAATGAAAAGATTATAAAACAAGAAAAAGGTGAAGTACAGTTTACTAAATTAGGTATAAGTGGAATTTGTACTTTTAATTTAAGTGGGGATGTAGCTTTAGGTTTAGCAAGTGGTAAAAAAGAAGAAATATATCTTAATTTAGTTCCTTGGTTTCAAGGCTCTAAAAAGGATTTTAAAGAATTTTTAAATAAACAAAGTAAAAAGTTAAAAAATTATACAATTGGGGAAATTTTAGAAGGATTTTTAAATAAAAAGTTAGTTAATTTAATTTTAAAACTTACAAAGATTAAATATGATCAAAAATGGGAAGAAATAAATAAAGATTTAATTATCGAATATTTAGTAAATTTTAAGTTTAATATTAAAGAAACAGGAGATTTTGTTAATGCTCAAGTTTGTTTAGGTGGAGTATCTTTAATGGAAATAGATAGTAATACTTTAGAAAGTAAATTAGTTAAAGGTTTATATTTTACTGGAGAAATACTTGATGCTCATGGTGTTTGTGGAGGCTATAATTTAGGACTTGCTTGGATGACAGGATTAATCGTGGGAGATAATTTAAATGATTAGAATTAGAGAAATAAAAATTAATATTCTAAATGATAATGAGACTTATTTATTAAATAAAATTAAAAAGATTTTAAACTGTGAAATAAAAACTTTTAAAATTAATAAAAAATCTTTAGATGCCCGAAATAAAAAACAAATTTGTTATGTTTATGAAGTAGATGTTCAAGTAGATAAAGAAGAGGAAGTTTTAAAAAAATATGCTAGTAAAAATATCTTAAAGGCCGAAGTTACTAATTTTCAATTACCAGAATATGGAAAAGAAATATTAAAAAATAAAATTGTCATTGTTGGTTCAGGTCCTGCAGGTTTATTTGCTGCTTATATGTTAGCTTTAAAAGGCTTTAAACCTTTAATTATTGAACGAGGAGAAGAAATAACCAAAAGAGTAGAGACTGTCGAAAAGTTTTGGACTTCCGGCATACTTAAGGCTGATAGTAATGTGCAGTTTGGTGAGGGTGGGGCTGGAACTTTTTCGGATGGAAAATTAAATACGATGAGTAAAGAAAAAAATAAAAGAGGTTTTAAAGTTTTAGAAGTTTTTACTCAATTTGGGGCACCTCAAGAAATTTTATATTTACAACATCCGCATATTGGAACTGATATATTGCGAAATGTTGTAATAAACATGCGCGAATTTATTAAAAGTAAAGGGGGAGAATTTCGGTATAATACTAAACTTACAGACTTAATTATTAAAGATAATAAATTAGTTAAGATTATAGTTAATGATCAAGAAGAAATAGATTGCAGTAATTTAATTTTAGCGATTGGTCATAGTGCACGAGATACTTTTAAAATGTTTTATGATTGTGGCCTTAAGATGGAAAATAAAGCTTTTGCTGTGGGCGTTAGAGTGATGCATGAGCAACAAATGATAAATGAAAGTGAATATGGTAAAATGGCTAAATATTTACCTAATGCTAATTATAAACTTACTTATACGACTAAAAAAGGACGAGGAGTATATAGTTTTTGTATGTGTCCTGGTGGTTATGTGGTTAATGCATCAAGTGAAAATGGAAAATTAGTTATTAATGGAATGAGTAATTATAAAAGAGATAGTGGAGTAGCTAATAGTGCAATAATTGTTACTGTCGCACCTGATGATTATGGAAATAATATTTTTGATGGAATGAATTTTCAAAGGCAATTAGAAACTTTAGCTTTTAAAACAGGAAAGGGAAATATACCTTTAGAAACATGGAAAGATTTTAAAGAAAACATTCCTCCCAAAGTTTTAGGAAAGTTAGAGCCTAAATTAAAAGGCAAATATACTATAGCTGATATAAATGCCATACTTCCCGATTTTATTAAAGAAGCGATTAAAGAAGCTATGCCTAATTTTGGGGCTAAAATAAAGGGCTTTGATAATGATGATACGATTATGTGTGCAGTTGAAGCCCGCAGTTCATCGCCAGTTAGAATATTAAGAGATGAAAATATGGAAGCAAATATTAAAGGTATTTACCCAATTGGGGAGGGTTCAGGGTATGCAGGTGGAATTACAACTAGTGCAATAGATGGCATTAAAGTCGCCGAAAAATTAATCAGTAAATATCAAAAAATATAGAAATTATTAATAATAAAAAAGATAATATTAAAAAAATTAGTAATAAACTATATAATATAAATACCCTTATGAAAATGTAATATATAATAAAAAGAAAATTTCTATTGATTTATTAAATAGACTAGGTTCCTCTATAATGAATATAAGTAAAAATATTATAAGAAATTATTTAATAAGAAATGTCGTTTATAAATTAAATAATAGAATTGTTGAAGATAATTATAATTGTGATTATGCTATCAAAATAATTTATATAAATATTTTACTATTCCACAAGAAAGTTTAACAAATTATTTAATACATTTAAAATAAAATTACTGCTATATCAAAAGTATTACATACAAATAAAAGATTAATGTTTAAAAATAAAAGAAATTTTGCATTGCTTTCTAAACTAAGTATGGTATTTATGTAAAAATATTAAAAAGTAGAAAATGGTGATAAAAGGCTAGTGTTTTTTTTCAAATATTATATCTATATTAAAAACTTTATTCAATTTATATAAAAAATCTACTTTATAATTTATATTACCTGCTTCATATTGTTCTATAGTTCTTTTTGATTTGCCCATAATTTTAGCAAATTCTTCTTGCGTAAGCCCAGTCCATTGCCTTATAAATTTAATTATTTCACCCCTGGAATAATCTTTAATATTTATTTTCAAGAATACCACCAACTATTGATAGTTTATCAAAAAAATGTAAAATTATGTCAAAATTCACATTGGCATAGTGATTTAATAAATATCTACAGGCAAAAAATTATTTTTTTCAAAAAACGTTATTGAATATCATTGTTAATATTATTATAATAACCTCAAATATATTTTAAAAGAGGTGTATTATGAATCCTGAAAAAACAGGTTTATTTATAATTAAATTAAGAAAAAATTTAAAAATGAGTCAGCAAGAACTAGCTGATAAAATTCCAGTTAGTCGTCAAGCTGTTAGTAATTGGGAGAATGGTAAAGCATTTCCTGATAAGAGTAGTATTACTAGATTAGCAAAGATATTTAATGTTAATGAAAATGAAATAATGTTTGGAGAATTTTTATCAAAGGCCGAGACAAAAGCATTTAGCAATAGTAGTAAAAATAAAAAATTAAAAAAAATATTAAAGTGGATTTTTATGATTTTTATTTTTTTAATATTTGTATTTTTAACTTTTTATTTTCTATATTTTTATAATAAATTTAATGTATATACAGTAGATACTAAATCTAACTCATTTGAAATAAAAGATGGAATTTTAGTTTTAACTAATGAAAAAATATATTTTAAATTAGGAAATATTAGACAGAAAACTGAATACGAAATTAAAGAAATTTATCTTTACTATTTATCCATAAATAACAAGAAAGTATTTATAAATAGTTGTGAGGAATGTACTCAACTTGATACTTTATTAATCGATTTTAAAGGGTATAATGCTTATTTTGATTATGATAATATGCCTTATATTTTAGACAATATGTATATTTCTATTAAATATGATAATTTTGAAGAAACCGCAAAGTTAAATTTTAATTTAGATTTTTCAAACAATGCTACCTTTTTTATTTCAAATATAAAAAATAGTGATACTGGCAATAACAATTTTGACACAATGTATAACAATGAAAATCTAGTAAAGTTAATTACTGAAAATTTTGAAAAAATTGACGACGGCTACTATTATTCGGCAAATAATATTAATGCTATTTTTATTTCTGATTTATTGATTATTGAAAGTAAAGAATATTCCCAAAATTATATATGGACATTAGATGTTTTCAATAATACTCTATCTTATGAGTTAAAATCAAAAAATAACATCAATAAAAGTATAATGTTTAATTTAGACACCCAAGAATGCTTGTCCAATAGTTGTGATAATATTTCGCAAGCTAAAGAAAAATTTTATAAATTGTTAAGATCTATTTTTAGGTAAACTAAAAGCAACTAAATGCAATTATAATTTGCCTTTTTTTTTAATTTTAATATGTTATTCTAAATATGAAAGGAGGAAAAACTTTGAAGAATAAATGCTATATTTTTTTAATGTGCATCATATCAATACTTTGTTTTAGTAATCAAAAAGTTTTCGCTAAAAGTATTTATTTTATAAATAGCAATGGCGTATCTTTGTCAAAAGATGAGTATAGTTTTTTGCAAGAATTTTTTTGGGATGATTATCCTAATCTCATTACTTTAAAAGAATATAATAGCTATGTTCAAGATGGCATTTTTAATAGTAGAATAGAAAGTGTAACTAATAATAATACATATTTACCACTTAGCCAATCATTTAGTGATAAAAATAAAACCTTAAAAATTTCTAAAGTATGCCCTTCAGATTGCACTATATCAATAACTGCTACTTGGAACAATGTTCCTTCAGTTAGAAGTTATGATGTTATGGGCGCATATTATGAAAATACTACACTATTAAGTACTCCAGTTACAAGAGTATCTACTACTTCTCAAACTGTAACTTCCGATGAGATGAAAACATCTTCAAATGGATTTGGAATATCTTTTAAGATTCCGGATACTGGTACGAATTTAGTTATAAGTCAAGTTTTTAAAGTAAAATCTGGTGGATATGTTCGCGCTAGCTATCAACATGCTATGAGTTCAATAAGTTTATCTAATAGTAAAAATTATACTATATCAAGTACTGGGTATGGTGGAGTATTTAAATTTAGTGGTGTGGCTGCAGATATTTATGATAGAATGAGCGGAGTTGAAATAAATTTATAATTAAAAAAGTTTGAAACATATTTGTAAATTAGGTGAAATTTTTATAAAAAAATATCATTACTAATTTTATTGATAATTTTTGAATGATTAATGTGTATGCAAAAGAATTAAATAGCTATGTATGAACTATGACAATTAATATAATATTAGAAATACTGTAATATAATAGAATATATCAATTACTATAGAATCACATTTTGTCCAAGATTATCTTGATTGTGTACAAATTTTAGATGTTAATATAATTATAAGTTAAAAAAATACTTTTATCGGAGTTATTAAAAACTATATGAAAAAAGTTTTTTCAAAAATTTTTGAAAGAGCCAAAAACATATAGTTTTTTTAATAATTTTTTTTGCATTGATAATTTTGTTTTATTAAGATTAAAATTTTATTTCAAATAGTAGCTATGTTATTGCTAAAAATACTTAATTTGTGGCATTATGTAAACAGTTAAATCATTTAACAAATACTAAATTTTATTATGTAAGGAGTGGTATTTTGAAATTATGATATTTAATGTTTATGATTATATTAATATTTGTTTTTGGTTGTACTGTCTCTACAAAAAGTATAGAACAAAAAAGAAAAAAAATTATTGATATGATAAGCGATGATTTAAAAATACGACAAAAATTGTTATACTAAAAGAGAACGAAAAAGGTAAGTTTCAATCACTAGCTAATAATTCTAAATATTCTTTTATATAAAGAATTCATTGATAAATATTTTATTATTCCAAATAAGTAAATTGGTAAATTAAAAGCTGATAAAGCCTTACCATCTATTACATAAAAATTAATAAATCAAAAAACTTAAATATGATAGGTTAATATAGAAATGGAAATGACAAATTTATTGAAATACATTTAAAAAAACTTTTAGAACAAAACTTAATTATAGAAGAGGGAAAAAATTGTAATGTTTAGTTTTGACTTATTGTTCTTTTTTTAAATGAATTGATATTGCTAATCGTATAGATGAAAAAATATTATTTCGAAGCTTAAATTTAACGGAGGAAATACTCTTTTTACTTTAGAAAGAGATAAAGGTTTAGAGTCAATAATTAAAAATATTTATCAAACATATGATGAAAAAGATTTATATCAAAGTATTGAACAAAAAGCCACTAATTTCTTATATATGATTGTAAAAAATCATGTTTTTATAGATGGTAATAAAAGGATTGCAGCAACATTATTTATCTATTTTTTAAATTATTATGATTTATTATATAAAGATAATGTACAAGTTTTGATAATAATACTTTAAAGCAATTAAATTATTTATTGCCGAGTCAAAGCCTAGAGAAAAAGAAGTAATTATTGATTTAGTAGTGAATTTTTTTGGCTTAATAAATTTACTTTTTTCTAAATAATATCTCCTAAAAAAATAATAAGTAAACCTTTGGTATGTTTAAAAATAAATATATAAATGGTATATTTTTGTTGAAAGGAGCAAGAATTATGGATCAAATACGTATAGGCAAATTTATTGCCACTCAAAGAAAACAAAAAGAATTAACTCAAGAACAACTGGCGGAAAAATTAGGTATTACTAAAAATGCAATTAGTAAATGGGAACGAGGTTTATGCTTAATGGACATGTCTTTATTAAAACCTTTAAGTGAAATTTTAGGAGTTAGTATCAATGAAATACTTGCTGGTGAATTAATTGAAAATAAAGATATTGCTCAAAAAAGTGAAGAGAATCTTATTAAATTAAGTGAACTTATCAATTTGCAATCTATGAAATATGGTATTATTGGGATGGCTTTATTCTTTATCATTTTAATAATTATTTCCGTAATTAAAGATATATCTTCCGCGGCTTTAGTTAGTTTATTATGTGCTTATAATTTGGTAACATTTTTAAGTCGCTATAAAATAAAAAAAGATAAAACTGATTTAATTACGGGGATTATGTTTTTAATTGCTACAATTTGTAATACTATTGCTTTTATTTTAGTTTAATAAATTAAAAAAATAATATCAAGTTTTAATTCTTGGTATTATTTTTATTTTTATATTCACTTTTTAAAATATATTCAATTTCTTCTGGTGATTCCTTACATCCATTACTAAGCCACTTTTTTATAATAGCATTTAAGCCAGCCTTAAAAAATTCCATGTGATAATCGATATATTTATCATCGTATAATTCTTTTGATAAATGATAATCATAATCTTTTATAATAAAATTTTGATCCATTTTTAATTTAAAATAAGTTTTATAAAATATTTGATTATCTTTGATATGCTTGAATAGTTTTAAAAAATTATTGGAATTATGATTAGTTTCTCTTTCTTCTTGATATAAGGACAAAACATCTTGTTCTAATTCTTGTCCTATTTGGTCGGCTAAATCATAAATATCAAGATAATTAATATAAAAAGTAGAACGATTTATTTTAGCAAGTTTACATATATCTGTGACAGAAATTTCATTTATTTCTTTAGTTTGCAGTAAAGTTATAAATACTTTACTAATTTTATCTCTTGTTTCTTTTCTTCTTTTATTATTTGGTGTATTCATATATTCACTCCTTTTAATTGG
>CANQXQ010000007.1 GCA_947627845.1 uncultured Bacilli bacterium | reverse complement strand
AAGTCAAAACTTTTAGAATCATTTAAGCAATACATTGAAGAAAATATTAATAACTATAATATTATTCATATAAATTATAATTTAAAAAAATTTGCTTCTTTAAAAGATGATTAAAAATTATATGATTATGTTGCTGATAATTATATTTCTAAAATGCATAACTTTGTTTTAATAGATGAAGTCCAAATGTGTAAAAATTTTGAAAATGTTATAAATTGGCTTCACGCTGAAGAAAAATATGATATTTATATCACTGGATTAAATGCCTTTTTATTGAGTAGTGATTTAGCGACCCTTTTTACTGGCAGAACTTTTTCTATAGATGTTTATCCATTTTCCTTTAAGGAATTTATGAAATATTATAACTATAATGAAATTGATATAGCTTTTGATAAATATGTTATAAATGGTGGAATGCCAGGTTCTTATGTCTATAATGATCAAAATGATAAATATAAATATATTGAAGATGTCTATAATACTTTGATTATAAGAGATATTAAGGAAAAATATAATATTAGAAATGAAAAAATATTAAATAATTTAGGAAATTTTTTAATGGATAATATTTCTAATATTACATCAACATTGAATATTACTAAAAAGCTTAATTCTCAAAAGGATTATATAACTGATAAAACTATAAAAAAATATATTGATTACTTTTGTAATGCTTTTGCTTTTTATAAAATAGGAAGATATGATATAAAAGGAAAAAGGTATTTAAATTCTTTAGATAAATATTATTTAGCGGATCATTCTTTTAGATATGCTATATTGGGTACAACTAATATAGATTATGGAAGAGTTTATGAAAATATAGTAGCAATTGAGTTACTAAGACGAGGATATGAAGTACATGTTGGAACTTTACGTGAAAAAGAGATAGATTTCATAGCTCAAAAAAGAAATGAAAAAATTTATATTCAAGTATCTAGTAATATTAGTGATGATTTAGAAAATGAAACTTTTAAAAGAGAAGTAACTCCATTATTAAAAATTAAAGATGCATATCCTAAAATTTTGATTGCTAGAACTAGACATGATGATTATACTTATGAAGGAATAATAATAAAAGATATTGCCAAATGGTTAGCAAATGATAAATAAGTATTGTTAAACGTTTATTTAATTGCTAAAATAGTATTAGAAATTGATACTTAATAATATTATTTCTAATTTTTAAGGGAAAGTTTGAAATAACTTTCTTTCTCGCACCAGAATAGATATCAAATTTTTAAAATGTTCGAGTTTTAATTTATGTTATAACCTGAGTTATATAGTTATTGGTTACAAAAATTGATACTTTTGCCTACTAATGAAATTATATTTTAGAACGATAATTGTATTGTCAGGTATTCATTAATTTACATCTTAAAATATACATGCTATAATTAAAAAGATATAGGAGTAAAAGATGGAAAATTTAACGACAGAACAATGGTTGGAAAAATACCCATATTTAAAAGAAATAGCTAAATACACGTTATTCACAACGGTTGATGATATAGAAAAAATTAAAAATAGTGAAAAGCTAAAAATAGATAATCAAGAAGTTAGTATAGAGTTTCTTAAAAGAATATTAAAAGATTATAATTATTATGATTATGCATATCGCTTTTTTAGTAATGAAATAAGTAGCTTTTGTGTTAGTTATATTATCGAGGGAGATACGGGAGGAAGTATTTATTATCAAAAGCCTCAAATTATTAAAGGGTTAGAACAACTTATTTTATTAAAACAATTGGTATTACAACCAGAAGAAAAACAGAAATATGAAAAGCTTAGAGAAAATATATCATTTGAAAGATTTTTAGCAAAAAATAAAGGGAATAATTACAACATTTTTATAGATGGTAATAAGTATTCAATTCCAATTGACCAAATTGTTTCTTTAATGCAACTTTCTGAAGAAGAATTTGATAGATTATGTAGTAGTAATGAAATAAAAAATATTCATGATATACCAAAAGAGCATTTTATATATGCTTGTTATATATATTTTAGAGAACAAAAAGTTTTTGAAGAATATTTAGTTCCAGCAGTAATAAAAGATAGATTTGATGATATTAAGGCACTGCAAAAGATTGATTTACAAGCAATTAACAAATATTTAGAAACGGAAGATTCAAAATTTAAAAATGTTCAAATTGATATAAATTTAAAAAAGGCAATAATGACTGGGATGCCTCAAAATGCTTGTGATCTTGAAAAGGCAGTATATATTTATATAAAAATGTGTAAAATTTTAACTTATGATGAGGAGTATTATGCGGTAAATCAAAAAGGAAGTGTTGCAAAAAAACATGAAGATATTAATCATGTTTCTACTATTACGCCAAGTAACAACAAAGTTGTATGTTTTGAATTTAATTTGATATATTCAAAACTTTTAGATAGTTTAGGTATAAAGTTTAGAAGTGATTATAAGAACATGGTTGGAGAGGCTTATGGTTTTGGGCATGCTAATTTAGAGTTTAGAAGTGGAAAGTATTTAGTTAGTGCCGATTCGGTTACTTCTATTCTTCAAGGAGATATGATGCAAGCTAAATTAAATCAGCCTTTAGTTGGTTTAAAATGTATTAATCGTAATGTAAAGACTCAACAGGAATTTAAAAGTATAGTTTCTAAAATGTATGAACTGATTGTTAAACAAGAACATCAATTAGAAGAAATACCCAAAGTTGAACATATAGAAACTTTTGAGGAGTTAATGGCTGAATATTTGAGAACTACCACTAATGTTAAAGAAGTTACTTTGAATGAAAAATTAGCAATCTTAATAGCAAAAGTTAACGCAACTAAAATGGTGGGAATTGATTCTTTATCATATGTTTTACAATTAAGAAAAGTATTATTTAATGAACAAGAAAGACAAAATAATATAGCTGTAACTATTATAAGAAATAATGAACCTTTTGCTTCTGAAAGAGTTGCAAGGCCAAGCGCTATTTTTACATTAAATAAGCAAAGTTTTGAGAGTAATTCTGATCAAAATATTTATTATTATTATAATCCAAATGCTGATTTAGTTTTTATTTCTAGAGAAGAACTTCAAGCAAAATTCAATAATGGATTATTTGAATATGTGGAAAAAGATGATCCAAAAATTCCAGGGATAGTTGAAGTTGGAGGAATAAAAAAATGATTGAGAAATTAAAAGAGCTTAATAATAAGTTAATAGAATTAAATATGGATAATGAATTGAATTTAAAAAAATATAAACTAATTCAAAAAATTTTAAGTGATGATAAATGCTTTTTTAAAATGGAAATAGAATATGCTTATTCTATTTTACGAGATTTAGGAATACCGGAAAATGATTTAAAAAAAGTATATATGGAATTAATAGATGCTAAAAATATTTAAATTTAAATTATGTCTAACTTTTGGAAGTCAATTAGATTATTAATATTAAGTTATGATTAGAAAAAACTCATTAGTTTTTAAATCTGCTAGAATATAAATATTTAATTGAAGAAGCATTGGTTATTGTTTTTTTGATTCTTATCAAAATAACAATACTTAATTTTTTAAAAAGTGGCCATTTTCACTCGATAGTCACAAGAAAAAGATTGAAAAAATATTGATACTTTACTTCTTATTCAAAAAATGGTAGAATCTGTTTATAGATGTGGACTACTATGTATAAAAACAAAAATTTAAAAAAATAGGAGTAAAAGTAATGAAGTTAAAAGATGAGTATGTAAAATTACCAAAAGAATTACTATATGAAACATATTTAAGAATTGTATATAATTCAAAGAATTATGATAATATTACAAGAAGTAAAATGTTAGATGAAATAATCGAAGAATATAAACAGGATGGTTACTTATATCATATTTGTACAAGTAAAGAACTTAACTTTTTAAAGTATATTACTAATAATAAAATGAATAAAGAAGATGTAAAAAAATATGCTTGGGAGATTAAAACTTTAAATGATAAGTGTATCTTTAGTAGAGTTACATTTGAAGTTTTTGAAGAGCAAAAGAAAAATGTTGAAAATGCTTTAAAATTATATGAGCAAAAAGATAAAAAGAACTTTGAAGAAATGATTATTGTTATGATAAGTCAAATTAAAATAAATGCTGTAATGCTTACTAAAGCGTTTGTTTCAATCATTAAAGGCATGGCTAATATTGATGATGAAGGTATTAATAATATTATGGGTTCTCCATTATTTCATTTTTATTGTGAATTTAGTTATGAATATTTTGATTTAACTAAACAAGAAGAAGAATTTATTAGTTATAGAGATTATTACGATATATTAGATGAAGTAGATGAAGCTAGAAAATTTTATGGTAAAGCGGGAACAATTAAAATAGATTTACGTGATTATTTTGATATTTTTTACTATGGATTTCCTATTAGAAATAGTAAAGTTAAAAAAATGTATGATGAAATAAATAAGCAAATTGATCATGAATTTTTATTTCATGTAATTGATGAAGCAAGAGTATTAAATAATCGATTTGGTATTAAGACCTTTATAGATGATAAATTATTTAAAATAGTAAATGAAGCTTTAGATGAAATGCCATGTGCGGCGATGAATGGATTTACGCCAAAGGAATATGAAAAAGAAGAACAAGAAGAATTATATTTAAATAAAATGTTTACATATATTCCTCAAAATAATGCTCATTTAAGTAAAGATGGAGCAGATCATTACTATAAACTTTATTTTGCTTTATTAGATTATATAAATAAAAAATATAAAATTTGTCCAGAAATAAAAAAAATATATAAACAAGAAGGTCTAGATGTTGCTAAATTAAAACTCATAGATAATTGTTTATGGGAACACAAGGAAGATATAGATGATTTTATAAAAGATAATAACTATAAATTTAGCGAAGAAGAGCTTGATGAAGTAAGAGAATTTAAAAATGCTATTACTAGTGACCGTTTTGTTATAGTTGGATTAGATAGAGAATATACAAAAATATTATCTGAAGATGGAAAATTATATATGGTAAAAGGTATTCGTTCGGATTTTGATAAAGTTATTGATCCTCGACAATTACCTCAATTTATTCGTACAACATTATTAATGTTTAGGGGAAATATTGTATATAAAAGTTTTTTGGAAACTTCGGAAATAAAATTTGGAAATGATGTTAAAAAAGCTATTATAAATGAAATGAAAAGTGCAATGGTTTATTATCATTTATAGGATTATTCTTAATACTTCTTAAAAGTAAAGGACTTATCATAAGATAAGTCCTAGTAGCGCCCGAACTTTTAGCTCTTTTCAGGCTTAAGGGTTTCTATTTTGCGTATTATAATTAATTATAACCGTCGAAGCTAGGCTGGGGCTACCATCTCCCGTTAATTAAATTTTAGTTTATCTTTTGATTTTTGTTAATAATTTGCCAAGAAACTAATTTTTAGTATAATTATAAAAGTATTTCATATATTTAAATGAGGGGAAGTATATGAAATATAAAGTTTATTTAAAAAGTATATTAATACCATTAATTTTAGGATTTATTGTAGGTTTTATTACTTCTAAAAGTATGGATTATAGTACACTTGTTAAGCCAGTTTTAGCACCACCAAGTATTTTATTTCCGATAGTATGGAGTATTTTATATATACTTATGGGTGTTAGTTATGGAATTTTAAAAACTAATAAATTGAGTGAAGAAAGCAAAAAAATTTATTATTTACAGCTAGGAGTTAATTTATTATGGTCAATTATTTTCTTTACTTTTAAATTAAGATTTATAGCTTTATTATGGATTATATTACTTGATATGCTAGTTATATTAATGATTAAATATTTTTATAAAAATAATAAAGTCGCGGCTTATTTACAAATTCCTTATATAGTTTGGGTTTTATTTGCGACATATTTAAATTTAGCAATATATTTACTTAATAGATAGAAAAAAAATATTACCTATGATAAAATATTTATAGGTGATTTATTGATGAAAAAGATAAGTTTATTATTAATCGTAATTTTATTATTATTTATGGGAGGATGTGGCAAAAAAGATTTGACGAATGGAACAATTGAGGGCTACAAGTATGAAGAAGTAGAAGAGGAAACTAATTTTGTAAAAATTGTTACTAATCAAGATAAAGTTATATTAATAGAATTATACCCTGATACGGCTCCAATTACAGTGGAAAATTTCAAAAATTTAGTTAAAGATAAATATTATGATGGGACTATTTTCCATCGGGTTATTGCCGATTTTATGATACAAGCAGGTGGCTTTAGTGAAAATGGAGCATTAGAGGAAGTTGAAAACATTAAAGGAGAATTTGCCAATAATGGAATAGAAAATAATTTAAAACATGATATTGGGATTGTTTCGATGGCACGAGCCCAAGATATGAATAGTGCTAGTAACCAGTTCTTTATATGCGTTAATGATAACAATAGTCTTGGTTATTTAGATGGGGATTATGCAGCATTTGGAAAAGTCATTGCGGGCTATAAATATGCAGTTCAGATTTCTAAAGTAACAACTGATCAATACGATATGCCAACAACAAATCAAAGCATTAAGACAATAAGATTTGTTAAAGTAAGTAAATAAGTTTACATGTAACTCCGTTAAGGAGTTTTAAATTGGAATAATTTGTGTTAGAATAATTTTGGAAGTGAGAAACATGCGGGATATTAAGATAAATGGTATTTATAGACATTTTAAAGGAGATTATTATTTAGTGGTAGATATAGCTTTACATTCCGAGACTAAGGAAGAATTAGTAATTTATCGGGCTTTATATGGTGATAATAAGTTATATGCTAGACCAAAAGCTATGTTTTTAGAAAAAGTTGATCGGAATAAATACCCAGATGTAAAGCAAGAATATCGTTTTGAACTTCAAGAGATAAAAAGTGTAAAAGATTAACTATTTTTTTTGGGGGTTTTTATGGGGCAATTAATAGTAAGAAAATTAGAGGATTGGGAAACTTTTTTCCTTGGTTTAAATAAATTACAAAAAGAACATAAAGAAATAATCACAAGAACTATTAGAATTATAGAAATGTTAAAAGATAATTATTTACCTAAAATAGAGGAAGAAAGAGAATTATTAAATTTAATCGTGGAATTACAAATTAATAATTTTGAAGAAATTTTAATATTACTTAAAACTTTGAATAGTTTTTATAGTTTTGAAAGACTTATAGAAGAGATTAAAGAGTTAAAAGATAAATATGATATAAATTATTTGGGATTTCAGACAACCACAAAGGTTGTTATTGAGGAGTATTATACTCCGCATAAATTTATAAAAGTATATCGACCTTTAAATATAGTCGCAGAAAGATGTTTTGATTTAACAAGAAATAGTGTTTCTAGTGTTATTATTAAAGGTGATAAAGCTTTTATTATTGATAAGAAAGATTTAGATAATCGTCATAGTGAGTTTAATCAAAGAATATTATGTACGAGAGATTTTCGCTTAAATACTAGTCTTTTACCTAAAAAAGAAGAAATGAATATACTAAATATTGAAGAAGAAAGAAAACAATTATTTAGACAACTTTTATATTTTTTAGGTAATTATTCAAGTGATGTTACTTTAATTATTGATGATCCAAATCAAATATACATGCAAGATAAAGAAATTAGAAGTAATTATTTTACGATTAGCTCAGATGGTAATTTAAGTGATGGCAATCAAGAATTATACCCAAGATATAGTGGGTATTTAACTAGTAATAATATAGTTATTTCTAGAGCTAATTTTGCAGTTATAAGTGAAATAGATAAGGCTGGAGTAAAAAAAATTTATTTGATTGTCAAAAAAGAATTTTTAGAAGCTTTTCAAAATAGTGAAGATTTAGAAAAGATATTAAATTCTTTAAAAAGAGAGACGGTTAATATTAGAACTTTAATGATAAATAATGGGTAAAAATATTTTAGTTGATTTTTTGGTAGTAATATAATATAATGTTTATGAAGTTTATTCCAAGTTTAAATTTACTCCTTAAATTTTTACTTTGATTAAACCGATTTGGAAGATAAGGAGGCAAGATTATGGCTGTTTCTAAAGAAACTAAAGCTAAATTAGTTAAAGAATTTGGTAAAAATGAAAAAGATTGTGGTTCAACAGAAGTTCAAATTGCAATTTTAACTCATGAAATCAATGATTTAACAGAACATTTAAAAGTTCATAAACATGATTATCATTCTAATAGAGGACTTTTAATGAAAGTTGGTAAAAGAAGAAAATTACTTACATATTTAAAAGATAATGATATTGTTAGTTATCGAAATGTAATTAATAAATTAGATTTAAGAAAATAAGGGCACTAAAATTTTTAGTGTCTTTTTTTATAGGAAGAAGGTTATAGTTTGAAAAAAGTATTTAAATTAGATTTTCTAGGAAGAGATTTAATTGTTGAAACAGGGGAATTAGCTAAACAAACTGATGGGGCTGTTTTAGTTAGATATGGTGATACAGTTGTTTTATCAGTAGTAGTTATGGGTAAAGAAGTCGTAGGTCAAGATTTCTTTCCTTTACAAGTTTTATATCAAGAAAAATTATATTCAGTAGGTAAAATTCCAGGTGGATTTATTAAAAGAGAGGGACGTCCTAGTGATGCGGCAACTTTAGCAGCTAGATTAATTGATCGTCCTATAAGACCGATGTTTGATGAAGATTTAAGACAAGAAATACAAGTAGTTAATACCGTTTTATCAGTGGATCCAGATAATAGTCCGGAAATGGCCGCATTATTTGGAACCAGTTTATGTTTAGGAATATCTAAAATTCCATTTGATGGTCCTGTTGCAGGGGTTATGGTAGGTAAAGTTGGTAAAGAGTTAGTTATTAACCCTACAACCGCACAAAGTGAAGAAAGTACGCTTTCTCTAACTGTTGCGGGTACTAAAGATGCTATTTGTATGGTTGAGGCAGGTGCCCAAGAATTAAGTGAAAAAGAAATGCTTGAAGCTTTAATGTTTGGACATGAAAATTTAAAGAAATTATGTGAATTCCAAGAGCAAATTATTAAAGAAATTGGAGAACCAAAAATTGAGTTAGCTAAAGCTGAACTTGATCCAGAAATTAAAAAAGCAGTCGAAGAATATGCAACAAGTGATATGCTTAAAGCTATTCAAATTAAAGATAAATTAGAAAAATATGCGGCTATAGATGAAGTAAAAACTAGAACTATAGAAAACTTTACCGAAATATATGCCGAAGATGAAGATAAAGAAGAAAAACTTAAACAAGTAGAAAAGATTGTTAATTTGATTGAAGGTAATGAAGTTAGAAAATTAATTACTGATAAGAAAATAAGACCTGATGGTCGAAAAATGGATGAGATAAGACCACTTTCTTGTGAAATTGATTTACTTCCTCGAACTCATGGTTCTGCGGTCTTTACAAGAGGAGAAACGCAATCTTTAGCGACAACTACTTTAGGAGCTTTAGGCGAACATCAAATTTTAGATGGTTTAGGTTTAGAAGATTCGAAGAGATTTATGCTTCATTATAATTTCCCAGCTTTTTCGGTTGGCGAAACAGGACGTTATGGAGCACCAGGTCGAAGAGAAATAGGTCATGGAGCTTTAGGTGAAAGAGCTTTAGCTCAAGTAATTCCCTCTGAAGAAGAGTTTCCTTATACCATTAGAGTAGTTAGTGAAATTTTGGAAAGTAATGGCTCTAGTAGTCAAGCAACAATCTGTGCTGGCTGTTTATCATTAATGGCTGCCGGAGTTCCAATTAAAGCTCCAGTCGCAGGAATTGCGATGGGACTTATTCAAGCTGAAGACAAGAAAAAATATACTATTTTAACTGATATTCAAGGTTTAGAAGATCATATGGGTGATATGGACTTTAAAGTGGCCGGAACAAAAAAAGGTATTTGTGCTTTACAAATGGACATAAAAATAAAAGGAGTTACAGAAAAAATCTTAAAAGAAGCTTTAGCTCAAGCTAAAAAAGCACGATTAGAAATATTAGATGTCATGACTAATTGTATTGCTGAACCTCGAAAGAATTTAAGTAAGTATGCGCCTAAAATTGATACCTTTAAAATTAATCCGGAGAAAATTAAAGATGTTATTGGCCGTGGTGGTGAAATGATTACTAAAATTATTTTAGAAGCAAGTCAAGTTAAATCTGTTAATGATAAAGATGCAGTTAAAGTTGATTTAGAAGATGATGGAAGAGTAGTTATTTATCATCAAGATGCCGAAATTATTGCGAAAACGCGGAAAATGATTGAAGAAATAGTCCGGGAAGTAGAGGTAGGTGCCACTTATACTGGTAAAGTAGTTAAAGTTGAAGATTTTGGCTGCTTTGTAGAATTATGGCCCGGTTGTGAAGGTTTAGTTCATGTATCAGAATTAGACTATAAAAGAGTAGATAAACCACGCGATATGGTTAGTGTGGGCGATAAAATTATCGTTAAAGCATTAGGCTATGATAATCGCGGCCGTTTAAATTTATCAAGAAAACAAGCTTTACCTAAACCCGAAATTAAAGATGATAAAAAAAAGAAGAAATAGATCATGATGCAAGAATTATCAAGATTTAAGATATTAACTTTGGGGATTGTTGCTTTAAATCAAAAGAATGGTCGCCGGAGTATGACTATTTCGGAGTATGAAAAGTTTAATAAATATCTTCATACTAAATATGATTTTGTAGAGGGTTGGTATAATGTAGAAGCCCAAGAAGAAACTAGCCAATATTTTGATGAAATTACCTTAAAAGATAAAGTTGTTTATCGGTTAAGACCAGATGTCGATATAGATGATTTAAAAAGAAAAATAAATTATTATTCGGTTAAGTTAGTAAAAATAGTTTTTTCATCCGAGGCAGTTAGTAATTTAGATGAACTAACAAAAGAAGATGAAGATAGTTTAGAGGAATTTAAAAGAATTGATGAGAAGTATCAATTAGAAGCTTTATATAAATTAGCACAATTAGAAAAACAAAAAAGAAAATTAGAAGCTAGATTTTCAAAAATTAGAAACAATGCTTTAGCTTATGTCGATTTAGATTTAGCTAAAACTATATCAAGTGAGGAAGTAAAAGATTTCGAAGATTTACAGACTAGTTATTATAGTCATTTAGAAAGATAAAAAGTTCAAATTGCTTTGAACTTTTTTAATTTTGGGAAATTAATTCATTAATTTTTTCGACGGCTTGATTATTATCGAGCTCTTGGAGTTTTTCTTGCATATTAGTAATTATAAAGGTTTTAGCTTGGATTTTTTTTAGAATTCTTTTAAAAGCATAACAGCCACGAACTTTTAAGCCATATTTTCTTTTAGTGATAAAGCGGGCATTATATTTTTCTTGACCGCCAACTCCGGGGACTAAAAGCATAGGAACTTTCATTTCTAAACATTCCGTTAAGGTTGCTCCGCCCGGTTTAGTAATAACTAATTTACTTATTTTCATTAAATTTAAAACATCAGTAGAATAACCTAAAACTAAAACATTTTTGAAATTATTATTTTTGATAAAATTATCACTTTTTTCTTTTAATTTTTGGTTTTTACCACATATAAAGATAATGTCTACATTTAAATTTAAATTACAAATAGTTTTAAAATAATCATAGTAATACATACTTCCGGAAGAACTACCACCAAAAAATAAATATATATCTTTCTTACCTGTTAAGTTATATCTTTTATAAATGGTTTGATTATCTTCTAATTTTTCTAAAGCATTTATATTTAGAGGAAGACCATAAGGGAATATTTTTTTAGGATTAACACCTTTTTTAATTAATTCTTCTTTTACAAGTTCATTAGCAACAATAAAACCATCTTCATTTTGGGCGTTTTTAATCCATAATTCGTGGCTATGATAATCAGTTATAATCGTATATATTTTACTTTTAATAAGATTTAATTTATTATAATAAGATATTATATTACTACAAAAGAAATGTGTAGAAATAGTAATATCAGGTTTAAAATCGGTAATTACTTTTCTTAGAGAGGGATTATCATAACTTTGTTTTGATATATGACTATTTAAAATTGAAGTTAATTTATGATCCATAATTTCATAAGCCATATCAAAAACTCTTTCATGACGATGAATTAAAACCCAATTATATAATTTAAGACCTACTTTGCCTACAAAATTACCATAATCAGTCATATTTAAAAGTTTAGTTTCTACTTTATTATGATCATTTAAATATTTAGCAACATATTCAGCGATGGATTTATGACCTGAACCATAATCGGCATATAGAATTAAGATTTTTTTCATAATAATACCTCTACTTAATTATATAATACTTTAAATATTTTGAAAACGATTTTAAATATTTATAGTATAATAAATGTACTGGAGATGATTTTATGATAGGTATTTTTGATTCGGGAATTGGGGGAGTAACAGTTTTTCGCGAAATAATTAAAGAAATGCCTAATTATAAGTATATTTATTATAGTGATTCTTTAAATAATCCTTATGGTGATAAAGAAAATGATACATTAATTAAGATTGTTGATAATATTGTAAATTATTTGGTAAATGAGGGGTGTCAAATAATTGTCATTGCTTGTAATACCGCGAGTGCTATTTGTAAAGATTATTTACGAAATAAATATAATATTCCCATTATTGCTATAGAACCGGCCATAAAGCAAGTTTATGATCAAAAAACTACGGAAAAAACTTTACTTTTAGCAACTAAAGGGACAATAGATTCCGAAAAGTTTAAAGAATTATATGAAAAATATGATAATCATGCGATATATTTAAAAGAATGCCATGGGCTTGCAGATTTAATTGAAGATAACAATGAAGCTAAAATTAAAGAGTATTTAGAATTAAATTTAAAAGAATTTAAGGGAGTTCAAAATGTTATTTTAGGTTGTACTCATTACCCTTTAATTGAAGAAGAGATAAAAAGTGTTTTAGGTAATGTAAATATTTATCATGGAGCTTTAGGAGCAGTTAAAGAGTTAAAAAGAATTATAGCAAGCAAGAATATTAAAGAAACTAAAAAGGAAATTATCTTTATTGATAGTTCTAAAAATAAAAAGAAAGAAGAAAGATTTTGGCAGTTATTAAATAATTAGGAATATGTGTAAAGTGAGCTTTTCAAAAATTAAAGTTTTTTGATATAATTATATTAGGTGGTAGAAATGTTAGATGGTTTAAATAAAGAACAATTAGAGGGTGTAAAATTTATCGATGGACCATGTTTAGTTATTGCTGGGGCCGGATCTGGTAAAACTAAAGTATTAACAACAAGAATAGCTTATTTAATTAAACAAGGAATAAGAGATAATAATATTTTAGCAATTACATTTACTAATAAAGCTGCAAAAGAAATGCGAGATCGGTTAAATATATTAGTGCCTGATAATCATGTTTTTGTAGGGACATTTCATTCTTTTGGATTAAAGATTATTAGAGAGAATTTAGATAAGTTAAATTTAGATAAAAATTTCACGATAATAGACTCTGATGATGCCATAAGTTTAATTAAAAAAATAATGAAAAACTTGAATTATGATCCTAAAGAGATAAGTCCTTATTTTATTCGTAATAAAATAAGTTTTATTAAAAATGAATTATTAACAGATAGTGATATTGCTAAATTTTTTAATACCGAGGCGGAAATAGCCGCGAAAGAGGTATATCAAGAATATCAAAAAACTTTAAGAAAAAATAATAGTGTTGATTTTGATGATTTACTACTTTTACCAGTCGAATTATTTAAAAAAGATAAAGAAGTATTAGATAAATATCAAGAACATTTTAAATATATTTTAATTGATGAATATCAAGATACGAATGAAGTTCAATATAAAATGAGTAGGTTATTAGGGGCCAAATATCATAATGTTTTTGTAGTGGGGGATCCTAATCAATGTATTTATGGATTTAGAAATGCTAATTTTAGAAATATACTTAATTTTGAAAAAGATTATAATAATGTAAAAGTTATTGCTTTAGAACAAAATTATCGCAGTACAAAATATATATTAGACGCGGCTAATTCAATGATTAAAAATAACAAAGAAAGAAAAGATATGGAACTTTATAGTGAACTTGGTGAGGGTGTAAAAGTTAAGTATATGCGAAGTTATGATGAAAAGCATGAGATAACTTTAATTGTGGAAGAAATAAAAAAACTATTAGATATGGGGTATAAATATCAAGATATAGCTATTTTTTATCGGACTAATGCGCAATCCCGAAATGTAGAAGAGGTTTTAATTAAAAATAATTTACCTTATAAAGTTGTGGGTAGTTATTATTTTTATAATCGTAAAGAGATTAAAGATTTACTTTGTTATTTAAGACTTATTAATAATCCTCATGATGATATAAGTTTAAGAAGAATTATTAATGTACCAAAAAGAAAGATTGGTAATAAAACTGTCGATGATTTAGAAAAAGTGGCTTTAGAGAAAAATAAGTCAATGTTTGAGGCAATAAGCGAGGGTAGAGAATTAGAATTTAAAAACTTAATTTATGAATTACAGAATGATGCCTTAAGTTTAAGTTTAACTGAATTAGTTGATGATGTATTAGAAAAAAGTGGAATTAAAAAAGAATTAGAGACTGAAAAAACTTTAGATAGTGAATTAAGAATAGAAAACTTAATGGAATTTAAAAGTATTACGGCTTCTTTTGAGGCAAGAACAGGTTCAGTTAATTTAGGAGATTTTTTAGATGAAATTAGTTTAATTGCCGATATATCAGAACATCAAGATGATGATGAAGTAATTACCTTAATGACTTTACATAGTGCGAAAGGTTTAGAGTTTAAAGTAGTTTTTATTATTGGAATGGAAGAGGGTATATTTCCCCATGCTAACTCTTTTTTAGAGGGAGATGAGGGAATTGAAGAAGAAAGACGGCTTTGCTATGTAGGTTTTACAAGAGCTAAAGAAAGATTATATTTAACTAATGCGAAAAGAAGAATGCTTTATGGTAAAACTAATACAAATATACCTTCAAGATTTATTAACGAAATTAATAAAGAAGTATTAGAAACAAGTAATTTAAGTATTAAAGAAGAAAAAGTAATTGATAAAAAAGATATGTATTCTGACCAAAATGTAGAATTTAAAAATGGTGATATAGTTAGACATAATATTTATGGTCAGGGAGTAGTTATTGGGGTTGATGATAAATTTGTTAGTGTTGCTTTTGCCAGAAATTTTGGAATTAGAAAATTAATGAAGAATTATAAAGGCATACAGAAATTATAGTATTATTAGGGGAGTAATGGTATAATTTAAAAGGAGGCAAAATGAAAAAGACTTTAGTAGTTATGGCCGCCGGAATGGGAAGTAGATTTGGTGGTTTAAAACAAATTGAACCGATAGGACCTAATGGCGAATTTATTATTGATTATGCTATTTATGATGCTATAAAAGTGGGGTTTAATAAAGTAGTATTTATTATTAAAAAAGAAATGGAACAAGCTTTTCATGAAACTATAGGAAAAAGAATTGAAAAGAAAATAGATATTACTTATGTTTATCAAGATTTAAATGATTTACCTAGTGATATTATGGTACCTAAAGAAAGAGTAAAACCTCTAGGAACTGCTCATGCTTTATATTGTGCAAGAGAGGCAGTTAAAGAAGATTTTGCCGTAATTTCCGCGGATGATTTTTATGGTAGGGAAGCTTTTAAAGATTTGAGTGATTTTTTAGATAAGAGTAAGGATTTTGGAGTCATTGGTTATAAAATTGGTAATACTATTCCTAAAGAGGGAATAGTTAAAAGAGGTATTTGTTTTACTAATAAAGGAATTTTAACTGATATAGTGGAATGTACAGTGGAAAGAAAAAATAAGAAAATATACGCTACAGCTTTAGAAAAAGATGAAGAATATATACTAGATGATGAAGTACCGGTATCAATGCTTATGTATGCTTTAAGACCAAATATATTTGATTATCTAAAAGAAGATATTAAAGAATTTTTTAAAGATAAAGATTTGAATACAATAGAATATTTACTACCTAGTGTTTTAGATGAAGCAATGAAAAAGAAAGTTATAAATATTAAACTTGTGCCTACACAAGCTAAATGGGTAGGTATTACTTATAAAAATGATTTAGAAGAACTTAAAAAGACAATTAATAATTTAATAGAAAAGGGTGAATACCCAAAGAAACTTTGGGGTTAATATGGATGAGATAAAACAAAGAATTGAAGAATTAACAGCGATACTTAAAAAAGCTAATTATGAATATTATAATTTAGATAATCCCACTATAAGTGATCAAGAATATGATAAATATTTAAGAGAGTTAATGGTTTTAGAGGAAAAATACCCCGAGTTTAGTGATCCTAATAGTCCTACTAAAAGAGTGGGTGGGGAAGCTATTGATAAATTTGAAAAAGTAAGACATAAAATACCAATGATAAGTTTAGCTAATGTATTTAATGAAGAAGAAATAAATGATTTTACCAATAGAATAAAAAGTGCTGGTTTTAATCCTGAATATGTATGTGAACCTAAAATTGATGGCTTAAGTGTATCTTTACATTATGAACATGGCAAATTAGTATTTGCGGCGACTAGAGGAGATGGAGTAATAGGGGAAGATATTACCCATAATGTTAAAACAATTAAAACAGTGCCCTTAGATTTAAAGCGAGATATTGATATAGAGGTTCGAGGAGAAATCTATATGAATAAAGCTACTTTAGAAAAATTAAATCGGGAAAGAGAAAAAAATGGCGAAGTAAAATTACAGAATGTGCGAAATGCCGCGGCGGGTTCGATTAGACAATTAGATCCTAAAATTGCTGCGAAAAGACATTTAGATACTTGGATTTATCATTTACCTAATCCTTTAGATTATGGCTTAAAAACTCATAAAGAAGCCTTAGATTTTATGGAAGAATTAGGCTTTAAAGTTAATCCGGCGTCGCGTTTAGTTAAAGATGAACAAGAAATAATGGAATATATTAGGGAATATACTACTAAAAGAAAAAACTTACCTTATGAAATAGATGGCGTTGTTATTAAAGTTAATAATATAGCGATGCAACAAGAGTTAGGGGCCACGGTTAAATACCCAAGATGGGCAGTGGCGTATAAATTTCCAGCCGAGGAAGTTTTAACTAAACTTAAAGATATAAAGTTTACAGTAGGTAGAACGGGGCAAATCACACCTAATGCCGTATTAGAACCAGTTTTAGTCATGGGTTCAACTATTTCGCGAGCAACTTTACATAATGAAGATTATTGCCGGGAGTTAGATTTAAGAATTGGTGATATTGTCTCCATTAAAAAAGCCGGAGATGTTATTCCAGAAGTAGTAGAACCAAAATTAGAGCGGAGAACGGGTTTAGAAAAGCCTTTTCAAATGATTAAAAATTGTCCAATATGTGGTTCATTATTAGTAAAAAAAGGAAATGTCGATTATTTCTGTGTAAATTCCGAATGCTCTAAAAAGAATATTGAGGGTTTAATTCATTTTGCAAGTCATAATGCGATGAATATTGATGGACTTGGAGATGAAATAATTGAAGATTTTTATAATGAGGGTTTTTTAAAAACTATTCCTGATTTTTATAATTTAAAAAATTATCGCGATGATATTATTGCTTTAGAGGGGTATGGTCATAAAAAAGTTAGTAATTTACTTTTAGCTATCGAAGAGTCTAAAAACAATAGTGTTGAACATTTAATTTTTGGATTAGGCATTAATGGAATTGGAGCTAAAAATGCTAAAATACTAGCTAGTACGTATAAAAATATGGCTAATTTAAGTAATGCAACTTATGATGATTTAATAACTATTCGTGATATTGGTGATATTTTAGCCGAAAATATTGTGGCCTTTTTTGCAAATCCAAGTAATATGAAACTTATTAATACTTTAGAAGATTTAGGAGTTAATATGAATTATATAGGTGGGGAAGTGGCTAATCATCCTTTAATTACCGATAAAAAATTTGTTCTAACTGGGACTATTAGTTTTATGAGTAGAGAAGAAATTAAAAGTTTATTAGAGTCTTATGGAGGTAAAACTATTGATAGTGTCAGTAAAAATACGGATGTAGTTATCGTTGGAGAGGCCCCCGGAAGTAAATATGATAAAGCCCAAGCTCTGGGTATTGAAATTTGGAATGAAGAGAAGTTTAAAGAAATAGTAGATAGTTTGTAAACTATTTACTTTTTTAATGTAAATTTTAGTAAAGTAATTATAAATTGCGAGATTTTATAATTAATGTTATAATATAGTTCGTAAGAGGAGATAGCATGAAAAAATTAAAAAAATTTTGGCAAGAAAATAGTGTATTATTAGTTTTATTACTAATATTAATTGCTTGTGTAATAGCAATTTCTATTGTTGTTTTTACTTATTTTGTAGGAACAAATAGTTCAAAATATGGCGATAGATTAGATGGAATTGAGGATCATCCTTTCACTTCCCAAACAATTAATAGTATTGTTAATTCGTTAGAAGAAGATGAAAAAATTGAAGAAGCAAAAATTGAGACAAGTGGTAAAAGAATTATTATTACCCTTACTTTTACCGCGGGAACTAATTTAGTTGATGCCCAAAGTAAAGCTTTAGCATCTTTAGAATTATTTGATGAAAATACCCAAAGCTTTTATGATTTAGAATATCAAATAAAAGCCGATAAAACAGAAAATGCCGATGGTTTTAGTTTAACTGGTTCTCATAATGTAGGGGGAACCGGGGGAATAGTGTGGGTTCAAAATAATATAACAGAAGAAGAGTAGGTTTTTATGAAAAATAAAAAGAATGTTATAATAACTATTAGTGTTATTTTACTGGTAGTAATAACAGGGATTATAACTTATAATATTTTAACAGATGAAAATAAACTTTCCGCTAGTGAAAAAAAATGGATTAATAATAATATTAATACAGTTTTAAATGTTAATGTGGTAAATGATGTTAATATTTTTGGTAATGTTGGACAGGGTGTTTATTATGATTTTATTAATGATTTAGAATTAGAATATAAATTACAAATAAATCCCGTAACTTTTAATTATGGTGAAAATGTAAGTGGGCTTAGTTTAGGAGTTAAAACTAGTTTAAATGATAATGATAAAATATTTTATAAAGATCATTATGTTTTAGTAAGTAAAAATGATGAAATTATTACTAGTTATACGGATTATAATAATAAAAAAATAGGACTTATAAATACCGATTTATCTTATATAAGTAGTTTTTTTAGTAATAGTAGTTTGATATCTTTTGTAAGTTATAAAAATAAAACAGAATTATTAGATGCTTTTAAAGAGGGAACTGATATTAATTATATGGTTGTTCCTTTAACGATGTATTTAGATGAGATATTAACTAATAATTATTATATAATTCATCATTTATCAGATGTTAAATTATATTATACAATTAGTGGTAATGAAGATAATCCTTTATATAATATTTTAATTAAATATTATAATATGTGGAAAGATAATTTAGATGCTTATAAGAAAAGAGCAGAATTTAATTTATTTACTACGGCTTTAGGTATAACTGATACGGAAGTAGATGCTATGCAAAGTGTTACTTATGAATATGGGTTAGTTAACAATAGCCCTTATGAAGTTTTAATGAGTGGCAATTATGGGGGAATTGTAGCCATGTATTTATATGATTTCAGTGAGTTTAGTAATATTGAATTTAATTATACCAAATATCGTAATTTAAATGCTTTTAAAAAAGCAATTAATAAAGGAAATGTAGATTTATATTTTGATTATTATAATATTGATAGTAATTATCATTCTATTGATTCTAAAATTTTAACTAAATATAGTGTAGTAGCAAGATCTAGTAATGGTTTAGTAGTTAATTCTCTTAATAGTTTAGTTAATGAAGAAGTTTATGTTGAAAAAGGTAGTAAAATAAATAATTATTTAAGTAATATTAAGGGAATTAAATTAAAGACTTATGATGATGAAAAAGATTTAGCCAAACTTAATAAAAAAGATGTTATTATTGTTATTGATGAAAATATCTTTAATTTATATCAAAAAGATAAATTAGATAATTATACCGAAAGATTTAGTGGAACGATAAATCAAGAATATAATTTTAAATCTAAAACTAGTAGTGCTTTTTATAAGTTACTTACAAAATATGTAATGAGTTTAGATAGTACAGAAATGGTTTATAAAGGAATGTATTCTCACAATTTAACTGTTAAGACAGGTAATTTACTGGGAACAATAGCTACATATATTTTAATTACAATTGGGGCTTTTGGGTTAATATTTATTATCTTTTATAAAAGTAGTAAAAGAGTTAGAGTAGCTAAAAAGATTAAAAAAGAAAATAAAATAAAGTTTGTAGATCAACTTACAAGTTTAAAGAACCGCAACTACTTGAACGAATATATTAATAATTGGAATAATAATACAATTTACCCTCAAACAATGATTATCATTGATTTAAATAATATACAATTTATTAATGATACTTTAGGTTATGAAGAGGGCGATAAACAAATTAGAAGTGCAGCTAATATTCTGATTAAAACGCAACTTGATAATAGTGATATTATGCGAACTGATGGGAATGAATTTTTAATTTATTTAGTAGGTTATACTCAAAAACAAGTAACTAATTATATTCATAAATTAAATAAAGAATTTAAAAAACTTCCTTATGATTATGGAGCAGAATTTGGTTATTCTATGATTACAGATAGTATTAAAACTATTGAAGATGCAATTTTAGAAGCAACTGATGAAATGAAAAAGGGTAAGAAAAAATCTTCGGAGGAAGAAAATGAAGAATAAATTAAAAAGGGGAGCTAGTAATTTCTTTAAAATAATTAAACGACCAGAAATGGAAATATTACCAGGTCATTTAGCTTTTGCTTTTGTCTTATCGCTAGTACCAACTTTAACAATATTAACTTATATAGCTAGTGTTTTACATGTATCAATGGACTTTATTTCAGATTATATTGCGCAAGCTTTTAGTGTTGATTTTGCGAATATGTTACTGGGAACTAATATGGTAATTAGACCTGATATTAATTTCTTTATTACTTTAATTGTAGCGTATGTTATTGCTTCTAATGGAGCAGCTTCGATAATTGTTAGTTCTAATACAATTTATGGAATTAAAAATTCTGGGTTCTTTAAAAGAAGATTAAAAGCCATATTAATGCTTTTAATTATCATTATATTATTTATTTTCTTACTTATATTTAATGTATTTGGTAATAAATTAGTGGAAATGTTTCAATTAATGGATTTAAGTCAAAAGTTAATTACTAATATAACTTTAGTTATAAATGTATTAAAAGGTCCAGTTTCTTGGTTTATAATCTTTATCTTTATTAAAATAATTTTTACAATGGCACCGGATAAAAAAATACCTAGTAAGGGAGTAAATAAAGGAGCTATATTTACAACAATTGGGTTTATAGTTGTTACTTATATATATTCATTTTATACCACTAATTTAGCAGTTTATGATGTCTTTTATGGTAATTTAGCGAGTATTGTGGTTTTAATGATTTGGTTTTATTTATTATCATTTATTTTTACGATTGGGTTAGCCTTAAATTATCGTCAAGAAGAAATAATATTAGAACAAACTAAAACAAATTTAATAGAAGAGTAATCTTCTTTTTTTTGGGCTTTAAGTTTTTTATTTGACAATAATATAATTGTATGGTACAATCTTGACGTTTGGGGGAAAAATTATGAAATTAAATGATATTAAAGATAAAAAAGTTTTATTAATCTTAAAAAATTATTTAAAAGACTCTAGAATTAGAAAAAATATTGGATGTGGAGTTTTAGCTTTATCATGCTTAATATCAACCCAAGTTAGTTCAACTAGTCAAAGAGATATTAAAGATCAGAAAGAAGATAAGAAAATATATAGTATAAATAATGATTTAGATTTATTACATCCTTATATTAGTTTAGCTCCTAGTGATCAAAAAACAAATGATGAAGCAAATGATATTTTAGATTCAGAAGAGATAAATCCGGAAGAATTAGAACCAAAAGAATTAGAGCCAGAAGATAATTCACAAGATAAAATTGAAGAAAATGTACCAAGTGAAGATGTTATAGAAGAGGAAAAACCTTTAAATGCTATGGCTCCCGAAGAAAATGAAGTGACAAATGATGGTGATATAGATAATCCTACCGAAGATGAAACAAATGATTATGATAATGAAGAGCTAGAATTACCATTTGTAGGACTTACACCAAATTTAGGAATGGTTCCAGAGGGAGAATATGTTCCAGTTCAAAAAATAGTTCAATCTGATATAGATCCTCTTTATTTAAATAAGATGGAAGAGACAGGATTTACTAATTTAAGTATTGGGGAAATGCAAGCTTATATTTTAAATTACTATGATGTTAAATATGAAGATTTAGTTAATGCCATAACTTTTACACCAGGTGAAAATGCTACAGATGGGGCTAGAATGATTGTGGAAAGAGAAGATTTCGACGAAATTAAAGCCTTTTTTACTTATCTAACTGATCGTAAATTTGATTATGTAATCACTAGACGGAATGAAAGTCTTGAAAATTTAGAAGTTTTCTTTAAAACTGGATTAGGAGAATGTGGAGAGTTCTATTATACTGAGGGCTATCTATTTGCTAATTCGGTTGATAATAGAATTAAAAGTGAAGAGTGGAATAAGAAGGGTAAGAGAAATACTTTACATGCACAAATAGTGGCACCAGGTCAATATAGTATTTATTTAAATGGTGCTTATAAAGCTTATAATGATATTAGAAAATATTCAACTACTTATGGAATATTAGATTATTTACTATTAGAGGTAAGTGTTCATGATTATACATCATTTAGAAGTTCAGATAATCCATATGGTGTAAAATTAACAAGATGGGGAGATAAATATCGTTCACCCATTGTAACTTATAGAGAAAATAAAGAATTAGTTAATGTTGAGCCAGTTAATTTTGAAATTGTTTTGCATTTATTAAAAGATGGTGAGACATATGATAAAGTTATAGGCGAAAATCCAATTTTAGAATTAGATGAACTAGTAATTGATGAAGATCAGGCGATACTTGTCTTAGAAAAATAATATTAGTTGCTAAGATAAATTTTTTATGTTATTCTATCTTATAGATAGGGTGGATTTAGATGAAAAAAACAATCTTAATTATAATTACTGTTATATTAGTCGTAGGTATTTTAGGAGGAGTATATTTCTCATTTAGAGATTATAAAGTAAATGGCAATAAATATAAACTGGGAAAATATTTAAAAAATACCTCAATGATTATTAAAGAGGGAACACTAACTGATACAGGATGTACAATAATTATTACTGATACGGAAAAAGAAGAAGAGCACACTTACGGGGAAGATTATGATATTTATGTATATAAAGATGATAAATGGAAATCTTTAAGGACAGGTGAAGGGTGGCATCACCTTATAGGTTATTTAGTTAATAAAGATAATAAACTTGAAATGGACATTAATTGGGAAAGCGCCTATGGCAAATTAGAACCAGGAAAATATAAATTGGTAAAAGATGCCGGAGTATCAATTAATGATTCTTATGTTGGTGATGCTATAGTGGAAGTAGAGTTTGAGATTTAAAATACGGTAAAATACGGGAAATCGTATTTTTTTCTTGTGTTTTTCTTTTCTTTAGTTTATAATTGTTATATATGATAAGGGGCTGTAGAAATGAATAATAATGACGAATTAAATTCAATATCTTTAGGTAGTGCCGGTAATAATCAAAATGGTAATATTCCTGTACCACCTATACCTCCGATGGAAGAGTCTAGTAATGTGGAAGCTTTAAATATGAATGAAAATTTAAATGCCACAACTGATAATACGACAAGTGATGTTGCACCTACAGGAGAAAATGTTCCTCTTGAGCCGGTTGCACCTTTAAATTATGATGTTCCAGAAGTTATTAATAATAGTAATGAAACACCATTTTTAAATGAAATTGGAACTGTTCCACCAGTAAATAATATTCCTAATCCTAGTGAAAATTTAGATAGTAATGGAAATAATTCAGGTAAGAAAACTAATATATTGATTTTTATAATTATTATAGTTTTAGCTTTAACCGCGGTTGGGGTAGGAGTTTATATATTCTTAAATACGGCCAATAAATCAAAAGTGATATTAAAAAATATGCAAATTGAATATGGACAAGAGATATCTTTAAATATAGATGATTATGCAATATTTGAAAATATTGATAAAAATACTTGTTCTTTAGATGTATCTAATTTAAAAAGTGATACTATAGGAGCTAAATATGATTTTAGTATTAGTTGTATAGATAAGGGAACATATCGGGGTTCGGCGACTGTCGTAGATACAACTAAACCAGAAGTTAAGACTAAAGATGTTAGAGTCGGAGTTAATGGTAATTTAGAGATAAAAAGCTTTATTGCGTCTTGTGAAGATGCCACCGAATGTTCTTATGCTTATGAAAATGAAGATAAAGTAAAAGAGGCTTTAACTAAAGCGGGAGAATATGAAATAGGTATAATTGTTAAAGATGAAGCTAACAATGAAACTTTAGTAAAAGCTAAATTAATAGTTAGTGATACTTATGCCGATTTATATTTAAATTGTAGTACCAAAACTAATGATTATAGTGTGCTAACAAAGTTAGGGTTAAATGATGGAGAATTTAATAAAGTAGGAATTAGAACTTATACCTTTACTTTAAGTGAAGAAGAATACAATAATTTAAAAACAAATACAACTAACACGGAAATAACATACAAACAAATTACGGGTCCTTATGAATTTAAAGATGAAGATCATACGTTAATTATTACGAAAATTATAAGTTATGAAGAATTAGTCGCCGAAGTAGGTTCGGAATTACCAACTAGCGGAGGAGAGCTAAGAGATTTTTACAATAGTAAAGGTCAAAGTTGCTTGATTGGTTATTAAAAGAATGGAAAACATTCTTTTTTTTTCATATTTTTATCACATTTCTGTTATAATATAGTTCTAGGAGGCACTCATGAAAATATTAGTATGCGATGATGAAGAGTTAATTAGAAATGTTATTAAAGAATATTTATTACTGGAACATTATGAAGTATTAGAAGCAAGTGATGGAAAAGAAGCAATAAATATAGTTAGTGATAATAATGATATTGATTTAATTATTATGG
>CANQXQ010000006.1 GCA_947627845.1 uncultured Bacilli bacterium | reverse complement strand
TTCGTATGTGTGCTGGTAAATATTAAAGCCTTATAGGCTTAGAGAAAACCACGCCTTTTAGACGTGGTTAGTTATTCGGGGTAAATAGTGGGATCAAATTGATGTTCTAAACTAGTAATATTACTATCAGCTATAACTAACTCGGCAGTATTAATTAAAAAATATTTATGATATAAATAATCTTTATTATCAGAACTTACCGGGTCATCCCAAGTAAGATCTAAATGCAACCACTCATCATTTATTTTTACAGCGTTCCAGACATGACCCTCGGAATTATTTTCATTACTAGTGGTCGCGACTTTAATATTTTCGTACCCCATATTTGATAGGAATATAGCCATTAAATCAGTATAACCATTACAAGTTGCTTGATGATTAAATAAAGCTCCATAAGCAGTATTACTTTTTAAATCTTTATTACTAGTTAAATCATATTTAGTATTATTAATTATATAGTCATGAATAGTTTTAATTTTATCATAATCTTCAGTAATATCAGGAGTAATTAAAGTATTAATTAGGTTAGTTACTTCGGTATTTATTTTAGCTATTTCTTCTTTCGTATATAAATAATTAACTTTGATATTAATTTCGCCATCGGCATAAATAGTGGGTTCAATACTTGCGGAAGAATTAAAAGGATGAACAAAATTATTAAGATGAGTAATTCTATTACCGAGATTATCAAGATCATCTAAACAGTTTTTATAAGAACGAGGACAATAAAAACTAAAAGTATTGGTACCATTATTGATGATAGTATAAATAATATTTAATAAGTCTTGTTTACCATAAGGGGTAAAATTATTAGTGGTAGATGCAAAAGCATAAGTAGTATTTTTATAATAATTATTAGCTTGATCTAATTTATTAAATTGGGGATGATATAAAAAGTTAGTTAGGGAAGTAGTTATTTTATCAATATTTAATAAAACAATAAGAATACTTAAAATACATATAAAAGGAATAACTAATTTTTTCATATTACCACCTGTTTTTAGTATAGCAAAAAAAAAAGAAGTTCACAATAAATGTTACTTCATATTCTTAATTTTATTTGATAATCTTTTCTTTTGTCGATCAGATGTATTAGATTTAATAAAACCTTTGCTGGTTGCTTGGTCTAAATATTTTTGAACATCTTTATATAAAGTAGTAGCAGTTTCTTTTTCACCATTTGAAATAGCTTTCTCAGTTTCTTTAATTAAATTTTTAACTCTAGCTTTAAGTTCATGGTTGTTTTCAGTTTTTTTTGCGATTACTTTAATGGCTTTTTTAGAGCTTTTAATATTTGCCATGGGAACACTCCTTCCTTTGATTCAGTATCAATTCTATCAAAAAACTAGGCTTTTTTCAAGTTTTTTATTATATTTATATGCTTTTTATAAAAAAATAGAATATTATTGACTTTGTAGAGGATTATGTTAAAATATTTTATGGAAATATGGAGGGTTTATGGAACAGTTTATTAATGATTTATTTATACAAGGTAAAATAAGTAGAATAGATAAATTAATTTTAGAAGAAAATATTGAGGCCTTACTAAAGGAATTTGCTTTTTTAAAAGTAAGTAGGGAAATGTGGATCCATATTTTTAAACAAATTGCTTCCGAAATGCCAAGTTTTAATATAGATAAATTTGTAAAGGAAGTTAAAAAAAGATTTGAAAAAGTTATTAAGATAAATTGTAATGATAGGAATGTCGCCATTTTAGAAAATTATTTATTTTTAAGTATTAAAAGTAATTCTTATTTAAAAACTTTAGAAGCTTTTTATGAAATGTTAGATAATTATAAAATAAATTTTGATGAGGAATATTTTTTTAAATTAAAAAATAAATCTAAAACTTTTAATATGATCATTCAAGCGTTAGGAGCTTTAGATTTTACGAATAAGGAATTAAGAGATTTAGCTTATGGTAAATATGATTTAGAACTTTCTTTAAGACCTCAAAATAAATCTATTAGTTGGGTTATAAAAATAGGCAGTTATGTTACAAAAATAATGGGATTAGATTGGAATTTTGGAAATTTTTCAAAGAGCCAAGTAAGTTATATACAAAAGACAGATAATTTTAAAAAATTAAAATTTATTTTAAGTAAATATGATACTTTTACAGATATTTATAATGAGTATATTAAATTATTTAGGGACACTAATAGAAAAGTATTTGACATGGTGGTATTTAATTATTCATTAAAAAATTTACAAAAATTATTAGAAGATTTTATGAGATACAATGGTTTAAAAAACTCTTATGTTCAAGATAAATCTTTATTTAATAGTTTATATAGTAAAATTAAAAATGTTGTTTATGAAGAAAAAGAAGAAATAAAAAAAGAAAGTCACCAAAAGTACTTTTTAATTCAAAGTTTTGCTGATTTAATTAATGCTTTAATGGAAGTAATTGAAGTGGGGGCTGTTAATTCATTAGCTAAAAAAGATTTAGTTATTAGAGCTTATAGTATGGTTGATAAAAAAGAAGAATTAAGTTTATATTTACAAGGAAAAAGTCCAAAAACACCAGATGTATTTTGGTCTTTAAAACATTTACAAAGTTATGTTGAAAAAAGAATAGCTACATATGATATGTATGATTATATTTTAAAAAATAGTAAAGATGACCCTAGTAAAAGAGAATTATTGGATTTAGTTTTGGCAGTAAATAATTTTAATAAAACTGATTTTGATTTATATTTTAAAAATAAATTAACAGATATTGAAAAAATAATGCAAATTGAAGAAGATTTGCAAGAATTAGCAATTGACTATGAGCGTATTGATAATTATCAGCCAACAAAGTCGGGAAATAAAAAAAGTTATCATGATATTTATGCTTTATTTTTAGGAAATTTAGAAAATGATCTAGATAAAAGAAAAGAGCTAGAGGAATTTTTAGCTAAACAAAAACCAGAAGGTATTGCTTTAATAAAATTATATATTATTAATAAACTGGAAAGTAAAGATTTAAAAATGAAAGCTAGAAATTATATTTACTTTTTAAAAAATAAATTTTTAAATGATAAGAACGAAAAAATAAAAAAACAAAGATTAACTAAATATAAAAACGTTTATGAATATATTTTAAAAGATAAAGCTTATGATGAACTAGAAAGACTTTATTTAGATGAAATGCTCGGACAAGAAAAGGAAGATATACTTAATTTAATTAAGGCTTATTTTGATGGATCTTTAACAAAAGCAAATAAAACTAAAGTGGTAAATAAATTATCAAAAATTCGTGCAAAATATGAATTATTTAAAGAAAATAATATTCCAATTTCAGAGCTTAATAAAAAGCATAATTTTGCTAATATTTATGAATATATTTTAAGAGAAGATGCTGATAATCTTGAGAAGAGAAAGATTGTTGATAATTTATTATTAAAATTAAGTGAAGAAGATCAAAAAAACATAAGATTATATTATGAAGATAAACTAGATGATCATGAAAAAAGATATATTACTCAAAGAAGATTAAGTTATCTTCGCTATAAATATAAAGAGACTTTAAATAGTTCAAACAAACAAACTTTTAAGTCAAAAAGTAGAAAACGAGCTTCAGATATTTATGAATATATTTTAAAAGATGAAGCAAATAATTTAGAAAACAGAAAAATATTAGATGAAATATTATGTAATGAACCTGAAGAGAGATTAAAAAGAATAGAGTTATATTTTGAGGGAAAACTAAAAGCTAGAGAAGTTGGTCCTATATTAAATAATATAAAACAGAAGTATGAAAATAGAGTTGTCCAAAAGTTAGCAAGAAGAAAGAAATCTCAAGATATTTATGAATATGTTTTAAAAGAGGAAGTAAATAATTTAGAAAAGAGAAAAATACTAGATGAAATATTAACTAATGAGCCTCAAGATAGATTAGAAAAAATAGAGTTATACTTTGATGATAAATTAAATTATTGTGACGTCAAATCTATATTAAACAATTTAAGAGATAAATATAAAAATAGAGTTTCCAAAAAGCTAGTAAGAAGAAAGAAATTTCAAGATATTTATGAATTTGTTTTAAAAGAGGAAGTAAATAATTTAGAAAAAAGAAAAATACTAGATGAAATATTAAATAATGAACCTAAAGATAGATTAGAAAAAATAAAGTTATACTTTGATGATAAATTAAGTGCTAAAGAAACGCATTCAATTTTAATAAATATCAATAAAAAATATGAAAGAAGAATAACGCCAAAAACAAAAAAACGAGCTTTAGATATTTATGAATATATTTTAAAAGAAGATGTAAATAATTTAGAAAAGCGAAAAATATTAGATGAAATACTAAATAATTTATCTAAAGATAATTTGGAAAAAATAGAGTTATATTTTGATGGTAAATTAAGTGCTAAAGAAGTTCGTTCAATATTAGGTAATATAAAACAAAAATATAATATTTATCCTTCTTATAATTGGAACATTTTATTTAATCAAGATTTTATAGATTCTTTCATAGTTAATATATTAATTAAACATTTAAGTTTGGAAGAAAGAGAATGTTTAAAAAAATATATGAAAACTAAAAAAGTTAATAATTTAGTTAATAACCTTATAAAATTATTGAGAAAATCTTATGATTATTATTTTGATTATGGAATACTTCCAAATTATTATTATTTAGAAAATATATTTATGAGTATTGATTTAGAATGGTTTAAAGAAGAATATAATAATTTAAGTGCTGCAAAAGTTAAATTATTAAATGAAGAATTAAAGCTTATAGATTATCGATTAAAATTAGATAATCCTCTTAATAGTTTAATAGAAATAGTAAAAAAATATAAAGAAGAAGGACTAAATGTTTTAGAAATAATTACAAGAATTAAAAGGGAAATGCTAGAAGAAAATTATACCAGATAAAGTATATCTTCTTTTTTTTAGGTAATAATAATATTGGTGTTATTATGAAAAAATTATTTATGGATTCTTCAAAAATTATTAAAGATAATTTATATAAAATAGATGAGTATAATTATCGGGGTTATAGGGTTAGTCATTTTAAAGTAGACTATAATAATGAAGCTAAAGTTAAAAGAATTAGAGGCGATTATTTTTCTATTAATTTTACTTTTGAAAAACTCTATGAAAAAGAAAAAAATATTAAAAAAGAATTAATGAAAATTTTGAAAAGTTTATTTAAAAATGAAACTCCAACTAAACCTTTAATTATTGGGTTAGGCAATTCCAGTATTATTTGTGATAGTTTAGGGGTTTATACCACCAATAAAATAATGGCAACTAATCATTTTACCGACTTTTTAAATTTACCTAAAGTTGCGTTATTTAATCCGGAAGTTACCGAAAAAACAGGAATTAGTTCTTTTAGTTTAATTGAAATGGTCGTAAAAAAATTAAAGCCATCGGTGATTATTATGATTGATGCTTTAGCGACTAATAAAGAAGAAAACTTAAATAATTTTATCGAAATAAATAATACGGGGATTATTCCCGGAAGTGCAATTAAAGATAATAAAAAAATAGATAGTAAAACATTTAATATTCCGGTTATAGCGATAGGAGTACCTTTGGTTTATGAAAAAGATAAAAGATTATATACTACGCCTAATGTTAAAGAAGTTGTAGAATTAACTAGTAAAATAATAAGTGAAGCTTTAAACGATTTATTTTTTTAAAATATGGCGAAAATGGAGTTAATTCCAGATTAGCCGGAAATTGGCCAAAATGGAATTGATTCCAGATTTGACATAATGTTAAAGAAATAAAAAAACATCATTTAAACTTAATTAAGTAAATGATGTTTTTTATAGATTTGTAAATAGTTATTTTAAGTATATAGGACTGTCAATTCTTCCCAGTAAGTAATCGGCAGAAATATTATATTTTTTACAAATGGAATATAAGCAATGAATTGAAATTAAATAATGACCTTTTTCATATTCTGAAAGCATAGATCTAGCAATATTTATTTTTTTAGCTAAAGTGTTTTGAGTAATTTTATTTTCTTTACGAAAAGCTTTTAGTCTATTACCACTTACAATTAAGTTATATTCTTTATTAGAATTAGCATATTTTTTTTGATTAGTTAAATTTAAAATATAATCTACAGATACTTTAAAGTAATCACAACAAGCAATTAAATGTTTTAAAGGAATTATTGTATCAGCTGTTTCGTAGTGGCTATAGGTATAGGCTGAAATTCCTAAAACTTTAGCTATTTCTTTTTGGCTTATATCATTTATTGTTCTTATTTCATTCATACGTTCTTTATAATTCATTTTAATCACCAAAATAATTGTCTCATTAAATTATTTAAAAAAAATTTTAGTGCCGAAATGTTGACATTTTTCTTGACTTTGAGTATAGGAGAATATATAATTTAAATATAAGTTAGAAAATTATAATATGATTGATAGAAAGGGAAAAGAACATGAAACTAGAAAAATTAAAAACCAGTAATAATAAGTATAAGTATATAGTAATAGGAGTAATAATAGCAGCAAGTATACTTACATTAATAAATATATTACCAAGTAAAGCAAGTTATAGGAATACAGAGAGTATACCATTAATGACAGGAACAATAAATTATAAATTACCAGATTTAAATACTATAGCAATGTATAAAGATGGAGTAGAAACAACTGAAATGCCGGGAGCAGGTTATGAGATAGATCAAGAAAATAGTTATTGTTATACAACAGATTCAAAACAACATGATGATGTAACATTAGCAACAGATAGTGAAGGAAATCTAGTCATAGGAAAATTAAAAAAAGGAAGTAAATGTTATTTGTATTTTGTAAAAGAAAGTTTATCTAAAAAAACATTAGCAAAATTAGAGGCAGCCAAAGGTGGAAGTAAATATACAATAGATACTTCATTAGAAAAAGGCTCATTCGGAAAAGCTGGAAGTGATTCAATAAGTAATACATTGTATTCATACCCAGAAAATGGAGATAAAACATATGTATTTAGAGGAAATGTCACAGATAATTGGTTAAGATTCGCAGGAAAGACATGGAGAATAATAAGAATAAATAGTGACGGAACACTCCGAGTAATATTCCAGTGTAATTCAAATAGTTGTACAGATACAACAGGAACTGCAACAAATGCAGTATCGAGTATCGCATATAATACAGATTATGGAGATAATACATATGTAGGTTATTATTATGGAACAAAAGGATCAAGTGATTATAGTCAAACACATAGTAATAAAGGCGGAAAAAGTACAATAGCAGATGAAGTAACAAAGTGGTATGGAACAAATTTAAACAGTTATACCAGTAAAATAAGTGGAAGTACCGGATTTTGTAATGATAGAAGAGTATCAACAGCAGATAGTAGTTATACAGGAAATGGAACAAGTACAACAAA
Organism: uncultured Bacilli bacterium; assembly: GCA_947627845.1. Classification (GTDB taxonomy): domain Bacteria; phylum Bacillota_I; class Bacilli_A; order RF39; family UBA660; genus Caccenecus. Next base: position 26,281 of record CANQXQ010000006.1, on the reverse strand, counting down.
GACAGCATATAAACCAAGAGAGAGATTTTATAGTAAAACAAGTGTAACACCAGATCTAAGCTGTGACAAAAATGATTTATATACCTTAAATACAGATGCAGGAAGTGGAAATGGAGCTTTGGAAGTGCCAGCAGCATTAATAACAGCCGATGAAGTAGCATTAGCGGGAATGATATATGGATCAAGTAATTCAAGTAATTGGCTATATACTAACCAGTATTATTGGACCTTGTCTCCGTATGTCTATAATAGCTCTGACGGCAGCGCTTTCGTGTTCGATGTGTATTCGGGTGGCTCCCTCGGCTACGACCGCGTGAGCTGGACTGAGCCTGGGGTGCGTCCAGTAATAAATCTGAAAGCTAATATAAGTATCACAGGAAAAGGAACGAGTACAGAACCATTTGTTGCGACATAGGAGCAATAAATGGAAGAGTGAAACTCATTCAAGGAGTGTGTATTATAAAATAGAACATGTCCGTATTACTACTTCTTATTCAAATGTAGGCATGTATATTTATTATTATATAGAGAGTTATTCTCTATATTTTTTGTTTTAGCTTTATTTCGACATAAACTTTAATATATATTTTATATAATATAGTTATAGATGGTGATAATATGAAAAGGTTTATTGCTAGAAAAAAAATAAAAATACCGAGATATAAAGTTATATTAAGTAAAATAATTATATTTATGTTAATTTTATTTAGTTTAAATATAATAGTTAATATATATATAGATTTATTTTTAAGTAATAATATGATAAAAATTATAAAAGTAAATTCTTTTGGGAATATAATTGATAAGTATAGTTTTAATAGTAATTTATTATATAAAAATAGTTATGGATTTAATATATATTTAGATAAAAAAGTAAGTAGCGATAATTCTAATATAACTGATTTAGTTATAGATACTAAACCTTTAGTATATATATATAATACTTTTCAAACTGATAAATATACAAATAATTATTATAGTTCTTATAATATTAATCCTGTTATTACCCAAGCTAGTTTAATATTACAAGAATATTTAAAAAAAGAGGGAATAAGTTCTTTAGTAGAACTTAGTAGTGTTGCTAAAGTTTTAAAAGAGAATAATATTGATTATTCTTTAAGTTATAGGGGATCAAGAATATTACTTAATAATGCTAAAAATGAAAATAATTCCTTAAAATATTTTATTGATATTCAATTATCTGATAATGATTATGATAATACTACTTGTATGATTGATGATATAGCTTATGCGAAAGTTATGTGGGTGGTGGGAACAGATAATACTAATTATCTTAAAAATGAAAAAATAGTAAATAAGCTAGATAATGATCTTAAAAAGTTTAATAGTTGTATATCTAAAGGAGTTAGTAAATGGGGTGGAGCGGGCTATCATGGAGTTTATAATCAAGATTTTGATGAGAATGTAATGCTTTTACAGGTTGGGGGAAGAAAAAATACTATTGCCGAAGTTAATCGAACTTTAAAGATAGTTGCTGGAACACTAGCTAAATATATAAAGGGGGAAATATGAAAAAGAAAAAAACAAGTATCTTTTTTAAGTTATTAGGGGTATTATTTTTAGTTTATGTGGCGCTTATTATTGCCTATAAAAGTGGGTATTATGAGACAAGAGCTAATAGTAAAGCTTTAATGACTAAAGAAGCTATGGCAAAGTTTGAAGATGATTTAAGAAATGGAGAAATAGTAGAATTAAAAGATTATTTAAAAGAAGAAAAGGTAGATTATTCCAATAAAGTTACAAAGATTGGGAATAAGTTTAGTGAGGGTTTAAGTGAATTAATGACTAATGGAGTTGGAGGGTTAATGAAGATTTTAAAAGGGTTATTTTGGTAGGTAAAGCTTGAAAAGAAAAAAAATGATAGTTTTTTTAGGAATTTATTAGTATAATAGATTGAGAGGTGATCTTATGCGCATAATTGTAAGTGCAGGGGGAACAGGGGGACATATTTACCCAGCTTTAGCAGTGATTGATAAACTCAAGAGTAAAGATAAAAACTTAGATGTATTATATATAGGAACTCATAATCGCATGGAAAGTGAAATAATTCCTAAACGAAATATAAAGTATGAGGGTATAGAGATATATGGTTTTTCGAAAAATATTTTAAAAGATTTTAGAAATGTATTTTTAATAAATAAAGCTTATAATAAATGTTTAAAATTAATGGAAGAATTTAAACCAGATTTAGTTTTAGGTTTTGGGGGGTATGTAACTTACCCAGTTTTAAAGGCCGCTAAAAAATTAAAAATAAAAACATTTTTACATGAACAAAATAGTGTGGTCGGTAAAACTAATAAAGCTTTAGCTAAGAATACGAATTTAGTCGCAGTTTCTTTTTTATCAACTTTAGATAAATTTAAGGGTGCTAAAAAAGTTGTTTATACCGGTAATCCTTGTGGAGAAGCAGCTTTAACAACAACTAAAATAAAGAAAAGTGATTTAGGTTTTTTAGAAGATAAAAAGTTAGTTATTGTGGTCGCAGGTTCTTTAGGCAGTAGTACGCTTAATGCGAAACTTAAAAGTTTTTTAGAGTATAGTAAAAAAGGTTCTTATCAAGTTTTATATATTACCGGAAGAGCGCATTATGAAGATTTTATTAAAGATACTAATTTTAATTCTAATATAAAAATAGTGCCTTATTTAGATAATTTGGCCGGTTTAATGCGCAGTGCAGATTTAATTATTACGAGAGCAGGGGCTAGTACGATGAGTGAAATTTTAGCTTTAAATTTACCGGCTATTTTTATTCCTAGTCCTTATGTAGCTAACAATCATCAATATTATAATGCGAAAGAGATTGTCGATAATAATGCTGGAAAAATGGTATTAGAACAAGATTTAGATGGATCTAAATTATATAAAATGGTAGAAGAATTACTTAATGATAAACAACAATATGATATTATTAAAATGAATTTAAAAAATTTAGGTAAAGCCGATAGTAGTGAAGCAATAGTAACAGAAATTGAGGAATTAATGAATGAATAATATACAAGATGTGATAATTTTAGAAAATGCTAATATTACAAATACTTATAAATTAGATGTTAAGGCTAAATATTTAATTAAAGTTAAAAGTGTAGATGGTCTTATAAATATTCTTGATTATTTAAAAAAGAATAATATTAAATATTTTATTATTGGGGCAGGTTCTAATGTAATTTTAGATAGTTATTTTAAAGGAGCAATTATTAAGTTAGAGTTTAATAATATTACAATAAATGATAACATTGTTGTAGCGGAGGCGGGATGCATGATGGGAAAACTAGCCCAAGAAACGGTTAATGCATCCTTAACTGGATTAGAATGGGCCTTAAATATTCCTGGGACTGTCGGAGGAAGTATTGTCGGGAATGCTGGGGCCTATAATGCTGAATTATTTGATAATTTAATAAGTATTAAGATTTTAAATGAACTTGGGGAAATTGAAGAAATTTTAAAAGATAAAATTGAACATGCTTATCGTTATACTAATTTAAAAGGAAGAAATATTATTGTTTTAGAAGCTAAATTTAAACTGGCTTTAGGAAACAAAGAAGAATCGCAAGAAATAATGAATAAACGGTGTAGTAAAAGAAAAGAAACTCAACCTTTAGAATTTCCATCTGCCGGTTCAGTTTTTCGTAATCCGGAGGGGGATTTTGCGGGACGATTAATTGAAGAAGCAGGTCTTAAAGGAAAACAAATTGGTGGGGCTAAAGTTTCGGAAAAACATGCCAACTTTATTGTAAATGCAGGGAATGCGACTAGTAATGATATAAAAAGTTTGATAAAATTAATACAAGAAGAGATTAAAGAAAAATATAATGTTGATTTAATTTTAGAACAAGAAATAGTTGATTGGAAGAATTAAGATGCAAAAAACAGTAAAAAAAGTAAGAGTAAATTTTAAAGCTTTAATTGTTTTACTATTAATTGTTTATTTAATAGGAACTCTTTTATATACTTTTTTTACAGTTAGAATAAAAAATATTTATATAAATAATACAAGATTATTAACTGATAATGAAATTATTGAAGCCGCAGGGATTAAAGATTACCCTATGCTTATTAAAACTAGTTCTAGAAAATTAGAAGAAAAGATTGGTAGTTTAGAGTTAGTCGCGAATGTCGAAGTTAATAAAGATATTTTTAGGGGAAAAATTACGATTGATGTAGAAGAAGCAATCCCTCTTTTTTATAATCGCAATACTAATAAGATTATGTTAAGTAATGGGAAAGAAGTTTTAAATAATAATAAATATATGGGAATACCAACTTTAATAAATTATGTGCCTAATGATTTATTAGAAGAGTTTAGAGATACTTTTAAAAAAATAAATCCTGATATTATCGGCATGATTAATGAAATAGAGTATGATCCTGATATTATTGAAGATATTGTTATTGATAATAAACGCTTTAAATTAAGAATGAATGATGGTAATATGGTATATATAAATACTCTTAATATGAAAAGATTAGATAATTATATTAAAATATATGCTAAAATAGCAAGTGATGCCCAAAATAAAAAAGGGACATTATATTTAGATAGTTATTTAACAGAAAATAACTTATTTATAACTTTTGATAATAAAAGTGTAGGTATTTAAATGGGGGAAATAAGATGGAGAATAAGAATTATCAAAAAGTATTAGATGATATTATTAAAAAATTAGAGGGTAAACCCACATTATTATTACATAGTTGTTGTGGGCCATGTTCAACCCAAGTTATTAACTTTTTAAAAGATTATTTTAAAATAACGGTATATTATTATAATCCTAATATTGAACCTTTTTTGGAGTATAATAAAAGAAAACAAGAACAAATAAAGTTTATATCAGCTTTTAACAAAGAAAATCCGGAAAATAAGATTGAATTTTATGAAGCTTTATATGATAATGAATTATATCTTAAAGAGACTAAAGGTTTAGAATTAGAGCCGGAGGGGGGAGCTAGATGTAGCAAATGTTTTTATTTGCGGATGAAAAATACCGCGGTCAAAGCTTTAGAAAATAATTTTGATTATTTTGGAACTACTTTAACAGTTAGTCCTCATAAAAATAGTCAAATAATAAATAAAATAGGAGAAAGTATTGAAAAAGAGGTAGGAATTAAATATATATATGGGGATTTTAAAAAGAATGATGGCTATAAAAAGAGTATAGAATACAGTAAGAAATATAATTTATATCGACAAGATTACTGTGGTTGTCATTATGCAAGAGGTGGTAATTATGATAAATAAGTATATAATTTTATTAACATTTATTCCTTGGATTTTATTTTTTATAATTAGTGTTTTTAGAAATTTAAATATCAAAGAATATCGTAAGTTTAATGGGAAGTATTTAAAGAAGAATTTTTTTAAGATTTTTCGATTAGATTTATTATTTTTAATATTAGTATTCTTTTATTTTGCTTCTTTTGAAAAAGATTTTGTCGATAAATATCTATTTATGGTGATGAATTTATATTTATGTGTAAATAGTATTTATGAAAAGAAATATAAGATAACTAAACAGTTTTTTAAAGATAATGGGTTAGAATTAATATTATTATTGATAATTATGCTAATTCCTTTTAGTTTTTATATATTTAAAAATAATTTAGTATTAACTTATAAAATTATGCTTGTGTATTTATTTTTAGAATATATAATAATTTTATTAGTTAGTTATTTAGGGAAAATAAAAAAAGGCAAATAGCCTTTTAAACATTTAATTCGTTGTCACTTTCAATATCAACAGTTTTTAAGATTTCTTCCATGGTTGTTAAGCCCATGATTACTTTTTCTAGACCATCTTCAAACATAGTCGTAATATCTTCTTTAGAATTATAGACTAATTTTTTTAAATCTTTACGATTTTGATTAGTTGTAATGGCATCACGAATGTCTTCGTTAATAGTTAAAACTTCATGAATAGCAATACGGCCTAAATAACCATGATGACAATCTTTACAGCCTACAGGGGTGTATATTTCATTAACTTCGATACCGAGGTGTTTTTTTATTAATTTTTTTTCATAACTAGTTGTAGGTCTAGTGCCGCGACATTTAGGACAAAGCTTTTTAACTAGTTTTTGAGAAATTATACCAGTTAGAGCCGAACCTAATAAATAACGTTCAACATTCATATCAAGTAATCTTTCAATTGTAGTTAGAGAATTATTAGTATGAATGGTTGATAAAACAATATGACCAGTAATAGATGCTCTAACTGCAATACGAGCAGTTTCATCGTCTCTTATTTCACCAACCATGATAATATCAGGATCTTGACGAAGAATACTGCGAAGAGTATGAGAGAAAGTAAGGCCAATATCACTTAAGACTTGAACTTGATTAATATTTTCGAGGCGCATTTCGACAGGATCTTCGACGGTAATAATGTTTTTTTCTTTTTTATTTAATTTTTGTAAAAGAGAATAAACGGTGGTTGATTTACCAGTTCCGGTGGCGCCCGTTACTAAAATTAAACCATTGGGGTTAGCTAACATTTTTTCCAGTTTAGTTAAATTACTTTCCGAAAAGCCTAAATTTTCGAGACCAGTTAAACTCATCGAATAATCAAGAATTCGAATAACTATTTTTTCACCATCAATCGTTGGTAAAGCCGAAACTCGTAAATCTAAAGCCGTTTTATCAAGACTATTTTTAATTGCACCATCTTGAGGAAGACGCGTTTCAGTAATATTCATACCACTTATAATTTTTATTCTAGTCGTTACATTTTTTTTAAGTAAATTGGGAATTTCTGTATAATCTTGTAATTCACCATCAATTCTAATACGAACTGTTAAACCAGTAGGAGTAGGATCAAAATGAATATCAGAAGCTTTTTTCTTGATTGCATCAATAATTATTTCATTAACTATTTCGACAATGGAATTTTTTTCAAAGTCAAACTTTCGCATCATAATCAACTACCTTTATTAAATAAATTATACAATAAAGATTTTTGAAAAACAATATTTTACTTGTTTTTATCGGAATTATTAATTATAATTTATTTAAGGGTGGTTTTTATGAAAAGACTTAAGATAGAATATCAAAAATTAGATGGTTATCCAGAAGAATTTGGAGTAATTAATTTAAATAGAGAAAAGAAAAAACTTAAAATATTTTTTGCGCCTAATTTAGATGTTTACTTTAATTTAGATAATTTTGAGGATGCGCCAACTTTTATTATTGGAAAAGATAATGCTTTAATTTATCAAGCTTTTTTAAAATTATATCATGATATTATTAATTGTAATATTCTTCCTATAGATGAAGAAGAAATAATTAGAAATTCCGAAATTTTTTTAGAAGATTATCATCAAGCTTTAAGGGATGCTTTAGCTTTAGAAAAGCAAAGGATTGAAAGTTTAAAAGATAAAGCGAGATACACTAATTTAATTAAAGATGGTGTAATTACATGGATGAGTGATGATTATGCCAGTCCTATAGAACAAACTGAATTTAGTAATATGACAAAATATGTAGTTAAAGATTGTATTGAAGTTGGTCCTAGTTTTAAGATAGAAAAAAGAGAAAATGCTTTTATAATTACTTTTGATAGGGGAAATATAAAAGATTTTTATACAAGAGGGAATAGTATTAATGTGAGAATTAGAATGTCTGGTTCTAATTATGATCCATTTAATTTAGTATTTATGGAGTTATTTAATAATTTAAGAGAAATAGCTTTAAGGGATGGAGAACAAATAGATATTTCGGAATATCTTATATTTAAACAAGTAGATGAAGGAGAAGATTTAAGAAGAATTTTACTTAAAAAGTAGAATTTTTTTCTTTTTAGAAATTAATACTATCTAAACTATGATATTTGTGTTATAATTAATTAATGAAAATAGGAGGGAAGAAGTGTGAACAATTATTTAATTCCCGCGAACTCGAAAAAATCACAATTAATTTTAGGCTTTTTTACCTTAACTGATTTAATTATATTTTCTGCTGGAGTGGGGTTAACATTAATTTTATTATTAATTGTGGAAAGTGCTAAAATTACTTTAATGTTACTTATTTTATGCCCGGCTTTAATAGCAAGTTTTTTAGTTCTTCCAATTCCTAATTATCATAATGTATTACAATTTATTATTAATGTTTATGCTTTTTATAAAGGAAGAAGACAATATATTTGGAAGGGTTGGTGTTTAGATGGCGAAGATGAGTAGTGGTTATACGGAAGATTGGTTGCCAATTAAACAAATACTTAATGGAATGATTGAACTTGATACTGGAGAATATGTGACGGGGGTTAAAGTAATGCCTCGAAATATATTTATTGCTGATCAAGGATTACAAAATGCTATTATTGGTAATTTACGAAATTTTTATAATTCTATTAATTTTGAATTTTGGTTAATTATTGCTGATCGTCCAGTTGATATAAGTCTTTATTTATCACAATTACAAATTTTATATAATAATTCAACTAGTCAAGTCGAAAAAAAACTAATTATGGATGATATAAGTAAAGCTAATTTATTTATGAGTGCAGAATATAATGTAGTTGATACGGAATATTTTATTTTATTTAAAGAAAAAAGAATGGAATTAATTCAAAAAAATCTCCATACTTTAATAAGTGGGCTTGCTAATTCAGGACTTAATTCAACGCAAACTAGTAATGATGATTTAAGAATGATTTTAGATAATTTCTTAAATGGGGGAACCCATACAACTTTTGGGACGGTGATGAACTAATGAAAGTAAAAAGTGAAATAGCTCCAAAAGGAATGGAGTTTAAACCAACAGAATTTACTTTAGGTGGAAAATATTGTACTATTTTAACTATTATTAGTTACCCTAAAAATGTTTATGTCGGTTTTTTATCTGATATAACTAGTATTAGTGGAGTTAAAGTATCAATTAAACATATTCCTATTGAATTTAGTACTTTACAAAGAATGCTTAATAAAGAAATTGCTGATTTAAAAATGCGTTATCAAAATGAAAAAGATCGAACTATTCAAGAAAGAATTCGTCAAGATTATGAATCTTTAGAGCAATTTATTTCAATGCTTGCGGCAACACAGGCACGAATTTTTGATTTTCAAATGCATTTAATGATTAGTGCTGATTCTAAAGAAGAACTTGATTTAAAGAAGACTCAAGTACGAACTTATTTAGATGCTTTAGGAATGAGAGGTATAAGTTTGATGTTTGAACAAGAAAAAGTTCTACAATCAATTATTCCAATATTTCCTAAACAAGATATTGAAAAAAGAGTGGGAACACCTATTCCATCTATTACAGTCGCAGCGATGTACCCTTTTGTCTTTGATAGTATTAAAGATCCGGGAAACGCCACCTTATTTGGCGTAGATTTTTCGGGAGGTGTAGTCTTATTTAACCAATTCTTATATCAAATAAAAAAAGAGTCTAACAGAAATAATGCTAATATGATTTTACTTGGTACTTCTGGTTCAGGTAAATCAACCGCGGCAAAATTACTTTTAAGAACACATTTAAGAAATGGCTGTCGGGTAGTTTGTATTGACCCCGAAGGCGAACTAGAAGAAATGACTAGAACTTTAGGAGGAGATTTCCTAGATTTAGGTAAAGGCGGAGAATACGGAATGATTAATCCGCTTGAAGTAGTCATGGATGCCGATGAAGAAGAATTAGCTCAAGGTCTTGGCTATACAATTTTAACTAGAACTTTACAACAATTAAAAGCGTTTATGAAATATTTATACCCTGATATTGAAGAAGATGTTTTAACGATGTTTAGCGAGATTGTTCAAGATACTTATAAGCGTTATAAAATTGATTTTGATACAGATTTTTCCGGTTTAACTAAAAATGATTTTCCAACTTTTGATGATGTTTATGCGACTATTAAAGGTCGGATGTTATCAATGCCTGATGCGACTAGAGAACGTGATGTAATGGAAAGATTAGAGCTTAAGATTAGACCTCTTACTAAAGAGTTACGCTACTACTTTACAGGACATACTACTTTAGAGTTTAATAGTGATTACATTGTCTTTAACATTCGTGAACTTATGAATAGTGATGAGAATATTAAGAATGCTTTATTCTTTAATATTTTAAAATTTGCTTGGGGCTTATGTTTAGATAAAGATGTTAATACGGTTATGATGGTTGATGAAGCCCATGTATTACTTTCAAGTAGAAATGAATTAGGCGCAGAATTTTTAGCACAAATTCAAAGACGTTCAAGAAAATACAATACCGGAACAATTATTATTACCCAACAACCAACTGATTTTGCCGCACCTAATATGATTGTTCATGGTAAAGCGATATTTGATAATGCCTCATATTATTTAATTATGGGACTTAGAAAACAAGCAGTTGATGATTTAGCTCAGTTAATTGATTTGAATGAATCTGAAAAAGATAGTATTAAATATTATAATCAAGGAGAAGCTTTATTTATATGTGGTAATAGAAGAATGCGGATAAATGTAGTAGTTACCCAACAAGAATTAGATTCTTTTGGTTCAGGTGGAGGCTTATAAGCCTCTTTTTTATTTGTTTGCTTTTTATTTAGTTTTTTGCCTTAATCGGGCTTTTTTTTAGTTCATATATTAAATTAGAAAGGAGATAAAATTGAATAATTTACAAAAAGCACAACAATTAATTAATTGTTATCAACAAAATCATCCTTATAGTGGAGGATGTTGCTGCTACGGACCAACAGGGCCAACAGGTCCAACGGGACCAGCTGCGGCAACAGTAACAGCGGGAACTACAACGACAACGGCACCAGGAAGTGAAGCAACAGTTGTAAATGTGGGAACAAGTTCAAATGCTATTTTTAATTTCACTATACCTCAAGGACCAACTGGACCTACAGGACCTCAAGGTTTACAAGGAATAGTGGGAGCTACTGGAGCAACAGGACCTCAAGGCGAGATTGGACCGACTGGACCACAAGGAATTCCGGGGGTTGCTGGACCAACAGGAGAGACAGGACCTCAAGGAGCAGTTGGACCAGTAGGACCAGCCCCAACTTTAACAGTAGCACCAGTTCAAACTGTACCATCAGGAACGGCTGCGGCAGTACAAATTACCGGAGGAGATGGAACTTATCAATTAGAGTTTACAATTCCTGAAGGACCAACTGGACCAGCTAATGGGTTGAATGCTTATGGAGGATTATATAATACAGCTTCCCAGACTCTTAATTTACAAGCTAATACTCCAGTAACAGTCGAATTAGGAAATCCTCTACCTAGTTCAAGTGTCGGAGAAACTGAATCAAATACCATTTCAATTACCGAAGATGGCGTTTATGAAATTTCTTATGATGTAGTCGCAAGTCTTCAATCAGCCGAATCTTTAACTATTACGGCTAATGATGGTTCTAATGATATTGTGGGATCAAGTCAAACTTTATCATTAGAGGCTAATCAACCGCAAGTATTTAAAGCTGTAACTCTAGCTGATTTAAATGCTGGAGATTCAGTAACTTTGGAAGCAGAGTCAACTAATGCGGTAACGGGAAGTATTACATCAGCATCTTTAACTGTTAAAAAATTAAATTAAGATTAAAGCTATTGATTGTTCAATAGCTTTTTATGAAAGGAGGCTTGAATGAATAATCAAAAGAAAGCTCAAGCTTATATAAATAATTATCAAAAAAATCATAGTTGTCAAAATTATATTTGTTATGGTCCTCAAGGTCCGACGGGACCCCAAGGACCAACCGGACCAGCCGGACCTGTATCGTTAGAAATTGCTAGTGTTGTAACTGCCGATCCAGGAAGTTCCGCGGAAGTAGTAAATTTTGGAGATGAGCAAAAAGTTCGCTTAGAATTTATTATTCCTCAAGGACCAACTGGGCCTCAAGGGGAAGAGGGCTTACCAGGACCCCAAGGAATTCCGGGAGTTCCAGGCGAAAAAGGAGAAATGGGTCCCACCGGACCTCAAGGAGAAGTAGGCCCTCCAGTTGCAGTCTCTATCGGTAAAGTTATTACGGGTTCACCAGAAGAATCGGCGAGTATTGTCGATGTCGGCTCCGGGCTAGAGCATGTTTTAGATATTACTATTCCGCGGGGCTATACAGGAGAAGTGGGGCCTCAAGGACCAACCGGACCGGCAGGAACAAGTGTAACAATTTTAGGCTCTTATGATACCTTGGAAGATTTAAAAAAAGCCCAACCTAAAGGAGAACCAGGACAAAGTTATTTAGTTGATGAAAATCTATATGTTTGGTCTGATACTTTAGGGGATTGGCAAGATGTGGGTGTTATTAAAGGCCCTAAAGGAGATCAAGGCCCAATCGGACCGATGGGACCTCAAGGGCCACGAGGATTACAAGGCCCTCAAGGAATTGCAGGAGAACCAGGAATACAAGGACCACAGGGCGAAATAGGACCGACAGGACCAACAGGACCACAGGAAATAGGAGTTGCTTACTTTGTGACTTTTAATGATCAAGGGCCAATAACATTAGGAAGATATAATCGGATTCCGATAACTAGAAAAGCATCGGATAATGCTAATATTTGTAATTTAACCCCGGAAAGTTTAATTACATTTAATAAAGAGGGAGTATATCGAATAGATTTTGTTGTGACAACTTATACTGATCCGAATACAGTATTTAATCCTAATAGTACGGTGGTATCTGTAGGTTTTAAAAATATGTTTGATGAAATAATTTATGCAGGAGGGGCGGCTTGGTATGGAGGAGCACCAACGACAAAAATTTATGGTCAAGGTATGTTTGTCGTGTCCGATAAATCAAAAACTTTTATGGAATTAGTTAATCTTTCAAGAAATCAAATTATTTTAGATGCGCCCTCTATTACGACAACGGCTTCAGAATCATATTTTGCTAATTCCGTAGTGACAATTCTTATTCAATATTTAGGGTAAAAGTTTTAAGCTTTTATCTTTTTTCGTTCTAGTAAAAAAGAACAAAGATATAATTTAATAGGTGATAGGTTTTGAGCAAATATAAAGTTTGTGTTTATGCAATATGTAAAAATGAAAGTAAATTTGTAAAGCGGTGGTATAATTCTATGAAAGAAGCTGACAATATTTATGTATTAGATACCGGCTCTAGTGATGATACAGTAGATTTATTAAAAAAAGTAGGTGTAAAGGTAAAGGTTGAAAAAATTGAGCCTTGGCGTTTTGATGTGGCCAGAAATAAATCTTTAGAGATGGTGCCATTAGATACAGATATTTGTGTATGTACAGATTTAGATGAAGTATTTGATGAGGGCTGGCGAGAAAAATTAGAAGAAACATGGAAACTAGGGGCCGATAAAGTTAAATACAATTATATTTGGAGTTTTGATCAATATGGTAAGCCGGCGACAACTTTTTATATAGGAAAAATTCATAAAAGAAAAGGGTATAAATGGGTCCATCCAGTTCATGAAGTTTTAAATGTTTTACCAGATGAAAAAGAATTAATTGCCCCAGGAATTACCTTAAAGCATTACCCGGATTTAACTAAATCGCGAGGAAGTTATTTACCTTTATTGGAATTAAGTGTCAAAGAAGATCCGACGGATGATCGAAATATGCATTATTTAGGACGAGAATACATGTATTATGGAAAATATAATGAGGCCATTGATACTTTAATTAAGCATTTAGATTTACCCAAAGCTTTATGGAAACCGGAAAGATGTGCCTCAATGCGCTTTATAGCTCGGTGTTATATAAGTTTAAAAAGACCGAAAGAAGCCGAAATGTGGTTTAAATTAGCAATTAGGGAAGCTCCTAATATGCGAGAAGCTTATGTCGAACTTGCCAGTTTATATGGGGAAGAAAAAAGATATGGAGAAGCTTATGATTTAATTAAAGAAGCGTTAGAAATTAAAAATAAAGATGCTATTTATATTAATGAAGCATTTTGTTGGAATGATTATATATATGATTTAATGGCTAATATTTGTTATAATTTAGGGTATTTTCCAGAAAGTTTAATAAATATTAAAAAAGCTTTAGAAATAAATCCCGAAAGTGAAAGATTAAAAAATAATTTAAAAATAATTGAAATGAGTGTTAATAGTTAGAAGAAAAAAGTAAAAAACTATTTATTTTATTAAGAAATTAGTGTATGATATTTATATTGAAGGAGTGGAAATATGTTCTGCGAAAAGTGTGGTGCTAAAAATGCCAAAGGTGCTAAATTTTGTGAAAAATGTGGCAATAAATTGGAAGTAAATAAAAGCAATGAATTTTTAGAAAAAATTAAAAACTTACCTAAAAATACGAAATTAGCGATGGGCGCGGTTTTAGTCTTTATAATAGTCGCGATAGTTGTTTTATCTATTTTACTTAATAATCCTGTTAAAAAAGTAAGTGATTATTTAGATGATTATTATGGAAGATATGAGAAGACTAATGGGCGAGAGTTAGTTAATATTAAAGATATTTTAAGTAATAATCGCAATGATGAAGAAACATTACTGAAAATAAAAAAGACTAGTGATGCCAAAATTGGAAGTTGGGTTAAGAATTTTAATACTAACTATAAAAATCGAGATGATTTAGATAAAGCTTATCAAAAAATTCGAAATTTATTAAAAACAATTTATGATTATTATAAGGGGTTAGATTATATTTTAAATGATAGTAAATATCAAGAATATTTAAATGATTTAAGTGATTTATACAGTTCCAAAGTAAATTATTTATATGGCGTTAAAGCCGAAGATGAATATTCCAAGTATGCTTATTTTGAAAGAGTTATAAAAGAAGATTCGTTTTATGGGGAAGCTCAAAAATATATTCAAGATTATGTTAAAGAAGAACTAGATGATTATTTAGATGAGTTTAAAAAAATATTAGAAGCGGATGAAAAAGTATTAAATGAAGATTTACTAAATGATTATATCGAACAATTAAAATATTTAGAAGATAATAAGATAGTTAATAATCTAGATTTAAGTAATACTGATACTTATAAAGAAACTTATCAAAAAACTGTTGATAAGCTTATTGAAACTTTAAAAGAAGTAGTTAAAAATAAAGAGAAAGATTTGGATTATAATGAAGCTTATGATTTAATTGATGAAGTTTTAGAATATATTAAAGATGAAGATAAGCAAAAAGAATTAGAAAAGCAAAAAGAGGAATTAGAAGATAAATTACCAGATAATTTAGTAGATAAACATGTAGTTAGTTATGATAATAGTTATGCGGCTAAATATGGAGTAACAATTAAAGATAAGAATTATCAAAGTTATATTCAGTTTAGTTTTAATGGTGAGGCGGCAACAAGAGTTTACCGACTTAATAAAGATTATAAAAGGCTACGGGCGACAATTGTCGTAGGAGAAAATTGGCCAGGTAATTTTAAGGGAGAATTAATAATTACAAGTGGTGATAAAGAATTATTTAAAAGTGGAGAAATTACTAAAGAAAGTAATTTTACCGCTAAAATTGATATTGATATAACTGATATTGATGATATAACATTAGAATTTAGAACAACGGATGATGGAGATTATAATAGTTATTATCTTTATATTGTAGAGCCATATTTATATAAATAAATGAAGGAGTGTGAGTAAAATGGCTGGAAGAAAAAAAGTTGAAGAAGAAGTAAAAGTGGAAAAAAAGTTTTGTACTAAGTGTGGAAGAGAATTAAATGAGGGGGAAGTTTGTAACTGTACGGAAAAGAAAACAGAAGTAAATATTAATGCCGATGCGATATTAGATTATGCTAAAGAGTTTGGCAATACTATTATTGATATGTTTAAAACGCCGGAAGATACTTTAGATAAAAAGTTAAAAGATAATAGACTTGCCCATGATATGGTTTTATTAGTAGTTTTAGCTTTAAGTTTAGGATTATATGTGGCTGGAACATTTTCAAGTATTATTGATATGCTTGGCAGTTTAGTTCAAGTAAATATTGCAAATTTTATTTCAATACCTTATTTTAAAATATTCTTATTTGTCTTTATTTTAGAATTTGTTTTAACCTTTATACCAATAGGAGTAGCCTTTTTAGGTAATAATGTATTTAAAGGTAAAACAATTACTTTTAAACAAGCTATTAGTTTATATGCGGTTAGTTTTGCTCCAACGATTTTAAGTAATTTATTAATGTTTATTACTAATTATTTTAATATTTTAGGAGTTATTGGAACTATTATTGGAGTAGTCGTATCTATTTGCTGTTTCTTCCATTTTATTTTAGGCTATCTTAAAATATCAGAATTTAAAGTTAATTTAAAAGCTTATGCTTTAACCGCAGTTATAGTAGTTTACACAGTTTTGTATATGGCTGTTATGGGTTCTTGTTTAACAAATTTTGTTAAAGGAATGGCTAAAGATTTAGATATTAATAATAATGATTCTTATTTTGACAGATTAGATTGGTAAAAAAAATTAAAAAAAGTGTGTTTATAATATTGTATATTTTAAAAATGTATGATATTATTAACTTGTAGGTATATCAATATCTACATTCCATACCAAAAGCTATGTTTATTTATATAAATATAGCTTTTTTTGTTTGCTTAAATAGGTAAATAAGGGTATAATGATGATGGAGGATTTTATAATGAATAGCATTTATGGAATACTTTTAACTTTATTGACGGGTTTATTTTTCTTAATTGGAGGAGTAATAAGTCATAAGTTTACTAATAAAGATAAATTAAATCATTTTAGTGTCGGAATGGCATTTATTGTAATGACTAGTCTTATCTTTGGAGATATTTTACCAGAAATTCAAGAATTACTCCAAAATTATAAAAAAATTGAAGCTTTAATATTTATGATAGTTTTTATAATACTTGGATTTATTATTTTAAAAGTTTTAGATTTATTTATTCCGGATCATAGTCATAAACATCAAGATAATGAAAAAAATCATGAAGAACATGAGTCTCATATTCATCATATTGGCATACTTACAATATTAAGTTTAGTTTTACATAATATTTTAGAGGGGTTTATGATTTGTGGATTAGCTATAAATGATTTAAAAGTAGGGTTATTGATATCTTTATCTATTGCTCTTCATAATATTCCTTTAGGAACACATATATTTAGTTCCTTAGATTTTAAGAATAATAAATTACTTATAAGTAGTTTAACTTTATCAAGTTTAGGGGGAGGATTAATTTTTTTACTAGGTGGTTCAATTAATGATTTAGTATTTGCTTTAATTATGTCTTTTACCCTAGGAATGATTATATATATTTTATTAATGGAATTATTACCAGAAATAATAGTAAATAAAAAGAAAAAAGAAACATATATGGGTATAGGGTTAGGTTTAATATTACTCATTATTTCTTTAGGTTTATAGGAGGCGTTTTATGGAAAAAGTTTTAGTTACTGGCGCAGCGGGTGTTATTGGAGTTAAAACAATTAAATATTTATTAAGTGAGGGAAAATATGAAATTACCGCGGTAGATTTAAGAAATAAAAATAGTCAAAAAATGTTAAAAAGATATCGAAGAAGAGTAAATGTTATTTATGGTGATATTAATGATAGTGTTTTAATGGAAGCTTTAGTTAAAGATCAAGATTATATTATTAATTTAGCGGGGGTTATGCCTCCCCTTGCGGACATCAAAAAAGATTTAAGTGAATTAGTGGAATATAAAGGGGTAGAAGAAATTGTAAAAGCAATTAATTTTTATAATCCTAAATGTCACTTGATTTATGCTTCCGCGACCACAATATATGGAGATGAAAAAGAAGTAAGTGTTAAAAGTCCGATTAAAACAACCGAATTAGATTATTATAGTAATACCAAAGTTAAGTGTGAAGAATTAATTAAGAAAAAATTAAAAAATTATACAATTATTCGGGTTCCTTTAGTTTTAAGTAATCCGAAATTTGGGGCTTTTATGTATAATGTAAAAAGAAGAAGAGTTTGTGAGGCAATTACCGATAATGATGCGGGTTATATGTTTGTTAGTGCGTTAATTAATAGTGATAAATTAAATAAAAAAGTCTTTAATGCTGGGGGTGGAGATGCCCAAAAAAGTACTTATAGAGATATTTTAGCCCATGTTCTTGATATTTATGGTTTAAGTTTTAGATATATATTAACTTCGCTTTTTATTGATAGAAATTTTTATACTCATACTTATACTGATAGTGATGATTTAAATGATTTATTAGATTATCGAAGTGATTCTTTAGCTTCTTATTATATGCGACTTAAAAGAAGTGTGGGTAAAAAAAGAATAATTCCTAGAATTTTAGCTAAACCTTTAGTGTGGATTTTAAAAAGAGGCCAAAAATGATTGGTTTAGCACTAGAAGGGGGAGGAGTTAGAGGTTCATATCAAGCTGGAGTATATTTAGCCATGTTAGATGCCCATATTAAAATAGATGGTGTATGTGGGACCAGTATTGGGGCTTTAAATGGCGCGATGATTGCAAGTGGTAAAGGAAGAGAATTACCTAAATTATGGCGAAGTTTATCGATGGGTAAAGTATTTGGCTTTCAAGATGAATATGTAAAACTTTTAAATAGTAAGACTTTTAATTTTGATTTGGTTAAATTAAGTTTAGCTAGTTTTTTTAATATCTTAAAATCTAGAGGAATTGAAGTTAAGGGAATTAAAGAAGTATTAGATAAAAATTTAGATGTTGATGCTTTACTTAAAAGTAAAATGGATTTTGGATTATGTACGGTTCGGTTTAAAGGGTTAAAACCTTTATATATTTTTAAAGAAGAGATGGATCCTAAAAAGGTCAAAGATTATATTTTAGCTAGTGCTTTTTTACCCATATTTAAAGAAGAAAAATTAATTGATAATAACTTTTATTTAGATGGGGGATTTTATGATGTAGGTCCAGTTAATATGCTTCTTAATAGAGGTTATGAAAAAGTGTATTTAGTTAAAGTTCGCGGAATAGGGTTACATCAGCCTTATGATCATCAAAAAGTAGTTGTTATTGAGTCTAAAAGAACTTTAGGAGGCTTAATTGATTTAGATCCTAAAAGAGTAGATGAAAATATAAAAATGGGTTATTATGATGGGATTAGATTATTTAAAAATTATGATGGGGAAAAATATGTTTTTAAAACTAAAAGTGAAAAATATTATCAATTTTTAAATCGTAAAGTTGAACCAAAGTTATATCATCGTGTTAGTCTCTTTTTTAATACTGATAAGTATAAAGATACGACAATTAAAGCTTTAGAATATATTATGGAACACGAAAAAATAGATTATTATAAAATATATAGTAGTAGGAAAGTAATAAAATATATTAAAAAACATTTTTTCAAACAATATTTTATTTATGAATATGTAAGAGAATTAAAACTTCTTACTGGACTATTATAAAGATAAGTGTTATAATCTTTAAAGATTTTTGAGGAGGATTTTTATGGGAAGAGCTTATGAAGTAAGAAAAGCTAGTATTCAAAAAACAGGAGCTATGAAAGCTAAATTATATTCTACTTATGCCAAAGAGATTTATTTAGCTGCAAAAAAAGGAGTTCCAGAATTAGAAAGTAATATTTTTTTAAAAAGAGTTGTAGAAAAAGCTAAAAAAGAACAAGTTCCAAGTGATATTATAAATAGAGCTATTGAAAAAGCTAAAGGAGTTGGAGGAGAAGACTATCATGAAGTTATTTATGAGGGTTTTGGTCCGGGGGCTTCTACTTTAATTGTTAAAACTTTAACTGATAATGTTAATCGCACAGTAGGTATGGTTAGAGCAGCTTTTAATAAAGTTAATAAAAGTTTAGGTGTTACTAATAGTGTAACTTATAATTATGATTATTTAGCAATTGTCGCTTTTAAAACAGATAAAGAAGAAGAAATTTTTGAAAAATTATTGGAAAATGGAATCGAACCTATGGAGTTTGAAAGTGAAGAGGGAGAGCTTACCATAAGTGTTATTCCTAATGATATAAATAAAACTAAAGATGTTATCGAAGCTATTATTCCTAATGTAGAATATGAAATAGATGAAGTAGGAATGTACCCTAAAAATAAAGTAGATTTAGAGGGCGAAGATTTAGAATTATTTGATCGACTTTATAGTTTATTAGATGAAATAGATGATGTAACCGAAATATATCATAATGTTAATAATAGATAACTTAACTAACAATGGTTAAGTTTTTTTCATATAATATATTGTGATTTGCATGATAAAATTTTTTAAAAACTTAATTAATTTAATAAAAGAAAAAGATCCAGCCATCCATAAGAATAGGGAAGTAATTTTATACCCTTTTTTTAAGGTGTATATTTATTATAAAATAGCCCATTTTCTTTATTTACATAAATGGTATTTCTGGGCGAGATATTTAAGTGAAAAAGCCAAAAATAGAACGGGAATAGAAATACATCCGGGAGCAGAGATAGGGAAAAACTTTTTTATTGATCATGGAACAGGGGTAGTAATTGGGGAAACGACGATTATTAAAGATAATGTTATGCTATATCATGGTGTAACTTTAGGAGGAACGGGAAAAGAAAAGAATAAAAGACATCCGACGATTGAAGATAATGTGACAATCGGGGCGGGAGCGTTAATTTTAGGTAATATTACAATTGGCGCTAATTCGTTAATCGGAGCGGGAGCTATTGTCTTAAAGGATGTGCCCCCAAATAGTACAGTGGTTGGGGTATATAAGTAGTTGTAATTTTAAAAAATTATGTTATACTTAAATTGTAGAACATTTAAGGACTAAATGCCTACAAATTGTGTTTGTGGACACTTATCTTAAAAATATTAATCCTAATATTGATAAGAATGAGTGTCTTTTTAATTGTTTTAAACAATAATATCACAGATAAAATTACTTTTATCATGACTAGTACCTCCTTTAAATACCCCCCTATAAAGGAAGAAAATGGAAAGGAAATAGTTAGTAGGCACTCCGCCTTAAATGTTCAAGTTAATATTTTAAAAGATAAATAAAAATATGTAAATGGGTATATTTTGACAAGTTTTGTCGAAAAAAGTCTTGAGAAAAAATAACAAAAATAATAGATACATGGTATAATTAAAGAGGTGAATGAAAAATGACAAAAATATGTGATGGAAATAAAGCTTGTAGTGATATTGCTTATTATTTTAGTGAATTATGTGCTATATACCCAATAACCCCCTCTAGTCCTATGGCTTCTAATATTGATGATTTAAAATCTAAACAGAAAAATTTGTTTGATACTGAAGTTAAATTAATTGAAATGCAAAGTGAAGCCGGGGCAGCCGGGGCTTTACATGGAGCTTTAATTACGGGAAGTTTAGCTTCAACGTTTACGGCCTCTCAAGGTTTACTTTTAATGATTCCTAATATGTATAAAATTGCTGGAGAAATGCTTCCGGGAGTTATTCATGTCGCGGCCAGAACAGTGGCAACTAATGCTTTATCTATTTTTGGAGACCATAGTGATATTTATGCGACTAGACAAACAGGATTTGCAATGCTTGCTTCCAGTAATGTTAGTGATGCTCAAAATTTAGCCGCGGTTGCTCATTTAGCGGCGATTAAAGGAAGAATACCTTTTTTACATTTTTTTGATGGTTTTAGAACGAGTCATGAAATAAGTACAATTGAAGAATTAGATCCTAAAAAATTAAAAGATATTATTCCTTGGGAAGATATAGCAGAGTTTAAAAAACAAGCTTTGAATATTGGAAATAATATTCAAAAAGGGTTAGCTTTTAATGAAGATATTTTCTTTCAAACCGCGGAAGCAAGAAATAAAAATTATGAAGAATTACCGGCTATAGTTAATAATTATATGGAAGAAATCAATAAAATAATGCATACTGATTATAAACCTTTTAATTATTATGGGGCGAGTGATGCCGAAAATATTATTGTAGCGATGGGTAGTATTACTGATACAATTAAATTAGTAATTGATAATGAAAATAAAAAGGGTCAAAAATATGGCTTAATAAATGTCCATCTATATCGGCCTTTTAGTGAAAAGTTTTTAAAAGAAGTTTTACCTAAGACTGTAAAAAATATCGCGGTTTTAGATCGGACTAAAGAAGCCGGTTCTAATGGGGAACCACTTTATTTAGATATTGTAAATGCCCTTAAAGATACTAATATTAATATTGTCGGAGGAAGATATGGTTTAGCTAGTAAAAATACTACGCCGGCCGATATTAAAAGTGTTTATACAATGCTTCAAGGTAACTTAAAAAATAATTTTACTATTGGCATTATTGATGATTTAACTAATACAAGTTTACCAAAAGAAGAATATGAAATTAAGTTAGAGGCTAAAGAATGTTTAATTTATGGATTTGGTTCAGATGGAATGGTAAGTGCCTCTAAAGATATTTTAAAAATTATGGGTAAGAAAAATTATTATGTTAATGGTTATTTTTCTTATGATTCTAAAAAATCAGGAGGAGTTACAGTTAGTAATTTAAGATTTGGAGCAAAACCCATAAATGCACCTTATTATATAACTAATCCTAGTTTAATTATTGTTACCAAAGAAGAATATCTTAAAAAATTTAATATACTTGATAATATTAAAAATAAAGCTACTTTAATTATTAATACCAGTATGGGAAAAGAAGAAATAAATAATTTTTTAAGTAATAAAGATAAAAATATTCTTAAAAATAGAGAAGTAGATGTTTATTTAATTGATGCTTCGAAAATAGCTTTAGAAACTGGTATTAGAGGTAAAATAAGTAAAATAATGGAAATGATTATTTTAGATAAATTAGAAATTAAAGATGCTAAAGAAATACTAGAAGATAATATTAAAACTATTTTTAAAACTAAAGGAGAAGAAGTTATAAATAGTAATATTTTAGCAATTAATAAAGCTAAAGAAAATTTAATTAAAATAAGTATTGTAAGTGATAATAAAGAAGATACTTATGAAAATTTAGATGTTATTAGTAAAATTAATCGCCGACTTGGAGATACTTTAACGGTTAGAGAATTAGAAAGTTTTAAAGATGGAACATTTCCTAATGCTTTAAGTAAATATGAAAAAAGAGGCGTTAATCGTGTAGCTCCGACTTGGTTAAAAGAAAATTGTACTATGTGTGGAAGATGTAGTCTTGTTTGTCCTCATGCCGTGATTAGAAGTTTTATTACCAAAGAAAATACTGGTATTCCTTATCTTTTAAATAAAGAATATAACTATCAAATATTAGTTAGTGAGTATGATTGTACCGAATGTGGTTTATGTATTGAAGAATGTCCGGGTAAAAATGGTAAGAAAGCTTTAGAATTTAAAGAAATAAGTAAAGATAATATTAAAGAAGTTAATAACTATTTTAATAATTATCAAAATCCTCAAATAGTTGATAAATTTACTATTCCGGGAGCTTCGTTATGTTCCTCAAAATTAGAATTTAGTGGAGCATGCGCCGGATGTGGAGAAACTCCTTATATTAATTTAATAACGAGACTTTATGGTGATAATTTAGTTATTGCCAATGCGACGGGTTGTTCAAGTATTTATGGGGGTTCGGCCCCATCAACTCCATATTCTATTCCTTGGGCTAATTCATTATTTGAAGATAATGCTGAATTTGCTTTAGGGATGCATTTATCATATCAAGCTAAAAGAAATTTAGTGGCTAAAGTTATGGAAGAAGAAATGCCTAACGTTAAAGAAGATGTAAAAGAAATATTTGAAAAATATTTAGCTAATAAAGATGATTATCAAAAAACTTTGGAAGTTAAACAAGAATTAAGTTTAAAAAATATTCCTGATAAATTACATGACCTTTTAAATTATATTCCCGAACGAACAGTTTTAGCAATTGGAGGAGATGGCTGGGCTTATGATATTGGTTTTGGCGGTTTAGATCATGTGCTTGCGACAAACGAAAATATTAAAGTTTTAGTTCTTGATACAGAAGTTTATTCTAATACCGGAGGGCAAACTAGTAAATCAAGTCGCTTAGGTCAGGTTGCTGAGTTTAGTAATAATGGTAAAAGAACGGTTAAAAAAGATTTATTTAGAATAGCGATGTCTTACCCTAATTGTTATGTGGCTAGTATTTCTTTAGGAGCTAATATGGCCCAAGCTATAAAAGCTATAAAAGAAGCGATGGAACACAAAGGCCCGGCTTTAATAATTGCTTATAGTCCTTGTATTGAACATGGTATTAAAACCGGAATGTCGCATTCGATTAAAGAAGAACAATTAGCTAGTTTAGTGGGTTATACTTTACTAATGCGGTATAATCCTTTAGAAGAAAAACTTTATTTAGATAATAAAGAACCAGATTTTAAACGATATGAAGAATTTTTAAATAATGAAGTAAGATATAATGCTTTAAAAATAAAAGATGAAGCTTTAGCTCAAGAATTATTAAATAATCAAATAGAATATGCGAAAAAAAGATATGATTATTATAAAAAATTAAGTGAAAAAATCTAGAAATAGATTTTTTTTTTAAAGCAAAAAAAAAGAAGCTGCCCCCTGAAGACAGCTTCAAAAAAGAATAAAAAGGGGTTGACTAGTGTGATACTAGCACCAATTCGCCTTGTTAAGTGAATTGGTGATTGTTATATTAAATGATAATTGAAGATTTGTCAACACTTTTTGCAAAAAAAATTTAAAATAATTTACAAAGTGCTTTTAGTTTGCTAAAATTATGCTAATGGGTGATAGAAATGATATTAAAGAAACCTTATGCATTTATTATTAGACATTTTAGATTAATTCATTTAATTGCATTAATACCCATGCTTTATTTAGTAACTAAAACAAGAGGAATTGTTACTTTTTTTGCAGATTATGTAAGAAATGGGTATATTTTATCAGGAAATGTAATGATTTCTAATTTATCAGCTAATTATATAAATATATTTATGTATATAGCGATAATTATGATTTTAATTATTTTCTTAATATTAGCTTTCATTTTACAGCGTAAAAATAAACCAACTAAGTTTTATACTATTAGTATATTATATTATATAGCTTTATTAGTTTTATTAAGTTTTGGAATAGCTGTTTTTCAAAGTATAGAGTTAGATACTTTAGCTAATACTTTAGCAAGAATTATTAGAGATTTATTATATATAGTTTATTATAGTGAGTATTTATTTATTATTTTTACAGGGATTAGAGGAATAGGCTTTAATATTAAAAAATTTGATTTTAAAGGTGATATTGAAGATTTAAAGATTAGTAGTGAAGATAATGAAGAATTTGAATTTTTAGTAGGAAAAGATAGTTATAAAACTAAAAGAACAATTAGAAGATTTTTTCGAGAATTAACTTATTATTATAAAGAAAATAAATTTATTTTCCTTATAATAATTATTATTTTAATGATTATTTTAGGCTCTAGTTTATATACTAAAAAAACTGTATATGAAAGAGAATTTAGAGAAAATGATACAATTGGTTATAGTTATTTTAATTTTAAAGTTTTAAAATCATCTATTTCTAGTTTAGATTTAAATGGAAATAAAATAAAAGAGGGAAAAAAATATTTAATTTTACAAACCGAAATAAGTAATCGAAGTAGAGATGATCAAATATTAAGTTATGGAAATATTCAATTAGCTATTAATAAATTAAAAATATCTCCTAATTTAAATGTTAGTAATAGTTTTGCCGATTTTGGTAGACCTTATGATGGAACTTTAATTAAAGGTAATTCTGATATAAAATATGTTTTTGCATATGAAATGGATGATAGTTTAATAGTTAAAAATCTTAAATTAGAGGTTTATTCGGGGTTTGATACATCTTTAGGAGGAATTGGCGCGATAAGTAGAAAAATTAATTTAGATCCGCAAGTATTAAATGATAACATTATTACTAATACGATTAGTAAAGGTGCTAAAGTAAGTATAAATAGTGCCCAATTAGGTAGTAGTGATATACAAATTAATGATTATAGTTTAGCTGATAGATTTAGTTATAAATTAAATGGGGTTACTAAAGAAATATATATTAATTTAGCTAAAGATTCAAATCAAACTTTAATGATTTTAGATTATAATTTGAATTTAGATAAAGCATCAGATTATATGATTGTCGAAAAGACATTTAAGTCTTTCTTTAATGATTTTATGAAAATTAAGTACACTTATAATGGAGAAGAATATTTTACTAAAGTAAATGTCTTAAATCCGATTAATTATAAAGATAAGTTAGTATTTAAAGTTAATAAAAATATAGTAAATGCTGAAAGTATTGAAGCAATAATTACTTTTAGAAATGTTGCTTATAATTATAAATTAAAATAAAATAATTGTTAGATTAACCTCTAACTTTTTTGTTTTATAGACTTATATAATTTGAGTTTAGGTAAAAATATTCCTTGACAATAGAAAAGATGAAAAAGTGGAAAACTTTTTCATCTTTTTTACATA
>CANQXQ010000005.1 GCA_947627845.1 uncultured Bacilli bacterium | reverse complement strand
ATCTTATAGGAAATTGCATTTTTATAAGAATAGATAAAAAAATAGGAAAAATAAAAAACTGGGCACAATAAAAAGTACTCAGTTTTAAAATGAATTTTAATTATTCTTCTGTATATTCGTAAATTCTACCTTTGGCACCGACATAATAAATAGGAATCATTTTGCCATCACATTTTTCACAATCAAAGCGAGGAGGAACAGAAGTATCAACATCGATTTGATCTGCATAGTCAAGCATTTCTACTATCTCGGTGGGAATCCTTTCTTTAGTTTTGCATTTTGGACAAATAAATTCAATAAATTCTCCATTTTTCTTTTTCATAATTACCTCTTTCTAAATTAACCATATTCAAATTTCATGATAGAACCACAGTAAGGACACTTTAAAGGGTCAAAATTAAAAGATAAAATAAGTAGATTTCGCCATTTATTAAGAGATTTATAAAATGGTAATTTAAATTTATCAATTAATAATTTACAAGTATTATAAAGCTTATGAGAACGTGAAGCATAAAATCCATAATATCTAATAGTTTTAAAATGTCTGTCAGGAATATGTCTAATAAGTCTAGCAATAAATTCAAATATATGTATTTTTTCAACAACAAATTTATCATCTTCATGTCTTTGATACCAAAAAGAAATAAAATTGAAGTTATCAATATCTATTATACGATAAGAAGCAAAGCAAGGTCTACCACAATAACGTAAAATATAAGAAATTCCTTTTCTAATATCAGGAAATTCATTTTTTTTAGCTCTAACATAAAAACCATTGTTAGAAGTAGAATAAACCCAATTTTTGAGTTTTCGAAATTTTTCTTTGCCAATATCCTTTTCTAATAAATCAAGAAGAATTTTTTGGAATCTTTTACGAAGCATATCAAAAGGAATAAAATCAAATTTTTTAGATTTAGAATTACCTAAAGCAATTTCAGAATAAAGAGAGTGAATGTGAACATTCCATTTATCATCACGACCAAAAGTATGAAGAGTAAGAATAAAGCCGGGTTTATAATTCTCACTTTTGTATTGATCTTTAAACCAAGAAGAAAGAGTTAAATTAACAGCTTTAAACATAAAGCTTAATCTTTTTCTATCCTCTAAAAATAAAGGCCAAAGTTTATCAGGAATAGTAAAAACTAAATGACGATGATTACAATTAAGGAGTTTAGATTCAATATATAAAGAACGTTGTTTAGCATATTTAACACCACAAGAATTACAAAACCTGGATTTACAAGTATTATAAACAGATAAAGTATTACCACATTCAGAACAATGATAAGTAGAATAACCTAAATGAGGAGTTTTACAAATCATCATACGTTCAACATCTCTTAAAACAACATCTCTAATTTTAAGATTTCTAGATTTAGCAAAATCTAAAAAGTCATACCAAAAATCATTAAAAATATCTTTTAATTTAAAATATTTAGTTTTAGGGAATTCATTAAATAATCCTTTTTCAGAATCAAATACTTTAACTATACTCATAAATATATTATATAACAAAAATAACCAAACACAAAGTGTTTGGCAAGCGATTTAATAAAATGATTTATCATTTAATTAAATCTTTTTTTATATTGAATAAAAAAGGATTACATTTTATAATATTCATGTATGGAATGAGGTACAATATGGATAGCGAAAGAATGGGAAATTTTATTGCCGAATTAAGAAAAGAGAAAGGTTATTCTCAATATGAGCTTGCTGAAATGATACCTATAAGTAGGGAAGCAATCAGCAAATGGGAACGTGGTAAAAATGGTCCCGATAAACAGAGCATAATTAGATTATGTGAGATATTTGAAATAACAGTTGATGAGTTACTATATGGAGAAAGAAAAAATAAATATAATAGTACAAGTATAAACGAAATAAAAGTTAATTTATATGAAGATAGAAATCAAGCCAAAAAAAAATTAAAGATATTATTATTTTTTACTATATTGCTATTAATTTTCTTTTTAATTTATTATTTTATAACAACATATAATTCACTAAAAGTTTATACAGTTAATTACTATTCAGATAATATTAATATCGATGGCGGATTAATAGTAAAAACTAAAGAAAAACTTTATTTTAATTTAGGGAATATTCAATCCATAGATGAAATTAGTAATATGGAACTATATTATATAACTAAAAATAATGAGAGAAAAACAATTTGTGAAAGTAACGATAATAAAATTGAGTTTGAAGACTATAAGGGATACGATCAGTATATTAATTTTGATGATATTGACAATATTTTAAAAAATTTGTATATTGAAATTACTTCTAACGAAAATATACAATCTTTAAAACTAAATATAAATAAAAATTTCAGTAACGACTACATTGTACCTAAAAATTTTGAGTCAATTAATAATAATTCAAAATTAGCTATTGATAAAGTTAAATTTGAGGAGTATGTAAAAAACAATTTTAAATTTCAAGATGATAGTTATTATAAAAAAATAAAAAATTATGATTTATATTATTTTTTAGACAATAAAAATTTAAACGTAATTAGCCAGAAGGGGAGTACTATAAAAGAATGGTATTTTGACATAGAGAAGAATTATTTTGAATATCAAGAATATCAATATGATGTATCATTAAATAATTTTATTTATAATAATGGTAAAATAGAATGTAACATTAGTAATTGCGAAAACGCTAATGATGCGGTTTTAGAATTATCAGATTTATTAAATCAACTATATACATGATAAAAAAACATAGAAAAATAAAATAGAAACTATTTGTTGTTTGTGATTGTAGGAACTAATTGTTCCTACGATTTTTTTAACTATTATGATATTATTGAAACAGAAAGGAAGGAATGAGAAAATGAAAAAAGGTATAGTTGCGATTGGAATAATTGCATTCATTATTTGTGCTAATAATGTTTCTGCAAAAGAAATTTATTACACAAATAAGAACAATGTGAGTTTTACAAAAGAAGAATATCAATTTTTGACGAAACTCTATTGGGAAGGGTGCCAAGAACTTTTTGATGAAAAAAGTTATCAAAAGTTTGTTGACTCTAATATTATTAATGCTAAAGTAGAAACAAAAATAGTCGATGATTTATATAGACCATATGGCACAAGTTTTTCTAGCTCAAGCAAAAGTTTGAAAATTGCCAAAGCTTGCTCAAATAATTGTTTAATATCAGTTACAGCAACATGGGCTGCCGAGCCAACTATAAAAAGCTATGATGTTATAGGGACATATTTAGATAAGACAAGTTTAGTTAATACTCCGGTTACTACTGCTACCACTGGTGATGATAAAATTTCTTCTAAAGAAATTCAGAAATTTAGTAATGGTTTTGGTGTTTCAATTAAATTACCATCAAAAATTACAGAATATTTAATTATTAACCAAACCTTTAGAGTTAATCTTGGTGGTCATGTATATGCTAGCTATCAACACGCAATGCAAAATATTAGTTTAGCTAATAGTAAAAAGTACACAATCGCTCGTGGTGGGTATGGTGGTGTATTCAAATTTAGCGGTGTTGCAGCAGAAACTTATGATAAGTTTACTGGTGTTGATATTGAAGTATAATTATCAGGAGGTACAAAATAATGGAAAAAAGTGATTATTTATTTTTGATAAAGAACAAGAAAAAAACAAAGCATAGATTATTCTTGATAATCCTTTTAACATTAGTCTTTATCATATTATTTTTACTATCTATGGTTTATAACTTTTATACTAAAAATGTAAATGATGCTTTAAATAATAATATAGATTACCGAAGATATATTGTTGATAATTACCCGGACAAACTTGAAATGGATTCATTAAATAAAATAAGTAACATTGAAGCTATCTATAATGCTAAATATCTTGGTGAATATTACGTTGCAAATGTTCCTATTTTTAAAAATAACAATTTAGATGGTTCGGTTTATTTAGCACCTTTAATAACTACTAAAGATATTACTACAACAAAAAATACTAATATTAAAAATATTGAACATTATGCTGTATGTCCAGAAAAGTTTTACCCAACATCTGGAACATATTTTGATTCTATTAATGTCTTTAATATATTAAAAGGTGAAAAATTTATAGGTCAAAAATTTTCAACAAATGGTATAGATTTTAGTGTCGTTGACACTTACAATTCAGATCGTTACTACGTTAGTAAAAATATATGCTATATATCATTTGAAGATTATAAATATTTAATAGATACTCTAAATAGAGAAGATAACGATGTAGTAGTATTACAATTAGATAGTATAAAAAATATAGATAGCGTAACTAAACAATTAAAAGAAAAAGGCTATAATTATAGTGCAGTTTCAAAAATAAATTATAATGAAATAGATCCTATTATTAAAACTACAAGTACATTAGTTATAGTTGTTTTAATAATTACTTTATTAATATCTTTTATGATAATTAAGAAAAAAATAAAATCTGAAATTAGTCATTATGAATTATTGAAAACTCTAGGGTACAAAGAAAAAAATATAATTACTTTATCTACGCTCGAAATATTAAATTATTGTTTTAAAAGCTTAATATATAGTTTAATCATATTTTTAGTGATGTTTTTAATAATTAAATATTTCATTTTTACTAGCTTATTTTCTGAATCAAATGGTTTTAATATACCATACAATGCCATATTGATTTTGAGTATATGTTTATTTATATATCTAATTATAATTAATTATATAGAGCTTAAAAAAAGCATAACTAACTAAAAATATATTATTGAAAGGAGGTGATAACAAATGAAGAAGAAAATAGCTTATTTTATGCTTATAGCTATTATAGGAGTAAGTGCTTTAACTGGGATTGCATTAGTAAAAGCAGATACAACTGGAAACATGACTTTAACATCAGAGGTTGACGTTGCATCTACTGCGAATACTCATTATGGTAAACCAAACATAGCTATTAGTTATAGTAGAACATATGGTTCTGGAACTTGGTACACTCATTTACAAAAAAAACAACTTTTTGGAAATAAGACAATAGCAACTAGTGGATTAAATGAATTTACAGAAAATGGTTTACAAGTAATTAATATGTTTAATGGGGCTGGTGAGGGATCATACCTTTTCCAAGCACAATGGAGAAGCGGAGCTTTTCAAATGTCATATAGCACTTATAGCTATAATATTAGTTAATTAAAAAAATTAATATACTGCTAATAAGCGATGGACAAATTTTATGCTTACTAGCGGTATATCAATAAGGTGGTATGCGAAATGCTTATTCTAAAAGGTTTTTTTCATAAAAAAACATCAAAAATATATATTTTTTTAATAATGTTTATCTTTCTTTGCCTTTTGTTATTAAAATCTTTCTATAACTATTATAATAACACAATGATTAATGAAACTCAAGACAATTTTATAAGTATTGTACTAGAAGCTAAAAATTTAGATAAAATTTCAGATTTTCATAATATTAAAAAAATTGAAGAAAATATTTTTTTAGAATATAACGAAGAATATATGAAATATATATATTTAAAAAAAGATACTCAACTAAAAGATAATGAAATAATTTTACACAGCTTATTTTCTGCTAATTATAAAATTGGAGATACGATAACATTTCAAAATAAGACAGAAAAATATTACTTTACTATTGTTAGTTTTTCGGACAAAATACCTCAAAATCAATCTTTAATTTCGGAAAAATTATATGAAAAATTATCAGGCTTTACGAACATAAGAGAATATAGAATATACCCCAAAACTTGGGTTTTTTCAAACAAAATTATAAAAGAATTGGAAAAAGTAAAAGAAATTATACCAGAATATGGTATTAATACTAATGTAATAAAGGAAAATAATAATTTAGTGACGATAGTATCTATGATTAGCATCATAATCAATAGTATGTTATTAATATTCACTATAATATATATAATTTTAATTGTTAATATATTTTATGATGAGAAAAAAAATAATTATTTAATAAAATGTATTGGGTTTAGAAACAAAAAGATTTTTTATTATAATTATTTAAAAATATTACTATTATTTTTATTATCACTATTTTTATCATCAATTTTATTTATAATATTAAAATCAATATTAGTTCTAATAAATATTGAAATTAATTTTGATTATTTATTTTTCTTTGAACTATTCATTATGGCTTTTACAATAACTACATTATATAATTGCTTTTATATATTAAAAGAAAGGAAAAAAAATGAAACTTGAACATATTAATAAAATATATAATATTAAGAATAAAAAAATAAATGTATTAAATGATATAAATTATGAATTTTCTAAAAGGAAATTTTATGTAATAAAAGGACATAGCGGAGCTGGAAAAACAACATTAATAAAAATTTTAGGATTACTTATTAATCCATCGTCTGGTAGGCTTCTAATAAATAATGAAGATGTAAGTCGTTTAAATAGTGATGAGTTAGCGGATTTGAGAATGAGTAATATTGGCTTTATTTTTCAAGATTATAATTTAGATTATAATTTAACAGCGATTGATAATGTTATGCTACCAATGTTGATTAATCCGAATATAAATAAAAAAGATAGAAAAATGATTGCAGAAACTTTACTTATAAAATTAGGCTTGCAAGAAAGAATAAATCATTATCCTCGCGAATTAAGTGGTGGAGAACAACAAAGAGTAGCTATTGCACGGGCTTTAGCTAATGATCCTGACATAATTCTTGCTGATGAACCAACCGGAAATTTAGATGAAAAAAACGAAGAATTAGTATTTCAAGAATTAAAGAAATTGTCTAGTGAAGGTAAATGTGTTATAGTGGTAACTCATAGTAATGAAATGGCAAAATATGCAGATGAGATTTTATTACTAAAAGATGGCTTATTAATTAAAGCTAATTAACTAAAAGTTAAAAAATGATGCAAGTAGAAGAAATATTACAATGCCAATAGTTTGTTTTGATTTTTTAGCAGAATATAGAAAGGATTAAATTGTATCTGGTTTGCCTGCTTCTGATGAAGATTATATTTTTCAAAATGTAAGTAGTAGAGTAACTGGAGTGTGGAATCCTAATAATTTAACAAAGGAATGGGCTGCATTTATAAAAAAATTTAATTTAAAAAAAATAACAATACATGATATAAGACATTCCCATGCTACTGATTTATTAAGCATGGGAGTACCTATTCAAGATGTTTCGAGAAGATTAGGACATTCTGACGTATCAACCACTTTGAAAATATACACTCATAGTAATATGGAACAGGATAAGCTTATAGTTCAAAAATTGGAAGAAAGATATGGTAATCAATATATAAGTAACAAGTTGAATTTCAATATTATAGTTTCAATTATTTCTGGAGAATATTTTACAGCAGAGAAAGATATTATTAATACTGTAAGTTTTATTACAGGTATTACTGTGAATGAAACAAATAAGGAAAAATTATTTTCAGATTGTAAAAACTATTTTCTTGAAAATTATAGTTATTTAGGAAATATCTCTTTGTTTATTAATAATAATATTCAAGCAGATATAAAAAAGAAATTTATTGATTTAATGAATAATATAAGTAATGGTTTATCAAATATAAGGCCTATGAATTTATATTAAAGTATTTAAGGGTGCTGAAAAAGTGCCCTTTGCTTATTGTTGTTATTAAATATATGTGCTATAATAATGTTGATTTAGTAGTATTTAGTGCTAGTTAAATAAGTAAAGGTATGATAGGAGTTTTACTGACATATGGCGTATGAAACGGGTAATAATCTGCCACAAATTCTGCCAATTCTGTCAGTAATAATCAAGTCATATCAGGGTAAAAGAGGCTAATAAATAATCGAAAATGCTTGTTTTACTGTGATATGGCGTGATTATGGGACGTTAGGTAGTGACTCCAAAACTTTTGATGGGAGTTCGATTCTCTCCGCCCCTGCCAAAGAAAAATAACACAAACTTTTGCTATTTTGTTGGTGGGTTTGTGGTTAATATAAAACTTGATATTCAAGAAAAAAACAACTAATTTAAGGATTTAGCTGTTTTTTGTTTTTTAAATAAATGGTAAATAAATTTTATTTATTGCTATTTTTAAATTCAAAAATAGGTAAAAATAACCAAAGTAAAGAAATTATTTGGTCTTTACATTTACTATATATTAGGCATATAATTATGTATATAAATATTTTTTAAGTGTTTATGAGATGAGGTTATATGTATGAAAAAAATATTAATTAAATCTGTAACTGGATTAGTATTAACGTCTGGTTTAGTAGCGACAGGAGTATATGTTTCTAATTCAAATAATCATAATTCTTATGCTAATAAATTAAATAATAAGGAGACTTTAACTTACAAGGAAAAAACAGTGGAAGAAGCTGAGCAGGAAGTTATAAAGGCTCAAAAAGGAGTTTTACTGGCTAATCAAGAAGTAACAAAAGCAGAAGAACAAGTGGAAGTTGCTAATAAAAATGTAGAAAAAGCCGAAACAACTGTTAAAGAAGCCAAAGTTAAAGAGGAAGTTGCTCAAAAGAAAGTATCAGAAGCTTTAGAAAAGGTAGAAGCAGCTAAATTGGAATTAGAAAAAGCTAAAACTGAAAAAGCTAAAGAAAGTGCTCAAGCTAAAATAGAGGCAGCGCAAAAAGAAGTAGTGGAAGCTAAAAAAGTTCAAGAAGAAGCTTTAGCTACGGTCGAAAAAGCAAATGAGGAAGTTAATCAGGCTTTAGAAAATCAAAAAGCAGCAATGAATGCGAAAGAAATAGCTAAGCAAACAGTTCAAAAAGCTACAACTAAAAAAGAGGAGGCTGAAGCGGAAGTAAAAAGACTTAAACAAGCAGAAACGATTTCGGCTAAAGTAGAAGAAAAGACTCCGGAAGTTAAAGAAACAAATACATCAAAAAAAGAAACTCAAAAAAATGAAAATGAGGGTTATAAACCAGATCTTACTTCGGAACAATGGGATAAGATTAATGAATGTTTAAAAAAAGAGCAAGAAAGATTAGCTAAAGAAGCAGAAGAACAAGCCAAAAAAGACGCTGAAGAGCAAGCAAAACAAGCCGCTTTAAAAGCACAACAAGAGGCTGAAGAACAAGCTCAAAGAGAAGCCGAAGAACAAGCGCAAAAGGAAGCTGAAGAAAGAAGACAAAGAGAAATAGAGGGTTTAGAAGAGAGACTAAAACCTAAAGAAAAATTACCTGGTGATAGAGTATTTAATTTTAAACAAGAAGGTAATAATCAAGAAGAAAAATATATTCAATCATTAAATAGAACTATAACTAATGTTAGGGAAATTAGTCAAAAAACAAGTAATTTAAAAGTTACTAACTCTAATTATGATAGTAATGACCATGCTCATATTTGGTGGGTAGAAGTTAGTTGTAATTTAAATATGTGTGCTGGTTTTGATGGCCATTATGGTACAGGCAAAGTTAGTGTAAGACTTGATGGTGCTCGTAATTCCGTAGAAAGTATGACATTTATAGCACCGGCGGCTAAAGATGGTTACCATTTTGTTGGTTGGAGAGAATATGATGTTAAATATATTAATGATAGTGGTTATACATTTGTAATTAAAGGTTATGAAGCAGTATATGAATAATTAAAATAAGTAAGTTGTAATAAAATTTTATTACAGCTTATTTTTTATATTAATAAATTCAATTAAGATTATAAAAACACTAGATTAGTATATTTTTAAAAAATAAGTTTATACTAAAAATGTCAATATATGAATATTGGTGTCGCAAAACTATAATGTTTTGGAAATATTTGAAGAAAGGAGAAAAGAATGAAAAGTTTTAAAACTCTATTATGCTTAATAGTAGTTGCTGTAATTGGAATGGCCATGACTTTAAATGTTAGGGCAGCAGAGACTATAAAAATAAGAGTAGTAGATGAATTAACCAATGCCGATTTTACTTATCAAGTAGAAGCAGGACAATCATTAAATGAATTAAAAGAACAAAAATTTGCTACAAAATTAAAGTCTGTTATTGATAATGCTGATCATAAATATTTAACATTTATTAATGTAGCAACAGGTAAGGCAGTTGATTTAAATCAAAAGTTATACTCTAATATAACAATTAAAG
Organism: uncultured Bacilli bacterium; assembly: GCA_947627845.1. Classification (GTDB taxonomy): domain Bacteria; phylum Bacillota_I; class Bacilli_A; order RF39; family UBA660; genus Caccenecus. The sequence continues at coordinate 25,309 of CANQXQ010000005.1, read as the reverse complement.
CTATTGGAGCTGAAGATAAAATAACTTTAACAATTGCTAATACGGGGAATTCTTTTAAAAATTTAGATGCGGGTATTACCATAAATCAATTAAAAGATTTGTCTTATGGAGGACAAGTTAAAAAATTGATTAATGATGATACTAAAGAATTTGCTAAATTCATAAACAATAAAACAGGTATGGAAATCGGTTTAGATGAACATATTTATACTGATACAACTATTAGAGCTGTTTATTATATAACAGTAACTATTGATGGAAAAGATCATAAAGTATTAGATACTTCAAAATTAGCAGATTTATATCAATTTGCGGCTAAAAAAGAAGGTTATGAATTTGTTGGCTTTGTAGATAAAGATGGTAAAGCAGCAACAGATGCATCAGTAGTTGATAAAGCAGTTTTAACTTCTACTTATAAAAAAGTAAGTAATCCCAATACTATTGATAATATTTTGGGTTATGGTTGTTTAGTAATTGTAGGAGCTACTGCCATGATTATGGCTATTAAAGCTTTTAAAAAAGTTAATTAAGGACTGATTATCAGTTCTTTTTTAATATGTTATATTTGCTTTTTAGTTTTAGTATTTTATAAACAGAGGAATTAATACTTTCTTCTTTAATAGTACCCTCAGAAATACTTTCTTTAATTAGTTTAATAGCATTTTGTGGATTGGTAGGCATTAATAAAATATCAACACCGGCATTAATCGCTAGTTCATAAATTTCTTTAGCAGAATAATAATTAGTGATTGCTTGCATATTTAAAGCATCAGTGATAACTAAATTTTGATAACCTAGTTCATTTTTTAAAATATCGGTTATTAATACTTTAGATAAAGATGCCGGAATAAAATCATTAGTAATATTAGGTAAAGCTAAATGACCTATCATAATCATTTCGGCATTATTATCAATGGCATTTATAAAAGGGATTAAATCATTTTTTAAGAGTTCTTCTTTTGTTTGTTTAAGTACAGGAAGATTATAATGCGAATCGATTTCGGTATTACCATGCCCGGGAAAATGTTTATAAACGGGAATGATATTATTATCACTTAAACCTTTAGCAAGAGCAGTACTCATTCTGGCGACTAAATAAGGATCAGAGCCAAAAGAACGATTACCAATTACCGTATTAAGAGGATTAGAATAAACATCCGTTACAGGTGCAAAATCTAAATTAATATTAAAATCTTGTAATATTTTACTAATGGTAACGCCCGTTTTGTATGCATTATTTTCATCATTGGTGTTACCTATTTCGAGCATAGGAGGAATTGGTTCATAACTATAATTTTTCATTTTACTTAAACGATCAACACGCCCTCCTTCTTCATCTATACCAATGAATAGGGGAATTTTAGAATTGGCTTGTAAATCAGAAATAAACTTTTTACTAGTTTCATAGTCTTGTAAATTTTCGGTAAAAAGTATAAAACCGCCAGGTTTAGTAGTAGTTAAAAGATTTTTTAAATCGTTATTTAAAGTAGTGGTCGTGCGATAATCAATAAAAAGCATTTGACCTATTTTTTCATCTAAACTTAGGGTATTTAAATATTCTGTAATTTCATCTTCAATTAAAACATCGGTGGCATTTAAAAGATGGGAATTATTTGCTAATTTAGAACTAGAACTTTTATAAATAAAGAAACTACCTAAAATAATAACTATTAATAATAAAATACTTAATTTTTTCATATTGCCTCTATAATTAAAGTGAACTTAAATTTAATTATTATGTAAAAAACTTGCTACAAAGTAACAAGTTTATTTAGCTGTTAAGCGAACTCGAATATGTTCGGTAGAACTTCCACGTTTAACGGTAACATACATTTCATCGCCAACTTTATGCTTATATAAGTAGTAGCGTAAATAAGAGCTTGATGGTACTTCTTGATCATCAACTTCAATGATAATATCGTTTTTCTTTATACCAGCAAGAGCCGCGGAACTTTTATCTTCAACATCCGTTACGATAACACCACTTGTAACGCCTGCTTCACTAATTATACGGTAATAAGTACGATAGCTTTGAGTTGTGTTAACATCAGCCATATAAACACCTAAATATGGTCTTTCTACAGCATTACCTGTAATTAATTGTTCAGCAATGTCTAAAGCATTTTCAATTGGAATAGCAAAGCCCATACCTTCAATAGAAGAACTAGCTAATTTAATGGAAGTAATACCAATAACTTCGCCATTTGAGTTAGCTAAAGGGCCACCTGAGTTACCATTATTAATAGCTGCATCAGTTTGAACAGTATTAACAACCATTGGAGTTGTATTATTGCCATCTGATAATTCTACTTCAATTAAACGATCTTTACCCGATACTATACCACGAGTAACACTCCAAGAATAAGCACTATCAATTGGGGCACCTATAGCAAATACGGTATCACCAAGACGAGATGTTTCACTTTTGCCAATTTCGGCGACAGAGATAATATTATCTTTATCAACTGATAATACAGCAATATCAGAATAAACATCAGAACCAACAACTTTAGTTTTAATACTTTCGCCATTAGTAAATTGAATATATACTTCAGTCGCGTTATTAATAACATGATTATTAGTTAAAATATAAGCAATATCTTTTTCAGTTTTATAAACAAATCCTGTTCCAGATTGATAAGGCTCATTATTAACATAAGTATTTACAACAACAACAGCATCATATAATTTTTCCACAGCATCAGCAATACCATCATCGGTAATCGAAACATTCTTATTTATTTTAGTTTCCGTTGTTCCAATAATGGTTGGGAAGTAGTGGATTAGAGCATACATAGCGCCACATCCTAAAAAGAAAGTTAAAATAATTACAACACTATTTCTTAAAACATTAGATTTTTTTTCGGTCATTTTAATCCATCCTTACTATATCTTTATAATTTTGGGGAAATCCCATACGATCTAATACTTTCTCAATTTTAATACTATGCAATCTACCACTTAAATAGTCTATTTCATAAGCTATTTCATTTAACATTAGATGAAAATCATCAGCTCTTAATAATCTTTTTAAGATGATAATAAGAGCAAATAAGTCATTAATGCCATAAATATATTCACCATTCATTTTAGGAATATTTAAGAGTTCATGATATTTAGTAAGAGGTATTTCTTTTTGCGTTTTATGTTCAAAGCAGATATCTTCATGAGCACATAAATTACGATAATTGGCAATGATTGGTAAATAAATGAGAAGAGATTGAACATCAACATTAAAGGTATTAGCTATATCTTCTTGATCTTCATTTTTTAAAATGGTAAATAATTCTCCAACTATACCAAAAGATAAAACTTTAACAACAATCCAAAGAGGAATATAACCATAATTACTCTGATAGTGCTTGGTTGCCGAATGCTCTTTACCATTAACAATTATTTGTCTTTTTACTTTTTTTAAGAGATCATTTACTTGGCGAGTTCTTTTAGGATCATTCGTAAAATTAGCAGGATTTAAATATTTTTTCTCTTTAAATCCATATTTTTTAGATAAGTCATAAGAAATAATACTCTTTATGTTATTTTCTAAAATTAAGATATTTTTAAATAAAATATTTCTTAATTGGCGATCAAAATAGAATAAAGCATATATTTCTCGAAAATTAGTGCCATCAATAAAGCGACGATCATTTAAAGATTTCATGAAGATATAGCGATAGCCATTAATGAAAAAATAGTTTTCGCGAAGAAGAATGTTTTTAACGTATTCTTCATCATCGATTATGAGATTTTTATTCCTTAAAATGGTAATCTGTTCATCTAGAGTTTTAAATATCTTTTCCATATCGTCCACCTATTATAACATTATACCACAAAGAACAATTATATTGTAGATAAACTAGATGATTTGTATGTTAATTTTTTGTGAAATTTTGGTGAAGTTGCAGGTTTTTAGGTTTTTTGGTATAATATAGGTCCGAGGTGGATGTTATGCCTGCAACATATACGCATCATTTATTTACATGCGATGTGTATAAAGTTATCAATAATAATATACAATATAAATTAAGAAATAGTACGGATTTATTTAATTTATTTGGGAAAAGTTTTGATATACTTTATTTTACGAATAAAAGTAGTTTAGGACATTTTGCTCATAAAAATCATGTTAATTTATATTTTCAAAATATGATTAATTATATTAGAGATCATGATTTATTAAATAATGGTGATGTTTTAGCTTATTTGTATGGTTCTATTTGCCATTATGTACTGGATTCAACAGTACATCCTTATATTTTTTATAAAACGGGAAAATATAATTATAAAAATAAAAAAACTTATAAATATAAAGGTAAACATGCTTATTTTGAATATATGATTGATGCAGCTTTATATAAAGAACGAAACTTAAAGCCAATATATAATCAACCATTAAGTAAAGAGTTATTTCCTAAAGTCGTATTTGAACCAGAGCTTAAAAAAATTATTGATTATACTTATCTTAATACTTTTTGTGCGTCCAATATGAATAAGTATGTTATTAAAGGTTATCGGAATTTTAGGCTTTTTATGAAACATATTATGGAGTCGCGATGGGGGATTAAATCTTTCTTTTATAAAATAATTGATAAAACTAAATTAATTAGAAAATGGAATATAAATAACAATTGTTATTATATTAAAAAAATAGATGAAACAGTTTTAAATTTAGAGCATAAAAAATGGTTTTACCCAGTAGATAAAAAAATAAATTATCATTATTCAGTTTATGATTTATATGATTTAGCTATTGAAAAAGCGCGTAATTTGATTAATTTAATAGATGATGCTTTAGATAAAGATGATAAAACAATCAATAAAGTATTAAAAGAAATAGGGGATTTAAGTTACACTACAGGAAAAAGATGGGACAAAGAATATAAACATATGGAATATGAATATTAAGAGTAATGCTTTATTCTTTTGATATAGACTTTTAGAATGCTTTATTATATAATGATATTACATTTGAAAGAAAATGTTTTTTAAAACTTTGTCAGATGATGAAGTTTTTTTATTAATAATAATTTATAAGAGCATCTTTAATTAATTCGGCTATTTTTTGTTGATAAGCGGGGGTTTTTAGTTTATTAAGTTCATTTGGGTTTGATAAAAAACCACATTCAATTAAAACTCCTGGAATAGTTAACTTATCATACATGTAAGTTTTACTAGGAATTTTTTTAATTTGGCGTTTATTATTTAAGCCTTTATTTAAAGTTTCTTGGAATACTTCGGCAATACCTTTATTTTCTTCGGTATTATAAAAAACTTGGGGTCCATAATAACTAGCATTAGCTAAATAATTTAAATGAATAGATATATATATGTTAGCTTTACTTTCATTTATTAATTTAATGCGATTATCAAAATCACTTTTTTTACGATAAGTGGCTTTAGGAGAACTTAAGTCATAGTCACCATCTCTAGTCATAATAACGGATGCGCCATTTTTCACTAGTTCTAATTCTAAATATTTACTAATGGCTAAATTAAGATCTTTTTCATAAGTATTGCCGATGGTAGAACCAGGATCAATACCACCATGTCCAACATCAATAATTATTAATTTACCACTTAAGGGGAGGAGGGCAAAAGCATTGGTGTTGATAAATAAAGCAGTTATTAACAATAAAATTATGGTTATTATTTTTATCTTTTTCATATTAATATATATGTATTAAAAAAGAAAAAATCACTTATTAATTTTTTCTTTAATTTTAGCTTGGGCTTTTTTTAAATTTTCACTTGAAAAGCCTATTAATATATCTTTATTTTTTTCGTTTATTTTAGTAAGAATATTGATTATTTTAGCTTCATTTTCATCATTATTTTTAAAATTTGCCACTGTAATTAATATACCATCTTTATTCATAAGAAGAATGTTTTTATTTTTGCCTTTTCCTTTGATAAGATTTTCATAAGCCCAAATTATATTATCATAGGTAATAACTTTAAGGCCTTTATTTAAGTTTATAATATAATTTTTAGTTAAAAATAATTTATTTTCAGGGTATTTTAGAGTATCAGAGGATTTTAATTCAGTTTCTATTCTTTTTAAATCATTATCATTTATCCTTTTTAAGTCTCTATTTATTTTAGTTTTAGAAATAATATATTTAATTAAAAAACCTATACTTATTATTAAAGAGAAAATTCCTAATATAAGTAAAATAGGAAAAGCTTTATTACTATAAGATGTATCTATATAAACTCCACCATATAAATTATAAAAGTCTTGATCAGTAAAATCTTCTTCAGAGTAAGCATCCATGATGATTTTTTTTAAATTGGCATCTACTTTAGTACTTAAGCCATATATTTTATATGGGCCTTTAGTAAAGTCATGAGCTTTTATTTTATTATATAATTTAGAATTCATGGTGGCTAAAAAATAATGCTTATCATCACTTACAATATATATTTTTAAATCTTTATTTAAAGTTGATTCGGCAACAAAAGTTTCAATCGCATATAAATTTAAATTAGAATAAACATTGGGCCGATTATTTAAATTTTCAATTACATTATTTAGGTAGATACTAGCTTTTTTGGCTTTATTTTCTAAATAAATTCGAGTGGCTATTAAACTTATACTTATAAATAAAAATACTAAACTAATAATTAAATTAATAGTTTGTTTTTTTAAAATTTTAATTATTTCTTTATTTTTAAATCTTTTCATAACTGCTCCTTTGTTAAAATATTATATCACTAGTTTAGGAAAGAAACAAAGTATTTAGTAAAAAAGATTGTTTCAATATAAAACATTGGTATTCTTTTAAGAAAGGAAAAAACTATGTTATATACAAAAAGAAATATAAAGAGATTTTTTTAAAATAACTGGGCTAATGTTAGATATATAGTCTTAATAATCTTAATAATAAAATATTACAAGCTAAAATTGCAAACAGGTGTAAGGTTATACGGACTTAATTAATTTTTACAAATAGGGAAATAAGTTAAAAATAGAAATTAACTTGTTTAAAAAACAGATATTAGTCATTATCTGTTTTTCTTATGATTATTTCATTAGGTTTGGTATATAAAAATTTTTCTTTGGCATATCTTTCTACATATTCGGGATTTTTTAATTTTTCAACTTCGGCTTTTAAGGCTTCTTCGGTGTTTAATAAATCTTCATATTCAGTTTCTAATACAGTTTTTTCTTTATTATTAGCCATTATTTTTAACCAATCAGGGAAAATATTAACGCACATGAAAGCAATTATGAAAATAAATACCATAACAAATAAAGTTAGACGTCGTTTTTCTTTTTTGGTTACTTTGGCCATAAATATATCACCCCTATTTTTTTAAAGTATAACATGTCTTTTTTATTTTCGCAATAAATTTAGAAAATTTTACATTACTTAACAGTAGTTTTTTAATTTTTATAGCACTAATATAACCGAGTATTAACATGAAGAAAAAGTAGATATGAAACATACCATCATTAATTTTATATAAACAAATTAGATAAATTAAAACTATGTTATACATAAACATAATAGTTATAATGCTTTTAAAAAATGATTTATATTTTTTTATTAAGTGATAATTTAAGTGATATAAATAATAAAATAAAAAACCAAATAGATAAGAAAATAATAAAACAATTATTTGAGTTTTAGCATTCATTATTTAAATAATTTGGAAATAATACTCTCTTCTTTGGGTTTTTCTTTATTATCTAGATAGTTAAAACCATTTATTTTGCCTTTTATTTTAACATTACCATCATGAGTGTCTAAACGCATTATTTCTAGATTACTTCCTTTAATTAAGATTAAACCCATATTACTTTCAAGTAGAAACTCTTCACTATCAAAACTGGTTATTTTTTTAATGCCAGTTAATGATATTTCACGACGATCAATTATTTTTAATTCATGATTACCATAAGTTATTAGTTCTTCTTTATTTTCCATTAAAATTTCTCCTTAATAAATGATATGTTTATTTTAGATTATTTAGAATGAAAATTTTGTACTATAGAGAGAACTTTTTTGATTTTTTCATGAAAAAAGTACGCTTGAGCGTACTTTTTAAAATTTTTATTCAGCTTTTTCGTATTCTTTTAAAATAGCTTCTTCAAACATTTTACGTACATCTGGATTTATGGGGTGAGCTATATCTCTATATCCACCAGTAGCAGTTTTTCTACTAGGCATAGCTATAAATAAGCCGCTGTCTCCTTCGATTATTCGAATGTCATGAATAGCGAATGAATCATCAATTAAAACTGATGCTATTCCTTTCATTCTAGAACCTTCTTTTTCAATTTTGCGTACGCTTACTGATGTAATTTGCATAATATTCTTTTCCCTTCTAAAGTTCTTCAACTTAATTATATTTTATAGCAATTTTAAGGAAATAGCAAGAGTTTAATTATATTTTAGTTTAATATCACCAGTTATAATATCTCGATAATTAAAACTTTTTTCTATTCCATCAGTTATGATAGTAAATATATTAGGGTAGATATGACTAATAATACCACTATATTCACTGGTTTTATTACGCATGCCATATACTTTAATTTTAACCGGTTTATTTAAATTTTCTCTTAATTCTTTTTTGATTAAATCAATATTCAAAATTCCTCCTATCTAGGGTAACCAACATACATTAGACCGTTACATTTAATACCGCCCATACCTTCAATACCATATTTAGTTTTATCTAATAATTCAAGCAAATTTATTTCTTTGTTTCTTTCTGTTAAAGCAAGTTCACTAGCAATAATGGCGGGATCTAAAGCATGAATATTTACGCGTTTGGGTGATGATGCAAAATTAGCCCCAGCTTTAATTAATTCTTCATAATTGGATTGACAAGCTCCAGCAATAATAACTAATTTTTCGTGCGATTTTTCATATTTACGAGCGACTTTAACGGCTTTGATGAAATTCGTCGTGTTACGATAATTTTTTAAATTATTTATATCGCCTTTTTTGGGGTAATAAGCATCATGACCAGTAATGATTACTATATCAGGTTTATATTCTTCTAACATAGGTAAAATATTTTCAAAAATATGTTCTTCACTTACTTTTTTTCCGATGGCGTATAGTCCTTTTTTTTTATAATAATTTAAACATTTAGTTAAATAATCTTTGTCACCATCAATATGTAATATTTTACCTGGTAAATAAAAATATTCACTACGATTTAATTCTTTTTCTTCCACGATTTCTTCTTTAATTTCAATTTTTTCTTCAGGTATATATTTAATTAAATCATTTAAGGGGGCATCCGCATATAATCTTACTTCTGTTCCTTTTAAATAATAGATGTCATTTTTTATATTAGTTATTTTAAAGACAGTATCATGATTATAACTTATTCTGGTAACCAAATCTCCTCTTTTAAGTTCCAATAATATCACCAGTAAATTATATGTATTTAAAAAAAAATATATTATTAATATTGAAAAAATGTTAAAACTATAGTAGAATTATAAATGATAAATATATAATAGATTATGATAACTTTTGTCGAATGTAATGAAATATATTTAAATAAGTTATATAATCTATAAAAGAATAAGGAGAATAAGATGAAAATAGAAAAATTAGAAGTAAATAGTAAGAAAGTAAAAGTAGCATTTATTTTAGGAATAATATTAACAGCAAGTATATTTATATTAATAAATTATTTAACTAGTAAAGCAAATTATAGGAATACACAAAGTGTAGAATTGATAAGTGGAAATATAACATATACAGTACCAGATTTAAATGCAATAGCTATGTATAAGAATGATGGAAGTGGAGACAAACCTATAACTACTATGCCAGGAGTAGGATATGAATTAGATACTAGAAGTTATTGTTATACAACAAATCCAAGTGAACATGATACAGAAGTAAATTTGTCAACAGATGATAATGGTAATTTAGTAATTGGAGGATTAAAAAAAGGGAGTAAATGTTTTTTCTATTTTAAAAAAGCATTTAAACCACAACATAGTGGAACATTAGGAATGCTAGAAAAAGCAAGTAAAAGTAATTTTACAGTAACAAGTTTAACTTCAGTAACAAAAGACCAAACTAGTACAAAAGGAAAAGTGTATTCATATTCAGAAAATGGAGGAACAACCTATGTGTTTAGGGGAGCACCAAAAGATAACTGGGCAGTATTTGGAAAAGACAATAACGGAAATTATATATGGTGGCGAATAGTAAGAATAAATAGTGATGGAACATTAAGGATGATATATACCGGAACAAGCACAGCAACAAATACTCCACCAACAGGTTCAACAGCAACACAAACAAAAAATGCTATAGTTATGGCGGTAACAAGTACAAAATATAATGTTTCATATAAAAACAATACCTATGTAGGTTACTACTATGGTTCAGAAAGTGGTAATTATACACAAACACATTCAAACTCAAGCCCAAGTACAATAGCAACAGCAGTAAAAACATGGTATGGTGGAACAAACTTGGGTTCACTATCATCTAAACTAAGTGGACATACAGGATTTTGTAATGATAGAAGAATAGGAACTTCAAGAGAAAGCTACACAGGAGATGGAAGTGGAGCAAATCAAACAATATATGCACCATCATCAAGATTAACGAATACAAGCTGGGACTATTTAAGCCCAGTAGTACCAGATTTATCATGTAATAAGAATGATTTGTTCACTACAAGTACAGATGCCGGAAGTGGAAATGGTGCATTAGATATACCAGTAGGTTTAATTACCGCAGATGAAGTAGCATTAGCAGGAATGTTATATGATTCCGATGGAAAAGTCACAAGTAACTATATGCATGTAGGAGAGTATTATTGGACAATGTCTCCGTCTGGCTATAATAGCTATGCCAGTAGTTACGCTAACGTGTTCCGTGTGGCTGGTACTGGCTACCTCGACTACGACAACGTGTACACCGGCGCCACCACGTTCGAAAAATATGGTGTGCGTCCAGTAATAAATGTGATACCTGATAATAATTTCACAGGAGCAGGAACGTATCAAAATCCATACGTATTTGCAACATAGCAAATATGTATGAGTGAGACGCTTTCAAGGAGTGTAGTTACAATTAAATATAGCTTTTGGTTTGATATATAAGATTTATCTTATATATTTTTTTTAAATCCTTACATAGAAAATACTAGTAGTATTTTCTATGTGTTATATATAACGAACTAATGTTCTAGTTTATTTGCTATTTCTATGTATACTTCTATTGGTATTTGTTCTGCTCTTATTGTTTCATTTAAATTGTTTTTTTCTAGTATTTCTTTTATTTTATTCCAGTTATAATCTTTTAAATTGTTTTTTAATGTTTTTCTTTTTTGTTTAAATGAATCATTTATTAATTTAAAGAATATATCTTCATTTTTTAAGTTATATTTATCTTTTTTTATGAAATTAATTACAGCACTATCTACTTTAGGTATAGGTTTAAAACATGTATTTTTAACATTAAATAAATAATTAATATTAAAATAATAATTTAAATATACTGTTAAAGAACCATAATCTTTAGTATTTGGTTTAGCTGATAAACGTTTCGCGACTTCTTTTTGAACTAAAAGAGTCATACTATTTAATTTGGGTAAGTTTATTATATGTTTTATAATTGGGGTTGTTATATAGTAAGGGATATTTGCTATAATATATATATTATTATAATTATATGGGATGTCTTCAATAATATTTGTTTTTAAAAAGTCTTTATATATTATTTTAGTTTTATTATTTTGATATTTATCTAAAATATTTTTTAGCCGAGTATCTATTTCATAGCAGATTAGATAACTATTTTTTTGTTTTAAATATTTAGTTAAAGCACCTGTTCCCGCGCCTATTTCAATGATTAAATCATTTTCATTGGTTTTAATAGAATTAGCAATATTTTGTAATACTTGTTCATCTTGTAAGAAATTTTGCCCTAAACTTTTTTTTGCTTTTATTTCCATATTATTCCTCTTCATAAAAAATGGGATTATTTTGTCCATCCCATTCTTAAAACATCATAGGTTATTTTACTTCTACCGACATAGTCCGCAGCATATTGTTCACTTGGAGATAATAAATCAATATCATTTCCTAAAACACCACGGTCTAAGACTATTGCTATAACGGGGTCATCACTTATCTTTTTACTATCAAATTTGATAATAGTACCGCATGGTAAATTTTTACTTGATGCGACTATTCTTACTTCACCATAAGTTTTATCAACATAAGTTGTTCTACCATTACTTAAGTCTAAATCACTCATACAAGCTAAATGTCCAGTACATAAAGGACAAAAGGCACCATATCCCGTTAAATCACCAGTATAGCTATCTAGAACACCCCAAATGTATTTTTGCATAGCTTCTTCATTAGCTTTTTCTTCTTCTTCTTTATTTATATAAATAGCCATAGTTGATAAGTCAACACTTTTATTGATATTTTCATTAGCACTAAATATTTGAGTTTTGGATGAAGATGATTTTAAGCAAAGTAAAGCTATAACTATGATAAATAATTTAATTATATTTAGAAAGTAAATAAATTTACTTTTCATATTTTCACCTCAATATGTATTAATATTTTAGCATATATAATATTAAATGTCAAAAATATGATTTAGGTTATTACTGGTAATTATTGTATAATTTTTTTCATATTTTCCCCGGTAAATACCATATAACGGTATTAAGTGGGGAAAATCAATGATTTTTTGATTAAAATATTTTAAATATTAAAAATATCTTTGATATTGTCATTAGTTATTTTAGCTAATTCTTCTAAAGAAATATTATATAAATCACATAGAAATTTAGCTATATCTAAAATCCTTTTAGGTTCATTTTTAGTTCCCCGATATGGTTCGGGAGTTAAATAAGGGCTATCTGTTTCTAATATAATACTAGTTAGAGGTATATTTTTGATTACATCTTTTAAGTTAGCATTCTTAAAAGTAATAACCCCATTTATACCTAATTTAAAGCCCATTTTAAGATATATTTGAGCTGTTTCAAGGCTTCCGCTAAAAGAGTGAATTACACCTTTAATATGATACTTTTTTAAACAATTAATAGTATCGTTAGTTGCTTCCCGACTATGGACTATTACCGGAAGGTTATAATCTTGAGCTAATTTTAATTGTGCTTCAAATAATTCTATTTGTTTTAGTTTATTTTCTTTTGTATAATGATAATCTAAGCCTATTTCACCGATAGCTATAACTTTAGAATTATTTAAATTATTTTTTAATTCTTCTAAATCTGTAGATGTATAGGTATCTACTGCTTCGGGATGAATACCAATAGCTCCATACATATTACTATACTTATTAATTAGACTTAAAATTTCTTTATTAGACTTTAAATCAGTACCATTATTAATATAACGATTAACTAGATTTAGAGAAGCATCATTTAATACTTGATCAATATCTTCATAATACTCTCTAAAGATATGGCAATGGGTATCTGTAAACATTTCAACCTCTTAAATATTTCTTTTAAAAGTTTCTTCTTTAAAAGCTAATTCTTGAGCTATATGACCTAATTCAATAGTATGGGTAGGTATAATATTATGAGCAATATTTAGGGTTTGATTGATATAATTAATTATATTCGTAATATTTATGATAATATCATTATAGACTATAAATCTATTATCTTTAATATGTTTAGCTATTAAGGGTAGTAATTCTTCTAATATTTTATCTAAATCTTCAATAGTAATATTTTCTAATAAACCTAGAGTTGTTAGATGTTCTATTTTATCTTTGCGAGATTTAAAAATAAGTTTTAAAATACCATTTTCAAAAGATATGATATAACTTCCGGGAGCTCCTTTAAGTTCAATTATACCATTTAATAAAATATCTTCCGGAGTAAAAACTAAATTAATAGAGGTATTATTACTTAAGCTTGCTAATAATACTTTATGATTATGTTTATTTTTGGACAAAGATAAATCTTTATAATAATTAGTTGATTTATTATTTATTTTAAGACCACAACTGACGGGAGAGGTAACTATAGTGATATTACCTATCATGTTTTCATTACTACTATGTAAAAGATTGTTATTATAAGTTATTTTCATATTTTTTTCTCCATGAAAGAATTATAGCATATAAACGTAAAAAAGTAAAATTTAAGTATAATATAAGGGTTTATAGTTTTAAATAGAGAATTTATTTGATAAAATTAAAGTGGTGAAGAATATGAAAATTTATATTGGTTGTGATCATAGAGGAGTAGATTTAAAAAATAAAGTAATTAGATATTTAAAAGAAAATGGTTTAAATATTATTGATATTGGTATTCCTAATAGTGAATTAGATGATTACCCGGATTTTGCTTTTAGATTAGGGGAGCTAGTTCGAGAAGATAGCAATAATTTAGGAATTTTAATTTGTGCATCAGGAGTAGGAATGAGTATTGCGGCTAATAAAGTTAAAGGTATTCGTTGTGTTCGTGCCGTAAGTGTGGATGATGCTTTTAAAGGAAAGAACCATAATGGTTGTAATGTTATAGCAATTGGAAGTGAAGTTACAACTGATATTAATGTAGTTAGAGAAATGATAGACACCTTTATAAATACAAAAAAGGCTTGTGAAGAAAGACATTTAAAGAGAATAAAAGCTATTTTAGATTATGAAGAGGGACATTTATGAGAATAGAAATATATTTATATGTCTTTTTTACTTTAATGGGTGTTTTTATTTTTAATGGAGTTAATTTTGGACCAATTATGAAGAAAGGGAAAGTAATTGAAGCAAAATTGTTAGTATTATCATTAAGTTTTGCTTTAAGTTATTTACTTACAAATTTTGTGATGGATTTTATAGGGTAAGCTATGGAAAAATTAATGAATAAATTAGTTAGAGATAAAATTCCGGAAATTATAGAGGCCAATAAAGAAAAGGCTATCTATCATATTTTGGATGAACAAGAATATAAAAATGAATTAAAAAACAAATTAGAGGAAGAAATACTAGAAATAAGAAAAGCTCAAAATAAAAATGAAATATTAGAAGAATGTGCGGATGTTTTAGAAGTGTTAAGAGCTTTAGTTCAAACTTATGGTTATACTTGGGATGATTTAGTGGATGTTAATGCTTCAAAAAGGGAAAAAAGAGGCGGTTTTGAGAAGAGGATTTATTTAGAAAAAACAAAAGATTAGGAGAGTCCTAATCTTTTAAAGTGCCAATAGAGACAACATAAACGCCATCATCACGTTTATAGGAATAATTGGAGCCAGTGAGAACCATCAAAAAAGCTGGAGTTCCACATTTAGCGGTATCTACTTTTTCTTGAAATTTCAATAAATTTTGAGCAGCTTCTTCAATAAAACCAGCGCCAAGTTTTATTTCAATGGCTCCCCATTTACCACTACTGGTTCTAAATATGGCATCTACTTCAAAATTTTTCTCGTCACGATAATAAGCTATATCGCCACCATAACTTTGAGCATATATTTTTAAATCTCTCATGCAAAGTGCTTCAAATAGAAAACCAAAAGTATTTAAATCTTGGATTAAATCTTTAGATTGCATTTCGAGTATAGCGGCAGCAATAGAAGGATCTACAAAATATTTTTTAGGCTTGGTACGAATAGCATATTTACTTCTAAAATTTAAGTTTGTAACATTAACATTCTCGATTACAAATAATTTTTCTAAAGTATTTAAATAATCGGTTAAGGTTGGCCGAGATATATCATCATCAAAGTTTTTTATAACGTCGCTTTCTATAGTGGAATTAGCGACAGGCGTTGATATATTCCTGGCTAAGCTTCGCAAGACATTTAACATTTTTTCTGGATTTCTTTCGACTCCATCTATTTTTCGAACTTCTTCATGAACTAAAGATTTAACATATTCTTTTGCAAATCTATATTTGGTCTCGCTTTTAACTTCAATTGAAGCAGGCCATCCCCCTCTAACTATAATACTCGCTAAATCTTCTAAAGATAGTTTAGAAACTCCGGAAATATCTTTTCCAGCAATGATATCAGCAAATGCTACTTCACCTGTAGATTCACCAGATTCATATAAACTCATAGGACGCATTAATACTCTTGATATTCTACCTGTTCCTGTATGCATCGTTTCACCTTCACTGGGTCTTGCCGAACCAGTTAAAATATATTCGCCTTTTTTTCCAGTGTGATCAACATCTGTTCTAATGGAATCCCATACGACTGGGTACATTTGCCATTCATCAAACATTCTTGGCTTTTTACCTTGGAGAAACAATGAAGGCTTGGTATTTTTTATTTCCTCATATTCTTGCTTTCTATCAGGATTTTGAAATTCAATTATACTTTGAGCATGATGACTTCCGGTGGTAGATTTGCCACACCATTTGCATCCCTCTATAAGAACCGCGCCCATAATCTCCATAAGCTCATTTATTTCTTTGTCAACAATTCTTGGTAAATAGCTCATAATATCTCTCCTTTTTATATATATAATTATATTACCATTTTACAAAAAAAGCAAATTTTATTTTACATTTTGAGCAATTTTCATTTTCCATTTTGAGCAAAATTAAGTTTCAATAAAAATATAACGATTATAATCATTAAAATCATTTCTAATAGTTATTTTAGCTTGGGGGAAACTATCTAAAGCTAGTTTTTTGATAGTATTAGCCTGATTTTGGCCTATTTCAAAAATAATAGTGCCATTTTTATTTAAGATAGTTGGAGCAATGTTTAATATTCTTTCATAAAATTCTAAATCATTATGGTTAGCGTATAAAGCAATTTGAGGTTCATATTTAGTTTCTTCGCTAACTATTTCATGTTTACTTACATAAGGGGGATTAGATATTATTACATCATATTTTTTTGTAGGTATGGCAGTTAAAATATCTAGTTGGAAAAAATTAATAGAAGCATTATTATTTCGAGCATTAGTTTTAGCTATATTTAAAGCTTCTTCACTAATATCACAAGCATCAATAGAAAGATTAGAATTTCTTTTTAAAGCTATAGCGATAGCTCCTGAGCCCGTCCCTATATCAAGTAAGGTTTGATAATTTTTATTTTCTAAAAACTTCAGAGTGTTTTCCACTAAAAGTTCTGTTTCAAAGCGAGGTATTAAAACATTTTCATTAACATTTAGTTTAGTATTATAAAAATCAACATAACCAATAAGATATTGAATGGGGTAGTGTTCTTGTAATTTTTTTTCGACCTCATTAAAATTATCTTGATAAATTTCTTTTAATAGTTTTAAATCAGCTTCACCAATATTATTCAAAAGATTCGCCCGCTAACTTAAGTCGCATATCTTCGGTTATTAGAGCTTCAATTATAGGTTCTAATTCTCCATCCATAACGCGATCTAAACTCATAATAGAGAAATTAATACGATGATCAGTTACTCGATTTTGAGGGTAGTTATAAGTTCTAATTTTTTCACTACGATCACCAGTGCCAATTTTATTTTTTCGAGTAGCTCCTAATTCTTGCTCTTCTTTATTTCGGATTTCATCTTGAATTTTGATTTTTAATAAATTCATAGCGCGATCCCGATTTTTTAATTGACTACGTTCAGTTTGGCAGGTAACTACAACTCCAGTAGGAATATGAGTAAGTCTTACGGCAGAATTGGAAGTATTTACTGATTGACCACCAGCACCGCTTGAGTGATAAACATCCATTTTAATATCACTTTCTTTAATATCAATATTAGCAGTTTCCACTTCTGGCATAACTAAAACAGTCGCAGTAGAAGTATGAACCCGACCTTGAGTTTCTGTCACGGGAACTCTTTGAACCCGATGGGAACCACTTTCATATTTTAATTTTTTATAAACATCGTTTCCTTTAATCATTATTTCAACTTGGGAAAAACCACCACTAGTTCCTTCAATTGCATGTAATTCTTCAATTTTCCAATTATTTTTTTCGGCATAATAAGTGTACATCCGGTATAAATCTCCGGCAAAAATATTAGCTTCATCACCACCGGCAGCGCCTCTTATTTCCATAATGACATTTTTACCATCATTTTCATCTTTCGGAACAAGTAAAATTTCTAGTTCTTTAGTGATTGCTTCTAGTTTAGTTTTTAATTCAGCATATTCTAATTCGGCCATTTCTTTTAATTCAGGGTCTTTCATTAAAGATTTAGCTTCTTCTAAACTTTGCTCAACATTTCTATATTCTTGATATTTATTAACTGTTTCTTCTAAATCACTAGCTTCTTTAGATAAGGATTTTAACTTATTATAATCACTTACAATTTCAGGTTTTTGTAATTCTATTTGTAATTCATCATATTTATTTTTTATAACTTCAAGCCGTTCAAACATATAAATTGTCCTTTCATATCATTAATTATATCATGAATATTTTGAGTTGTAAAAGATTAGTTATTAATCCGGTGGTGTACGGTTGGAGTTTCCATAGTAATAGCTCTAAAAGTATAACCTTTAGCTAAAGCATACTTTATTACTTCTTCCACGGCATTAACACTAAAGCCTTTGATATCATGTTGCAAAACCATATAAGTAGAACCATTTCCGAGATTACTGGTAATATTTTTGACAACTTGAGCAGTACTAGTAGTTTCGCCCGCATCACCACTGGAAATATTCCAATCAAAATAGCGAAAACCTTTAGCTTCCACGGCTTTAGTAAGCTCACTCATGATTTTAGTGCCATGATCATAATTCATAGAAATTGTATTAGAACTACCACCTGGGAAGCGAATAATCATAGAAGTATAACCAGTTATTCTTTGGACTTTAGCTTGAATAGCATATAAATCAGCAAAATAAGTATCAGAATTTTGATAGATATTATAATTATGAGTATTAGTATGTAAGCCAATTGTATGACCTTCGTTATAAGCTCTTAAAATCATATTATCATAATTTTTAGTTAAACTTTGATTAGTTACAAAAAATGTGGCCGGTACTTCATATTTTTTTAAAACATCAAGAAGTTTCCCAGTATAAGGTCCAGGGCCATCATCAAAAGTTAAGTAAATACTTTTACCAGATGGAGCATTATAATTATTTTTAGCATAAACAAAAATTTTACGAACGAGGCTAGTTTTATTACCAGCACTATCGGTTACTTCATAAGTTATCTGATATTCACCGGGTGTAGAGGTATTAACAGTGCCAGAAGTAACTATTTTATTAGTAATATTTCCATCACAATTATCTTCGGCTGTAGCTCCTTGTTCTTGATATTTACCATTTAAATTAACATAAAGAGTTCTTTCGCCATTTAAAGTAATAATAGGAGAGGCATTATCTAAATAAGTTATATCTTTAGTTATTTCGGCTGTATTACCGGATGAGTCACTCACTTTAAAAGTAACTTTATTATCATTTATAGTTTCAATAATATTAGCAGTTAAATCACCATCATATTCATCATAAGCCGTGGCTTCAAATTTAAGATCTTGTTTATTAGGACAACCAATAAATTCTTGATCAGGTAAAGTGATAATAGGGTTTATATTATCAATTACTTTAATTATTTGGTTTTTAGTTAAGGATTTATTTTTATAAGTATAAGTATATTTTATTTCATATGTACCTATTTTAGAGGTATCTATTTCACCAGTTTTAGTTACTTTTACTTCATGACATTTAAATTTATTACCAAAACAAACGGTACCTGTATCAGCATGAAAAGTAGTATTATAAGGAATTTCAAGCGTATCTTTAAAATTTTTTACCTGAAAACTATTTAAATTAAGAAAGACTACAACACCTATTAATAATATTAAAATAACTGGTAAAATAATAAATAATACTTTCTTTTTCATAACAATACACCTAACTCTACTATTATTATAGTACAAACTAAATTTAGATACTAGATATTAATTTTAGTTCTTTACATGAAAAAACAAGCTTATAAGCTTGGATCTTCTTCGTCTTCATCTATAATTACTAAATCATCTAAATCATCTTCAGGAATGTCATCATCACTATCAGAATCATAGAAAATATTACCATTTTCTTCATCTTCTAATTCAGTATCTAAAGCTTGATCATCGTCTTCTTCAACTTCACTAGATATTCCCTCATCATCTTCATCATCCACCACAACTTTAGGATTATGAAGTTCTTTTAAATCCCATGAACCATCTTCAAGCATAATAAATCTTTTATCAGTAGTAAGTAGTTCAAAGAAATCAGTTATTTTATCTAAATAAGCATTTTCATTTAGTTCTAATACTTCACATACTTTATGAAATAACTCATTTATTTTCATTTTAGTTTTTTCTTCTTTTAAAATAAGATATGCTATATCATCATAATTCATTGATTCTAATTCTTCTTTAGTTAGATTGTTTAGTTTCATTGTTAGTCTCCTTTTATACTAAAACATTATATGTTAGAATGGCAAAAAATGTCTCTTTGTATTTCTAACTTTTGTAATTGTAATATTAAAATATATATTTGTCAATTCTTAATTTACATTTTTTCAGGAATATTTATACCTAATATATTTAACAAGTATAAATTATTCTCATAAATTATTTTAGTTAGAGTTAACCAAGAAGTTCTTTTAAGAGAATTTTCTTCACTTAATACTTTATTTTCACTATAGAAATTATTATACAAATTAGTTATTTTATATAAGTATTCACATATTTCATTTAATGAATAATTTTCATAACTACGTTTTATAATGCGTTTTAAATCTAACATGGTTATTATAATATTTCTTTCAATATCAGTACTGATAGTGGTCATTTGATCACAATTATCTTCGGCTTTATTTAAAAGAGATTTCATTCTAATAGTCGAATATAATAAATAAGTTCCCGTTTTACCATTTAAATCAGTAAATTTTTCGATATCAAAGTTATAATCAGTAGTTCTAAAAGGAAGCAAATCCGCGTATTTAATAGCACCAACGGCAATAGTTCTTGCTATTTCTTCTCTTTTTTCGGTAATAGATGGCATTAATCTTTTTTCGCATTCCGTGGTAACATTATCTAATAATTCGGCTAAAGGCATAACTCCTCCATCGCGAGTTTTAAAAGGTTTACCATCAGGACCATTCATGGTGCCAAATCCATTAAAGATTAATTTTAATTTATCATTTGCTATACCACTTTTTTTCGCGGCTCGGAATACTTGGGTGAAATGAAGTTCTTGTCTTTTATCAGTTAAATACCAGATTTCATCAAATTTATATTTATGAACTCTTTCCCAAATAGCAGCTAAATCAGTCGCTTCATAAGAGACGGCGCCATTACTTTTAATTAATATTAAAGGGGGCATTTCTTTATTATCAGTTTCTTCTTTTACAGGAATAATCTTGGCATTATCACTTTCCAAAATCATATTTTTACCATATAAATAATCTAACATTTCGGGAATATAATAAAAGTTATCTGATTCGCCCTCCCAAAGATCAAAAGAAACATTTAAATCATGGTATAATCTTTTTACTTCATCAACACTTACTTGAACAATTTTTTGCCATAAAGCATAATAGCCAGGATGTTTATTTTGCAGTTCATAGTTAATATTTCGAGCTTCAGTCATGATTTTTTCATCTTCTTTGGCTTTACTAGTCGCAATAGGGTATAATTCAAGTAAATCTTCATTGGTTAAATTAAAATCAACTTCTTCGCCATGATAGTCTTCTTTAAAATAAGCTAAATCAGGGAATCTAGTTTTTATTTCTAATATAACCATGCCCATGGGACGGCCCCAATCGCCTAAATGAACATCACATATTGTTTTACAGCCAACGGCCTGACATAATCTTTTTAAAGCTTCCCCAATATTGGCACTTCTTAAGTGTCCCACATGTAAAACTTTAGCAACATTGGGACCACCATAATCAAGAAAGATTGTTTTATTAATATCTTGTTTATAATTAATAGTTAAATCGGCATGAGACTTATTCATAAAATCAAGAAGAAATTCATCACTAAATTTAAGATTAATAAAACCGGGACCAGCGACTTTAACTTCTTTAAATTCTGGAAAATCTTTAATTAGATTAATTAATTTATTAGCTAATTCGACCGGATTTAGTTTATTTTTTTTAGCAAGAGGCATTATACCATTATATTGATAATCACCTAATTCAGGACGATTAGAGGGATTAATGGTTACTTCTTCATTAAAACCTAAAGAGTTTAAAGATTCTTTAATTTTATTTTCAATTTCATTAATTTTGTAATTCATTTATTTCACTTCCTATTTCAATAACTATTTTTATATTATGCTCTTGACTGGCTAATTTATATTCTAAGATTATTTCTTTATTATTATAACTAAAATCTAAATAATCTATAGGTATATTTATGACTTGATTAGTTTCTTTTAGTTTAAGGTAACAGTTGTTTTTTGTTAATTTTAAAGTAGCTTCATTATTATCTTTAGTAAAAGAAAAAATATTTAAATTAAAATTGATAGTGTCATTATCAGTGTGATAGGTTAAAAAATTATCTTCTAATAAAGCCGTGGTGGTATTTTTAAATAATAAAAGATTATTTTCATAAGTACTAACAGTAATATTTTTATTCATACTTCATCACAAGTTAGATTATACTAGATAAAAGAATTATTTACAAGCTAATATTAGGGTTTTAAGCTAGTGATAGGGATTATATTTAACACTTTTCAGAAGTTTTACTTAACAGTTTTCACAAAATTTAATAGTTATAGTTTTAGAAAATACAAACATAATAATAATGGTGAAAAAGGTTGAAACTATTAAAATTTTTAATAAAATCTTGTATATTTATGTTTATATCTTTTATTATTATTATAATAGGTTTATATACTTATGCTTTTTTAAGTCCGAAATTAGAGCTTAGGACCGCTGGCCAATATTATATATATGATACTAATGATGAATTATTATATCAGGGTAGTAGTACAAGTAAGTGGGTAGATTTAGAAGATATTAATTATAATTTAATTAATGCCGTGATTAGTGTTGAAGATAAAAATTTTTATAATCATCATGGTTTTGATTATTTAAGAATAGCTAAAGCTATGTACACTAATATTAAAAATAAAAAAATTACTCAGGGAGCCTCTACTATATCACAACAATACGTTAAAAATATTTATTTGGATTTTGATTCGACTTGGAGTAGAAAAATAGAAGAAGCTTTTTTAACTTTGGAATTAGAAGTCCATTATTCGAAAGATGAAATATTAGAGGGGTATTTAAATACGATAAATTATGGTCAAGGTAATTTTGGGATTGCCAATGCTAGTAGATATTATTTTAATAAAGAACCTATTGATTTAACTTTAGAAGAAAGTTTAATTTTAGCAGGTATTCCTAATAGTCCCGCTAATTATAATCCCATCGCTAATTATGATTTAGCTATTAAAAGAGCAAAAATTGTAGGTAAGTGTATGGTTAATAATGGGATGATTACCCAAGAAGAGTTAGATAATTTATTTCAAGAAGAAATTCCGATTTATGGGAAAGCGACAGAAGAAAACTTAGATATGTTAATGTATTATCAAGATGCCGTAATGAAAGAACTAAAAAATATTAAAACTGTTCCTAATGAATTAATTCAAGCCGGGGGGATTAAAGTTTATACTTACTTAGATTTAAATGCCCAAGAAATATTAGAAAAAAATATTATTAAACATATTGGTGATAGTAACTTACAATCAGCTAGTGTAATTGTTGATCCTAAAACAGGGGGAGTTATTGCTTTATCAGGGGGAGTTAGTTATGCGAAAAGTGAATATAATCGCGCCATCAGTAGTGAGCGTCAAGTAGGTTCAACAATGAAACCATTTTTATACTATGGAGCTTTAGAAGAGGGAATGACTTCCGCCTCGACTTTTAATAGCCAATATACAACTTTTCCTTTAAGTAATGGAACTTTTTATTCGCCTAAAAATTATGGCTCGATTTATGCTAATAAACCTATTACAATGGCGCAAGCTATTGCGGTATCAGATAATGTTTATGCCGTAAAAACAAATATGTTTTTGGGCCCAGAAAAGTTAGTTGAAACAGCCAAAAGAGTAGGGATGAAAGCCAAATTAGAGGCAGTACCATCTTTAGCTTTAGGAACTTATGGAATTTCGCCATTAGATTTAGCAAGAGGGTATAATACTTTTGCAACTGGAGGTTACAGGGAAGATGTCGGCTTAATTAAAAGAGTAGAAGATAAAGATGGTAATGTTTTATATGAAAAAGAAGATAAAAAAGAATTAGTCTTAAATATAAATTATACATATATTTTAAATGAATTATTGACCGGTTCCACTAACAGTCAATTTAGAGACTATGCTAATCCTACAGCTTTAGTAATAGCGGGACAATTATCACGGAAATATGCGATTAAAACAGGAACAACTGATTCTGATTTTTGGATTGCGGGTTTTAATCCTGATATACTTATGGTTACTTGGGTCGGGTATGATGATAACAGTGATGTTAGCAGTAAATATTCATCAATATCAAAGAAAATATGGGCTGATACAGTGGAAGCTTTAGTAAAAGATAAAGAAGCAAACTGGTATGAAACACCAAATAATGTAGTTGCAGAAGTATTGGATGCTACGACTGGGGAACCCACGAATAATACGAGTAAAGCCACATTATTTTACTTTGTAAAAGGAACAGAAAATCTTAACAATGATACAGAGTTAGTATTTAAAGAAGATGAAGAAACTGAAGAATAGTGTTAATAATTAATGAGTTACTAACAAAAAAGATAGGCATTAAGCCTACCAATGATAAATATACATGCTCATATTTGAATAAGAAGAATAAGCCATATGAGCATGATTTCTATTAACTTATGTAATCGCAAATCGCGAACTACTTGTGCCTTTTCCTGTTATTTTTACTTTATCAGGGGCCACATTTATTACTGGACGCATACCTTCCTCAGAAATTGGAAACCATGGGCCAACACCAGTATTAGACACATCCATCGTACTAATTATAGAATCATAGCCATACGGAGTCATGGTCCAATATCCTGGTGATCCACTACTTACATAACTACCTTCTTCTGATACACCATATAGTAATCCTCCTATTGCTGCTTCATCTGCTGTTATCAATCCTATTGGTACATCTAATGCTCCGTTTCCTTTTTTACTTCCGATTGTTGTATATAGATCATTTTGTTCACATGTTAATTCTGGTGTAGATGGCGATCCTACTGCTTCACTTTCATCTATTAATCTCCTCCATGCTTTATAGGCTGTTTTTTGGGTGCCTGTTCCATCTCCTGTATACGGACTACCTGTTGTTAATACTCTTCTATCATTACACCAGCCACTTTCTCCACTCAATTTATTTGTATATTGACTTAGATTGCTATTATACCAATTTGCC
>CANQXQ010000004.1 GCA_947627845.1 uncultured Bacilli bacterium | reverse complement strand
AGAAAAGCTTTATTAACAACTAACATAGAATCTTCAGGTATATATTTATTTTGAATACGATGTACATTATGAAATTTAGAATAAAAATCATTATCTTTAGATTCCGTAAATATTTTATTATTGATTTTACTTTTATCAAAAGGGCTAACGATTTGCATAAATAAATCGTAAGCTAATGATACATCTTTGTTATCAAAGTTATGAATGTCTTCCATAGCTTTAAATAAATGATATGGATTGTTTTTCATAAGATTATAAAAATCTTTATTAATATTAAAAATATAAAATGTCCGCATAATTAATCACCTATTAGCATATTACCATATTAAAAGTGCAAAATTTGTCGAAGCATGTCACCGAGATTAATTTTTTTTAGACTCCTGTTTTTAAGTGATGTTTTCGTAAGTATATTTTTCTTAGAAAATCTACTGGGAATACTGTTGATGCAATAACTAAAACAATAAAGAATTCTTTAGCCATTAAGCCATAAGTCCGGAATAAATCACCGCCATAATAGATTAAATAAATTTGAACAGTTAAAATAAAAGCAATAATAAAGATAAATACTTTATTTTTAGATAAATTAGCAAAGATATTTATTCTTTCACTACGAGCATTAAAGGAATTAAAGACACCGATAAAGATAAACAAAGCAAAATAAGCGGTCATTAAATATTTATAATTTTCCCCAACTCGAATATATTCTCTTACTATAGGAAGTTTTAAAAATAAAATACAAACAATGGCGGAATAAAGACCAGTAAATAAAACTTCCCCAATCATATAAGAATTAATTATAGGCTCATCTTTTCTTTTGGGTGGTTCATGCATATAACTTTCAAGGGCAGGTTCAAAAGAAAAAGCTAAACCAGCAAATGTGTCCATAATCATATTAAGCCATAACATTTGAATAATAGTTATAGGCGTATTGATACCAATAAAAGGACCAATAATAGACAATATTAAAGCACACATATTAACAGTTAATTGATAGATTATAAATTTCCGAATGCTTTTAAAAATAGTGCGGCCATAAAGAATAGCTTTACTAATTGATAAAATATTATCATCTAAAATAACAATATCACTAGCTTCTTTAGCAACTTCGGTACCACTTCCCATCGCAAAGCCAACATTAGCTTTTTTAAGCGCTGGAGCATCATTTACTCCATCTCCAGTCATGCCCACGACTAAATCCATTTCTTCTAAAATGCGAACTAAACGGGATTTATCTTGAGGAAGAGCTCTGGCAACAACACGTAACTTACTGATTTTCTTTTTTAATTCAGCATCACTTAAACTATTTAATTCACTACTGGTTAAAATAAGATCATCTTTAGTATAGATACCGGCATCGGTGGCAATCGAAAGGGCTGTATCTTTAGCATCGCCAGTAATCATGATTAAATTAATGCCAGCACTTTTAATTAAATTAACGCCCTCTTTAGCTTCTTTTCGTAAATCATCTTTAATGGCAACTAAACCAATTAAAGTTAAGTTTTCTAAAGAAGAATTTTTGGAATTATAACATAAAGCTAAAACTCTAATCCCCTTTTTAGTAAGATTTTCAATATTAGTAGTTATTAAATTTTTATTTAATATAAGTTTTTCTTCACCAGTTTTAGTTAAATATTTAATAGTTTTTTTAAGTAATATTTCCGGTGCTCCTTTAAAATAAGTAATATTATCATTAAGAGTTACTTTACTATATTTAGTTTCACTATTAAAAGCAGTTTTAGTTAAGATTTTAGAATTAATATTTAAATCTTTAGTAATAAAACTTAAACAAGCTTTATCGGTGGAATTACCACCAATTACTTTATTTAACTCATCAAACTTACTTTCATTATTATAATATAAGTTTTTATAAAACATTTGGTAATAGCTAGGATTACTTTTTATTTCTTTTAAATTTTTATAATGAATATTATCACCGGTAATTATTTCATTTATTTCTAATTTACCTTTAGTTAAGGTACCCGTTTTATCAGTTAATAAAACATTTATATTACCGGCTGTTTCTATTCCTACTAATCTTCTTACAAGAACATTACTTTTAAGCATTCTTTTCATATTACTTGATAAAACTAATGTAATCATCATAGGTAAGCCCTCAGGAACAGCAACAACTATAATAGTTACACTTAAAGTTAGAGCATAAATTAAATGATCCATCATTAAATGGAAATTAGTTAAAGTATTCCAAATTAAATGACTATCAAAATGATTTTCTAAAACAATTACGGAAAAAAGATAAGATATGGTAACTAACCCCGCCCCAATATAACCAATTCGACTTATAAATTTAGCTAAACCTTGTAAACGCATTTTTAAGGGCGATGTTGGGGCAGCTTCAGAGACTTCTTTAGCTAAGGCACCATATATAGTTTTATCACCTACTGTGGTAACTTGAAGATACGCATTACCATTATATATAACCGAACCACGATATAATTTATTATTTTCTTGAATATTATGAATATTTAAAACGGAATATTTTTTAGTTTCTTTGGTTTCCCCATTTAAACTAGATTCATCAACACTTAATTCACCTTTTATTAAATAACCATCCGCGGGGACTTTATCACCACTATTTAAAATAACTAAATCATTTACAACGATTTCTTCAATAGGAATTTCTTTAATTTTATTATCACGTATAACTTTAACTAATAATTTAGATGATTCTTCCTGCAACCGACGAAAGGCAGCTTCACTACCATATTCCGAAATACTGGAAATAAATGAGGCCAAAAAAATAGCAATTAGAATACCTAAAGTTTCAAAATAATCAAAATCCCGAAATAAAAAGATGACTTTGACAGTTAAGGCTACTAATAAAATTTTAATTATTGGATCACCTAAAGATTCTAATAATAGTTTAAAAAAGCTATTTTGTTTTACATTACTAATACTATTGGTCCCATAAAGACGACGATTTTTTTCTACTTCCTCTTTCTTTAATCCTTGATACATATTAGCCTCCTACAAAACTATATGCATAATAAATTATTTTAAAACTATTTGTGTTATAATATGGGTGGTGATTTTATGTTTAAATATACTTTAGATAATAAAAGATATCATATGTTAAATTACTTTTTTAAAAATAAATTTGGATGTAAAGTTTTTAAAGTAAGTTTAAATGGTAATTTCTCTTGTCCTAATTTTAAAAATAATCAGGGTTGTATTTTTTGTAAAGCTGGAAGTGGGAATAATTTAGAAAATAAATCGTTAGAAGAACAATTTGAAATTGTAAAAATTCCGTTAGATAAAAAATGGCCTAATTCAAAGTATATTGCTTATTTTCAAGCTAATAGTAATACTTATGCCCCACTAGATGTTTTAAAAGAAAAATATGAAAGAGCCTTAAAAATACCTAATGTAATTGGACTTGATATTGCAACAAGAAGTGATTGCTTAAAAGAGGAAGTATTAGATTATTTAAGTGAATTAAATCAAAGAACTTTTTTGATGGTAGAAATTGGGTTACAATCTAAACATGAAGAAACTCTTAAATTAATTAATCGAGGTCATGATTTACAAAATTTTGAAGAAGCAATAAAAAAGTTAAAAGCAAGAGGAATTATGGTGATTGTCCATATTATAAATGGACTTCCTTATGAAACTAAAGAAATGATGATAGAAACTGTTAAATATTTAAATAAGTTAGAAATTGATGGCATAAAAATTCATATGTTATATATTCCGAAAGATACTAAAATAGCTAAGATGTATGCTAAAGAAAAATTTCATCTACTTACCAAAGAAGAATATATTGATATTGTTTGTCAACAATTAGAATATTTAAATGAAAATATAGTTATTATGCGAATTACCGGAGATCCTTTAGTCGAAGATCTTATTGAACCAAAATGGTTAATAAAAAAATTTGGAGTATTAAATGATATTGATAAAGAAATGAAAAAAAGAGATATTTATCAGGGAGATAAAGTTATTCCTTAATAATATCTCTTATTTTATGTTTAATTCTTTGAATAGTATTATCAACTTGTTTAGCATTATGATTAGTAAGTAAAGCAATAGTTTGGTAATCAAAATCATTTATAATATAACAAAATACTTCATATTCGGTAAGGGACAAACTCTCTTTGATATTAGTTATTAGTTCTTCATAATCTTCTTTAAGAGTTAATTTATTTAAAGGTTCAAATTCATAATCATCACTTATTAAATCTTTTAGGGTAATCCCCTCTTCATTATAATCATAATCAAGAGAATAAGCATTATTTAAAGTTTGAGCTTTTTTATTACTATTATTACGAATTATATTTTTTAAACGCCGATCAACACATAAAGAAATAAAAGTACTTAACAAAATATTCTTGGATTCATCAAAATTTTTGAGAGCATCCGTAAAAGCATAGTAAGCTTCCTGCTCTAATTCTTTTAAATCAATATCATATTTTAAAGCTAGTTTATGATATTTATGCATTAATATATCAACTATATATTTATATTTATCATATAGTATATCTATTTCTTGAGTCATTATTTGGTCCTTATCATGCCATAAATTAATATAGCCGCGGAAACACTAGCATTTAGAGAATTTATTTTACCATACATAGGAATACTTATTATTTCATCACTTATTTCTTTAGTTAATTTACTAACTCCCGAGCCCTCAGCCCCAATTACTAATACTTTTTTAGAAGCATAATCAATAGTCATATAATCTTTACCATCCATGTCCGCGGTATAAACAAAGAAATATTTTTCTTGAAGTTTTTTTAAAGCATTATTGATATTACTTACTAAAACAATTTTAATATTATTTATTGCCCCCGCGCTAATTTTCATTACAGTTTCATTAACTCTAATACTTCGATCTTTAGGAATAATTATACTTTTAATCCCAGCACATTCACAAGTTCTGATAATGGCTCCTAAATTATGGGGATCTTCTAAATGATCTAGACAGACAATAAAATCTTCATCATAAACTTCATCTAAAGAGGAATAAGTAAAATCATCAATATCTATTACAATACCTTGATGAACACCCTCGACCATTTTATCTAAACGAAAAGATGGAACAAATTCATAATGAATTTTATGGGTTTTTAAGTATTCAATTATATCTTGAGCTTTAAAATTTTCTTTTAAGTAAACTTTATGAATTTTATTAATTGGAGTTTCTTTTAAGACATTTTTACCACATACAAGCACGTTTTATCACCAAAGTAAGTATAACAAAAAAGTAAGATTTTGTAAAGAAAGCAAAAAAAGAGTTAAAGTTCATTAACTATTTTTTTAAATTCATCGCCACGATCTTCAAATTTCGCATATTGATCCCAAGAAGCAGAGGCTGGACTTAATAAAACAATATCGCCTGCTTGAACATTTTTATTTATACTAGCTAAAGCTTCTTTTAGAAATTCATGTTCTTCATAAGGGACATTATTTTGGTTACAAAAATCAATGATGCGATTTCTTACTTCCCCTATAGCATAAATTTTAGTTAAACGATTTAAATAAGGTATTAAATCCGTAAATTCTTGATTACGATCCATACCCCCTAATATTAAATGAATATGAGAATTAAAGCTTTTTAAAGCCGTAACAGTCGCGGTGGGGTTAGTAGATTTCGAATCATTATAATAAGCTACACCATTTATAGTTCTAACATATTCAATACGATGTTCTACTCCTTTAAAATCTTTTAAAACTTCTTTTGCATATTTATAATCAATTTGTAAAATATTTAATAATACTAACATGGTTAAAATATTTTCGTAGTTATGTTCCCCTTTAAGTAAAATATCTTTAGTGTTAATAACTGCTTCTTTATTAACATAAATAATACCATCTTTTAGATAATTATTTTCATCATTAAAATAATATTTTTTAGATTTAATATTTCGGGCTATATCATAAGCATCAACACTAGCTTTATTAACTATAGCAATATCACTTTTTTTATGATGGTCAAAGATTTTTTTCTTAACATTTTTATAAGCTTCGTAGGAACCATGAAAATCTAGATGAGTTGGACAAATATTAGTAACAATACTAATATTAGTTTTAAAATCTTTAAAATCATTTAATTGATGATCAGATATTTCGAGTAAAAGCAAATCATTTTTTTTTATTTCTCTTACTATTTGAGATAAAGGTATGCCAATATTACCACCTAAAATAACATTTACACCAGCTTTTTTTAATACTTCATAAATTATTGTAGTCGTGGTGGTTTTACCATTAGAACCAGTAATACCAATTATTTTAGTATTTTTAGGTAAATAATGATATGCGACCTCCATTTCATTTACAACCGGGATTTTTAAAGCTTCGGCTTTTTTTACGCAAGGGTGATAGGGAAATACGGCAGGATTTTTAATTAAAACATCAAAACTGTTATCAAGTAAGCTTTCCGGTTCATTGGATTTAATAAATTTAATTCCTAAAGCATTTAGTTCTGCAAGTTTAGCTTCATCTTGATCTTTTTGATCACTTATAATTATTTCATTTTGATCTTTTACTAAAAGTTTGGCAACTTCATACCCACTTTTGGCCATCCCTAATATAAATATTTTTTTACCTTTATACATTTGTATCACCTAAATTTATTATATTCTAAAAAAAATAAAAAAGCAATTAACTTGCTTTAATTAAATTAATATAATAATTAATATCATTATGCCAATTAGGATTTTCGGCATATTTAGTGTTTATAGCTTCCGGTGTAGTTAAGCCTTTTTGAAAATAATTTTTAGATAAGTTATTTATAAAAGCTTCAAGTCCAGCATCTAGTGAAGCAAATTTAGCATAAGAACCACAGCCTTTACCTTTCATTCCGCCAAAATTATAACAATTTTTAGCTAAATAACTGCAATTCCACTTACAACCAGTTTCTACTAAAATAATTGATGTAGCAATAAGTGGATCAACATCATTTTCTAAAGCAAGAGTAGCAATAGTTTTGCCATACCCAGCTAATGTAGAATTAAGAACATGATCAATTTTTAAACTTAAATCATTTAAAGATAAACCATCATAGACAATCATATTATCATAAATACTGGATGGAACACTACTTTGGGTTGCAATAGTATTTATAATATAAGAATGAGTTAAAACTTTTTTATCATTTATTTTTACTAACGTAAATATAACACTTATTAAAACACAGTAACAAAACATTTTTATTAAATATTGTTTCATTTAATCCCCCTGTACTTCTTGGCGAAGTATTTTAATTTTAACATAGTTTTAACTTTTTGTCAAAAATCAGGTTTTATATTCTTTCAATATCAATTAAATCATTTATATTAATACGAGAACCGTCTAATGTTAATAATTCATGATTATTTTGACCAACAATTACAGTATCAAAACTATTATCTTTAGTAGTTATATGAACTTTACTTTTATAAACATGGTGGGGGTTGGCAAAAATTTCATTGATTTTTTGAGGAATATTGATATTACTTTCATGGCGGGACTCAGAACTATAAAAAACATCTTTATTGTTTCTTAACTCTTTATTAATAGGACTTACATATACTCTAGGTAAATTTTTATTCATTATAGATACACCTCTATAATATTTTATGATATAAATCTAATTTTGAAACATAATAAAAATATGAAAACAAAAAAATTAGGAAATTATTTATTTTTATTTATACCAATTATAGTCTTACTTATTATTTCTTTAATTAATATGTATATAGTTGGAATTAATAATACTTTTTATAAAAGTTATTTTAGTAAACAATTAATATGGTTTATATTAGGTTTTTTAAGTATGTTTTTAATTAAAATAATTAAGCCAAATATACTTTATAAATATAGTAAATATTTTTATTATTTTAATGTCTTATTATTAATTTTAGTTTTATTTATAGGTAAAACGGTTAATGGATCTCGGGCATGGTTTGATTTTCATTTCTTTTCTTTTCAGCCTAGCGAACTTATGAAATTTACGCTTACTTTATATTTAGCCCAAATACTTAGTGATGAGCACATTCATACTTTTAAGGGGGAATTAAAATTTTTACTTAAAGCCTTTTTTATAACGCTTATTCCATCTTTATTTGTTTTTTTGGAACCAGATACTGGAGCTATAATTATTTATTTTTTAATTATGCTCGGGACGATACTGGTTTTTAAGATTAATAAATGGTGGTATATTATTATTGGTTTAGGTTTAATATTATTATTGGGAAGTCTTGGTTTTGCTTATTATTTTAATAAAGATATTTTAATTAAAATTTTTGGAACAAGCTTTTTTTACCGAATTGACCGAATACTTACTTTTGTTAATAAAGACTCTTTTCAATTAGATAGAGCTTTAATTGCTATAGGTTCTTCCAGTCTTTTTAGTAATAATAATTTTGTTTATATTCCAGAAGCTCCGACGGATTTTATTATAGCTCTTTCCATTAGTAATCTGGGATTTATTAGCTTTATTGTTATTTTGTTGGCCTTTTTAGTTTTAGATATTTATTTTTTATATAATTTATTTGATAATAAAAAAGTAAAAGATAAAATGTTTTTGGCTGGCTTTTTAATGATGTTCTTATTTGCTCAATTACAGAATATCGGTATGAATTTGGGTTTATTTCCCATTATTG
Organism: uncultured Bacilli bacterium; assembly: GCA_947627845.1. Lineage (GTDB taxonomy): Bacteria > Bacillota_I > Bacilli_A > RF39 > UBA660 > Caccenecus. The sequence continues at coordinate 27,442 of CANQXQ010000004.1, read as the reverse complement.
GACTTCCCTTACCATTTGTTAGTTATGGCGGGACTAATATTATTGTTTATTTTTTATTCCTGGGTATTTTGGCTTATCAAAAAAAATTGTAATTTTTTGTAATTTATACTTGACAAAATATATTTTTTGTAGTAGTATACACAATCGAACATTTAATTTGTTTGAATATTCTTTTCCATTCTTTGATATACTTCCTTTACTTAACTAATATCAAATTCTACTAATTCAAGCAAAAGTTAAATGTTTTTTTGACGAAAAGAAAGCCTTTATGGGGCTTTTTTATTATGCTAAAAAAGGCGCCTAAACCATTTATTATTATTGTTCGAACAGTAATAATATTGGTATAAGCGTCCACTTAAACCATTAAGTAGACGTCAGTTTCCTAACGCTTACCTATATTTAGTATAACATAAACTTTAAGTTATGAAAATATAAAAAAGGTTCGTTAATCATTGGTGATACGAACCTTTACTGTTGATGATACAACATATTTTATACGAGGATCTTTACTATCTATTTTTACTTCTACATCATATTCACCAACACCATAGCCCTCAAGATCAATATAAGCATTGATATTACTACTTGTTACACCATCTATTACTGATTGAACACCTTTTACAATAACATTAACACTATCAGTTCCAACAATATTAGGAACTAAACCACTAGCTAAATTTTGATAAGAAATATTAGAGATGTTAACTTCTTTTTGTTTTTCATCACCAAAGGTTACAGTAATTGTAGCTTTAGTTTCGCTTATACTTCTTACTCCACTTGGTTTATTTATCGTAACATTATAAGAACGAGTTCCATTTCCTCCTTGACCAGCAACATTAATAGTTACAGGAACACTAGTAATACCACTAATGGTTTCTTCATCACCATATATAGTGACAGAATGAGCATTTTGATTATTTATTAAAATAGAGGCAATAGATTTACCAGTGACTAGATTACCCGTTGTTAAAACATTTATTGGAACACTTTTAGAGTATGTATCTAATGTAATACTGGCAGTCATAGTCGTGGGGACAATTTCTACTTCTTCAATTATTTTTCCTTTACTATCATAAGCTAAAATAGGAATATTATCGATATCATAAGTTCCGGCATCATTTAAGCTATTATCTCGTAAATCGATTAAGGCTTTAACGGTAGCAATATTATTTAATGAGTCTTCACTACCTTTTACTACTACTTCACTTTTGCCAAGTTCAACACTTTTAACACTTAAACGTTCATTTAAATAATCAACATTAACTAAATCATAATCAATAGTTCTAGTTACACTTATTTTATCTTTAATGGTTACAGAAACGTATGAGGGATCTAATTTATAATTAATAGAGTCGATGGATTTAGTATATGATAGATAAACCCGATAAGCTTGACTACGAGCGGTATAATCTGATAAATCTAATAAAACCATATTAGTTCCTAAACGTTTAGCTAAATAGATATCACTTTTACGACCTATTAAAACAATATCAACAGTCTTGGGAATACCCTCGACGACATAGGCTTCTTCATTATAATCAGCTTTAACTGGAACATTAGTTAAAACTTCGGCTTCGGATTCTACTAAAGTAATAACATGCGAATCGATTAATAAAAACATAACTACAGCTAAAACTAAAGAAACATAAATAATAAAATGAGGACGATTAATAATATAATCTAATTTTAAATTATGTGATTTTAAATATTCCCTTATATTAAAAATTAATCTACTAATGGGAGTAATAATTAATTTATCTAATAAATGGTAAATACCTAAAATAAGTTTCTTAAAAAAATTAAAAATACTTTTCATTATTCTTCACCATCACTCTCTTTATTTTCGGCTTCATAGAATACTTCAGGTTTTGGGTTTAGAGAGTCAATTAATAACATTCTAAATTCATCTAAAGTTAAATTGTAATTTATTTCACCATCACAAGCTATACTTAAACGACCAGTCTCTTCGGAAACTACTAAAGCAACGGCATCACTTTCTTCGGCGATACCTAAGGCCGCTCTATGTCTAGTTCCTAATCTCTTAGAAATACTACCACTTAAGCTAGTTTTAAAAATAGCGCCGGCACAAGTAATTCGATCACCCTCTAGTATTACTCCCCCATCATGTAATGGTCCATTAGGGAAGAAAATAGTCTCTAATAAGTCACTTGATAAATCGGCATAAATTTTAGTCGCCGGTTCAATATATTCCTGCAACGAAATTTCTCTTTCAATAACTATTAAAGCCCCAATACGATTACGTTTAAAGTATTCGATGGCTTTCATTATTTCATAAACTACTTTTTCTCTTTCATCAATAGTTAATATTTTATGACGACCGAGTAATTGGGTACGACCTATGGATTCTAATACCCCTCTTATTTCTGGTTGGAAGATCACAATAATAGCTAAAGGTCCCCATTCTAAACAATATTGTAAAATTATACCAACCGTATATAAATTTAATAAATCACTTAATAATTTAATAATTAAGATTAAGATTACGCCTTTAAAGATTAAAACCATCTTAATATTATTTTTTATATTTTTTAAAATAAAATAGAATACGAGCCACACAACTCCAATATCAATAATTTTAGTCGTGACTTCCCATATCATATTTAACGTCATACTTACATTTTCCTTTCTTTTTTATTATATCAAAAAAAAGGATTTAATTCCATAGTTTTAGTGATTTTAGTTTTGAGCTTTAAACATTCTAGTTAAGACTTTAATTGTTTCACTATCAATCACTTTAGTTACATAGGTCTCAAATCCACTTACATATTCTTCTAAAATTACCACGTTTTTATTATTAACGACACGATTTTGATCTAATCCCATCGCTAGAAAATATTTTTTACCATAATACATAGCTTCATTTAAAATTATATATTGTTCATTATTTTCTAAAACAATTATGCAATTTCTTTTAAGTCCCATTTTAATTACCTCCAGTTTCCGCTTTAACTGTTTCAACTGGTATTATTTCCACTACTTTAATTCTTTCCGGTTCTGGTTTAGAAGATACATTATTTTCGACTTTAAGAGTTTCGGGAGTATTAATACTAGCTAAATACATATCAATTTCATCATATATTTCATCAGGAGTTTTAGTGAATTGTTCACGATTTTTAATCGCGGCGATTTCATCATTAAGTTTCTTTAGTTCCTCTTTATCTTCTTCTTCCCGAGCATAATCTTTAGTGGTTAAATCTAAAAGCGATAGTTTTGTTAATTTATCTAATTCGATATTTAAATTGGTATTTTCATCTTTTAAATGGGTTATTAAAGCATTTAATTCATTTGTATATTCGATTTTAGCTAATAAATTTTCTTTATAAGCCGTTAGAATTTCATTTAAAATATTATTTTCTTTTTCTTTTTTAGTAATAGTACTTTCTAAATTAGCTTTTACTCGAGGAGTTTTACTATTATCTTTAAGAAGATTATGATATTCTGTAATACTTTTTTCTAAAGTTAATATTTCATTTTCTAAAGAAGTTATAGAATTTGCTAAAACATTATTGACATATTCATCTGCTATATCTATTTCATTTTGATATTTAGCGGCTAATTCATTATTTTTAGAAATACTATCTTTAATATAATTAAGACGATTATTTAGGGAGTCACTTTCTAATTCTTCATAATTTTTATTATCGATTAAATTTGATAATTCATCGCGCATATTTTCTTTTTTTTCTAATTCTTCATCTAAGATGCTCATAGATGTTACATCCATATATGGGGTATTTTTAACAATTGTAACTAATTCTTTTATTTTAGCTAGAGCTCCCGTAAAATCATTATCAATAATTAATTCTTTAGCATCGGCCCCAATCATATTAGCATCAGTTAATAATTCGAGTTTTCTTTTTTCTAGAGCATCTAATTCTTTATTTAAAGTAGCTAGTTTTTCATTATCAGTATTTTTTAAATCTTCATCGATATAAGCATTAGGATTATCTAAATTATCTAAAATATCATTTAAACGATTTTTTTCCGTAGTAAGTTTATTGGTTAGTTCATTATAAGCTTGATTATTTAAATCTAATTCTTTTAGAATATCATTATATAAATTATTTTTATTTTCTAATTCCTTTTTTAATAAATTATTACTTTCTTGTTCTTTATTTAAAAGAGATTTATAGTATTCATTACTAGTTGAACTATTTACTTTTGTTTCTAATACTTCTAAATAAGTAGCATTTTCATTTAATTTAGCATCTAAAGCGGTGATATCACTATGGATTCTTTTTTCCCGATTTTGAATTTCAGTGATAGTTTCTTTAATAGCTTTTATTTTTCGATTTAGGCGATTTATTTTATTTTTTAAACTTATTTCAATATTTTTATCAACTAATTCATTCGAAGCATTAAAATATCTACTATCAGTCATAAGACTTTTTAAATCTTCTATTTCACTTTGTTTAGTTTTTATATTTTTTCTTAAAGTGATTAATTCCGTATTTATCTCATCAATATTTAAAGGAGAATTAGCCATATTTATAAGGGTGTCAATATTATTAAAAACCTCAGTATGCATACTTGTCACCTAAACCTTTTTCTATTCTAATATAAGTCTATCATAATTAATGGAGTTTTGCAACTTTACAAATTAAAAAAACTAGAAATTTTCTAGTTCTTTTCATAACCTTTCTTTTGATAATATTCATATAATTCTTTAAAACGATTAAAATGAATGACTTCTCTTTGTCTTAAAAATAGTAATACTCTTATAACATCTTCATCTTCAGCTAAGTCAATTAAATTTTCATAAATAGCTCGAGCTTTTTGTTCTGCGGCCATATCTTCACTTATATCAGCAAGAGGATCACCAGTTACAGCAAAATAACTAGCAGTAAATGGAACACCATTCGCATCAGTTGGGTATGTTCCTTTGCCATGTTCAGTGTAAACTCCTCCTAAACCGGCCTCTTCCATTTCTTTAACAGTCGCATCTTTAGTTAATTGATGAACCATGGTGGCAATCATTTCACAATGGCCTAATTCTTCGGTTGCAATATCATTTAAAAGAGCTTTACCATAATCATCTGGCATATTAAATTTTTGGGAAAAATATCTTAAAGCCGCGGCAAGTTCACTATTGGAACCACCAAATTGCGATAATAAATATTTAGCCATCCGTAAATCTTTTTTATGAATGTTTACAGGGTAGTTTAGATGCTTTACATATTTAAACATACATTCCACCTCCCATATTGTCCCAAGGCCATGGAGAATTTAGCCAATCATATTTTGTGCCAACATCTTTAGTTACTGTTAAAGGACCATAGGTTTTATTATATTTAGCACTTAATTCTTTTTTCTCAACGACATATTTTTTGAATAATTCAAACATATCTTTATTATCAGGATGTAAATCTAAATATAAGTTTAAATCATTGATGGCAAAAGATAAGGCCATGATACGATATAATAATTTTTCTTTTTCGTTTCTTGGGTTAAGTTTAAAATAAGTTAAATTTTTGTAAGGAACATATTCATTACGGAACATATTTCCTCTTAAAAAGCCTTCGTTAGGATCTAATATATTGGGATTACGAGATAAACCTAAATCAGGCATAAACATTGACAAGTTAATGTCAAAATTGTTATCTTCAAATAACATTTCAATTACCTCCTAAATTATAGTATGATACTGGCCCTTATTTGCTTAGGTTATAACCCAAATAAAAGAACTATTTTTGGTGATAGTTCTTTTTAGTTGTTTTTTTCTTATTATTTGATTTGCTTTTCTTTTTATTTTTAGAGGTAGAGTTTTTTTTCTTCGGAGATGATTTTTTATTCTTAAATGAAACTGAATTAGGAGAAGTTTTTTTAGAAATAGAAATTTTAGAAGAACTCTTTTTCGAAGAAGATTTATTTGTCTTAGCTTTACTTGGTTTAATTGTTTCCTTTCGGTTCTTTTTTACTTCAACCATAAATAATTTTTGAAATAATTTATTTTGATATAATTTTTCTTTAAGACTTTGTTTTTTCCGAGCTTCTTTTTTAGTTTTAGTATCTTTTTTAGTTTTAATTTCTTTTTTTATGTTATTCTCTTTTTTAACTTTTAACTCTTTTTCTGGTTCATTCTTTTTATGATGGAAAAAATGTTTAGAAATATATAAATAAGCAAGAGAAATAATGATACATAATAAAGTAATAAAATAAGCACTAATTAAAGCAATAAAAAATATATCGATAGTATCATAATTTCTCATTTAACTCACTCCTAATTATCTATATCGGGATTATATTTGGCAACCTCTAATTTATCATTATTTAAAACTAAATAACAGGTTCCTTTAGTATCATACCCTAAATTTTCTTTATATGTATAACGCATAGTTACTTTATAACCAGACATTTTAGTTTTATTTATTTCTATTTCATTTTCCTTGACATCAAGAATTTCAACATTGGTTATTTCTGGTAAATCTTGGACACGATCTTGATAAGTATTATCAATTATATCTTTATAAATTGTATCCATAGCTTTGGAATTAAATTCCTCTTTTTTGGGTAAATAAACATATTCCAGACCACCCACATCATATTTATTTATTTTATTGTTTAAAGTATAAAAATCTATTATAAATAATTTAGCAATACTTTGGGCATAGTCTTCATAATTTATTTCCTCGGCAGTTAATATTTCGTGCAAATTATTAAATTCTTCTTGCATATATTTAGTATCACGATCATCTAGGGTATAACCATATTCTTTTATATCATTGACTACTTTAGTGGTATTTTTGGGTTCTTCTTCTGGATCTTTCGTTAAATATTTATTGATACCAATAGAACAAATTATAATTAAAATAATAGCTATTACTGTTAACCCAAATTTATATCTTTTTCGCATTATTCAGTTACCCCATTTTCTTTAATATTTAAAACTTTTTCTCCTTCAAGTTTAATTAAGTCATGAACTATTATACTATTTGAGACATCTAAAATGTTTTCCGTTTCAGTAATTAAATTGGAAATATAATCAGTTGGTAATTCGACATTCTCTTTTAATATCTTATATTTTTCAGTTGAATTATTATAATAGATTAAATTGTTTACAAAATTACCATTTGGGAATGGAACAAAATTATCATATTTAGTGTTAAATATATCATGACCAAAGGCAAATTCATTTTCAATACCAAGCATATTACCTAAAGTTGGCATGACATCATACATGCCCATAACATAATCTATTTTGCCATTTAAGACGCTACGGAGTTTCGAATTTTTAGTCCATAATATTAAAGGTGTTCTTTTGTTTAATTCATGAGCATAATAATCATAATCAATATAAGTTGGATCAGTCTCATCTTTTAACTCGCCAGTTTTATAGTCATAGTTATATAAATAATTTTTTTCTTTTCGGGTTAATTTGGCATCATGATCACCATATAAAACAAATATAGTGTTATTAAAATAGTCAGAATTATTTACATATTCAAAGAATTCACCTAAAGCCGCATCGGCATAATGGGCACTTTTAATATAATTACCAGCCGCACTCTTATAAGCATCTTTTCCTTTATAAGGATTTCCTTCAGCATCTTCTTGTAAGAAATTAGTTGTTACATCTTCACATTTACCATTATCATCACAATCTCGATAAGTGGTTGATAAATCATATTCGCCATATTTATCTAAAAAGACAAATGGGGAATGATTTGATAAGGTTATAATTGTTCCCATATAATTTTTATTAGTGGCCTCGATATTTTCTAATATAGGCATAGCTTCTTTAAAGAATAATTTATCATTTATACCTAAATTAATAACATCATCTTCAGTATATTCAAAACTCTCCTCAAAATACATATCTTCATAGCCAAGATTTTTATGCATTACATTTCGGTTCCACATTGTTTTATGATTACCATGCATACTAAAGGTATAATAACCTTTTTCTTTTAATAATTTAGGAATAGAATTATAATCTCGATCATAATAAGTCGTAAAGACTGCCCCTCTTTGAGCTGGCATAATACTAGTTAATAAGGTAAATTCCGTATCACTAGATGTTCCTATGCTTATTTGAGGGTAAAAATTTGAGAAGAACATTCCTTCTTTAGCTAATTTATTAACATTAGGAACAGCTTCAACACCATTAAATTCTAAATCCATAAGATAGGTTTCCATGCCCTCCATGTGAATAAAAATAATATTATAACCTTCTAAAATATTAGTATATTTATTAGTTTTCTTATATTTATCGATATTTTCACTAGTAAAATATTGAGTAAATTTTTGAACGGATTTTTCATAGCCAAATAAACTATTTATTTTCGGAGTTAAAGTTTGAATAACATCGTTACACTGATACATGGCAAGACCAAAACGCTCCACGACCGCGGTTCGATTCCATAATTTAGCTAACCGAGAATAATCTGATTTAGTCGCGGTCACAAAAGTATAAGCTAAAATAATACATCCCACTAATAAAGTTGATACACACATCTTTTTGCCCTTTTCAACAAGGCTCATAAATTTATAGTAAGGAGTGCGTAATAATTTTTTATGAAGAAAATAAAAAAGAAAAGGAAATATGATGTAAATAACATCAAAATATTCTAATCTTTCAAAAATGGAACCTGTCACAGTTTCTGTTTGCCCGGCGGTCGCAAGTTCTCCTAAGGAAGCAAAAGAATAGTAAAATTTATAATATATAGAGTTTACAACTTCCATAATTGTAAAGATAATTATGAGAATAAAAAAATAACGAAATTGATTTTGCGGTTTAATTAAATAACCTAAAGAACCTATCATTATAACAATGGCTACATCAACAATAAAAGTTTTAAAGCTAAACATATTACCTATTGTAAAATTTCTTATTAAAGCTAAGCCTAATAAAGAGATTATTACATAGGAGATAAATAAGCGATTAGTAGCTATATATTCAACAATTTTTTTACGAATTTTACGAAATGATAATTTTATTTTCTCTTTCATAATCAACATCCTTTTTGTTAATTATATAATAAATATAAGATTTTTGCAATTTTTCTTGATTTTTTTTTAATTTTTTGTTATCATTTTATTTGTGCAGGTATAGTACAGTGGTTAGTATGCGACCTTGCCAAGGTTGAGACGGCAGTTCGAGTCTGCTTACTTGCTCCATTTTGAATTTAAACTCGCTCTAAGCGAGTTTTTATATGTATATAAAAAGTTATTGTATTTGAGATTATTAAAAGAAACATTAATTGCAATAAAAATTATATTTCTAAGTAATTATGTGAACAAGCTCTAATTAAACGATTCATAATAGCTAAACCTAAACCTTCAGCTTTTACGCCTTCAATGATTACTAGTTCATAATTCTTTTTATCGATACTTCTTAAAATTTTAAAAATGTTATGAGATATTTCATCTAGAGTAGAACCATAACTAATAGCATTTTTAAAATTTTTTATATTCTTTTCATTAGTAATAACTAAAGTATTAGCTGTTTCTAATTCTTGCATTTTAGCTATTAATTTATTGTGATTACTACTATAAACAAGAAGACATTTAGTATTTGGAGCGTAATGTTTATATTTCATGCCGGGAGATAATACTTGATCATTTTTATCAACTTCTTTTAAAATGTGTTTAGGAATTACAACTTTACCATATTTTTTTAAATCATCATAGGTTATTTTTCCCGGTCTTAAAATATGAATTTCATTGTCAATAACTTTGATGACCGTGGATTCAAGACCAACTTTAGTTTCTCCCCCATCAATTATATAATCAACTTTATCATTTAATTCGTCAAAAATATCAGAAATATTAGTCCCACTAGGTCTTCCAGAAATATTAGCACTAGGGGCCGCAATAGGTGTGTTAGCTAAAGCAATTAAATCATGAGCTATTTTATTTTCAGGCATACGGACTCCAACAGTATCTAAATTAGCTGTTACAACATTTGGAACATGGTTTTTTCTTTTTAAAACAATGGTTAAAGGCCCAGGGAAAAAATTAGTAATTAACTTTTTTTCTAATGGCGTAATATCACTTGCTATTTGTTCAATCATTTGATAATTGGAAACATGCAGAATTAAAGGATTGTCGCTAGCTCTTCCTTTAGCAATAAATATTTTTTTAACGGCCTCGGCATTTAATCCATCCGCGCCTATTCCATAAACTGTTTCGGTTGGAAACAATACTAATTTTCCCTCTTTTATATATCTGGAGGCTTCTTTTAAAGCATTTTTATTATAAGTTTTTTTTAGATCTAGGTATTTTGCCATATAAATCACCAGCAAGTATTATAGCACAATTATTATAACTTTGATAAAATTTCATTTTCCGTAATGATTTTTTTTATTTCAGGTTCAATTTTATTTAAATCATTAATTAATGCTTGATATTCTTGGACATTATGATAATCTTCATTTTCAATTGTTGATATTATATAACGACTAGCCGCAATTATTAAAAGATTTTTCGTTAATTTTTGTAATTTTAAGCCCTTAAATTTGGTTTTCCACTTTAAATAACAGGGATAAGTATTAAAATACCAGAAATGAGTATCTTTTTTTTCATCATAATAAACCTCCACTATTTCTTGTTCTGTTTTTTCACATAAAAAATAAATTTCAATGTTTTCAAATTCATTTTTATACATATGTTCGCCTCTTTTCATGTATTAATAATAATATTAAAAAGAGAAAAAGTCAAATTGCAGATTTTATTAAATCTGCAGCAATTTTAACAAAAAATTAGGAAATATTTGGTGATTTTGTTTAATTTTTAACAGATTTAGCAAAATCTGCATACAAATTTGTTAAAATCTGCTTTTTTTTAAATTTTAAAAAAAGTTGACTTTTTATTGTCAACTCTCATCTACTTCACTTACGAGATATAATTTAAGATCTAATTTAGCTTCACTTAAATCAGTATTAATTGATTCTTCATCAACCCAGACAGTTAAGGTTTTGCTATTAGTAGTGTTTTGGGCTTCAACTGTACCTTCTTCTACTTTATAATATGTTTTATCATTATCTTTTAAAGTTCCTGTAGCTACATTTTTTAAGGGAGTAGCGGCTCCGCCATTAATTTTAACTTTTACCAAATCTAAACTTATGTTTCCAGTATCATTGTATATGTATATACCATATTTTGCTGGCAAATTTCCAGTATTTTTTATTGTATAAGTTATTTTATTATTAGTATCAGCTGTAGCTTCACTAATTGGGGTTTGATTTTGAAGAACCGTAACACCATTTAAAGTTAATGATAATGTACCAGCAGTTATAACTTGAGTATCACTATTTTTAACATCAAAGAAAACAGCATAGCTAACACCAATTGTTGCCATAACTACAACAATAACTGCCAAAGCAATAATGGTAGTTTGCTTCTTAATAATGTCCTTTACTTTCATATACTCTCACCATATTATAATAATATCATAAAAAAAGAGTAAAATACAATAGTATTTTAACACTTTTTTAAAAAACATTATTTTCTTCTAAAATATAGGAATAATTAATGTTATTTCCTTTTAATATAGGTTCAACTAAGTAAGTTTTAGTATTAGCTATAATATTATCACTAATAATAGTATAAATATAATAACCTTTTTTATTTTTCTTATAAAAATCTTCTAAATTATAAGTCTTGCCATTAATTTTTAAATAAGAATTCTCTTTATCAACATTTTTATTTACTTTTAAAAATATTTTATAGTCCTTATTTAAAGAATAATCATTACTTATAACTAATTGTTCCATATCAGAATAGTTATTAATTTTAAAGTTTAAATTAAAATCATCTAAAGTCATAACTTCAGCTTTACTAATACGGCTTTCAAAAGATTCCCAGACTGGAATAGAACCTAAAACTAATAAAATTACAACAATAATTTCAATTATTTTTCCCCTAATTAATTTATCAACCAAAACATTTTCCCCCAAACTTAAGCTCAATTATAACAAAATAGAGAAATCTTGTCAAATTAAGCTAACCTTTTTGTTCTGTCATTTACCCCTCTGATATATTAATTATACCATAAATATTAAATTATGTCAAATTTGTGTCTAATTGCATAATTATTTAACAATAATATTAACAATTTTACCTTTAATAACAATAACTTTAACGATTTCTTTATCAGCTGTATGTCTTAAAACATTTTCATTAGCTAAAGCTTTAGCCTTAATACTTTCTTCATCTTCATCAAGATTAATAGTAATTTCTCCCCGAAGTTTACCATTAACTTGAATGCCAATAGTTATTTCATCATCAATAGTTTTAGCTTCATCATATTTTGGCCATGGTTCATTTGCTATAGTTTTATTATGACCTAGTTTTTCCCATAATTCTTCGGTTATAAATGGGGCAATAGGATTTAATAATTTAATAAAATCTTCAGCCATATATTTAGGGTAAACTTTTTCTTTATAAACAGCATTAATAAAAATCATTAATTGACTAATTGCCGTATTAAAGCTTAAATTTTCATAGTCTTCAGTGACTTTTTTAATAGTTTTATGATAGATTTTAGTTAAATTTTCATTATCTTCATCTTTTATTTTATTTTCATTAACATAAAGGTTCCATACCCGATCTAAAAATCGTCTAGATCCTTGAACACCATCATTACTCCATGGTTTATCAGCTTCTAGTGGTCCCATGAACATTTCATAAAATCTTAAAGTATCGGCACCATATTCATTTACTATGTCATTAGGATTTACGGAATATTCAGGGTATCTTTTACCCATTTTAATTCCATTTGAGCCTAAAATCATTCCTTGATGAACTAATTTTTTAAATGGTTCTTTCGTAGGAACTAAACCTTTTTGATATAGGAAATTATTCCACATCCGCGAATATAATAAATGACCGACGGCATGTTCCGGGCCTCCAACATATAAATCAACAGGCATCCAATGTTTCAATAATTCATAATTTGCAAATTCTTGATCATTATGAGGATCAATATATCTTAAGAAATACCAAGAAGAACCAGCCGAACCAGGCATAGTAGATGTTTCTCTTTTACCTTTTTTACCATCAATTTCGACATTTACCCAAGAAATCGCGGCCTCTAAAGGTGAGGCGCCAGTTTTAGATGGTGAATAATTTTCAAGTTCTGGTAAAATTAAAGGTAATTCACTATCTTTTAAGGTAGTTTGAGTACCATCGGCAAAATGGACAATTGGAATGGGTTCACCCCAATATCTTTGACGAGCAAAAATCCATTCCCGAATACGATAATTAACTTTTTTCTTCCCTAAATTATTTTTTTCGAGATATTCTAGCATTTTATTAATAGCTTCTTCTTTATTTAAACCATTAAGGAACTCAGAATTAATATGAAGACCATCGCCAACCATAGCTCCAGGATTTAGTGCATAAGCAAAAGTTTTAGCATGTAACTCATCTTTTACTTCATTTAAAATAGTCGCTTCATCAACCCATTCTAAATCAAATTTTTCATCGGCATCTAGATTTTGTTTTTCTTTTTCATAATCATCTAATTCAAAGTATAAACCGATAGAATTTATATTAAAATATTTATCTTTATTATAAGCATAATAATGATGATTAATAAGAGGTAAAGTATATTTTAAAGTAAAGTTTTGATAACCAGTTTCTTCTTTTATTTCTCTTATCGCACATTCTAAAGGACTTTCACCATCTTTAATCGTCCCTCCAATAAATAGACGACCACCTAATTCATGCCAATTAACAGTTAAATATTTATTTTCTTTTTTATCATGAATAATTGCTACAATTGATTCTTTTTTAAATTCATTTTCATGAGGAGTACCAGTAATTTCTTCTAATACTTGAATAATAGGAATATTAAATTTTAAAGCAAATTCATAATCTCTTTCATCATGGGCCGGAACAGCCATAATAGCGCCAGTTCCATAACTTTTTAAAACATAATCACTTATATATATGGGAATATTTTCTTTATTAACAGGATTTATAGCATATGCGCCAGTAAAAACTCCTGTTTTTTCTTTATTAAGTTCGGTTCTTTCTAAATCACTTTTATGAGCACATTCATCTTGATATTTTTTTACTTCGTCTAAATGTTCTTTAGTAGTAATTTTTTCCACTAATTCATGTTCCGGAGCTAAAACACAGTAGGTAGCGCCAAATAAAGTATCACATCTAGTAGTAAAAACAGTAAACGAATAATCAGTATTATAAACTTTAAAATTAACTTCAGCCCCAATACTTTTACCAATCCAATTTCTTTGAATTTCTTTAGTTGATAAAGGCCAATCTATTTCATTTAAACCAGCAAGTAATTCTTCGGCATATTTAGGTATATCAATAACCCATTGTTTCATATTTTTACGGACAACGGGGTAACCACCTCGTTCACTTTTACCATTTATAACTTCATCATTTGATAAAACGGTGCCTAATTCTTCACACCAATTTACAGGCATATCAACATATTTACATAAACCATCTTCATATAATTTTTTAAAAATCCATTGTGTCCATTTATAATAACTAGGATCAGAAGTAGATATAACGCGGTCCCAATCATAAGCAAAACCTAACATTTTTAATTGTTTTTTAAAAGTTTCGATATTTTCTTTTGTGAATATGGCGGGATGATTACCAGTTTTTATCGCATATTGTTCCGCCGGTAAACCAAAAGAATCAAAGCCCATAGGATGTAAAACATTATAGCCTTGCATTTTTTTCATGCGGCAGATTATATCAGTCGCAGTATAACCTTCAGGATGCCCAGCATGTAAGCCAACACCTGAGGGGTATGGAAACATATCTAGGCAATAATATTTAGGCCGAGAAAAATCAGTTATATCAGTTTTAAAGGTTTTATTTTCATCCCAATATTTAATCCATTTTTGTTCAATTTCTTTAGTATTCATATTACTCACTCTTTCTATTTTTTCTTTCTAATTTTTTTAAATGCCGACCATATAACTCATATAAAGCATATATGAGGGCAAAAAGCATAACAAACGCGATTAATAATTGCCAAACTAATTTTAATTTAATTAATATAATAAAACTAGAGGTAAAAGAAATAATAAAACTATTAATTAGAGAAATCCAAAAGATAACTTTATTTTTATTAAGCTTTTTAGGATCTAATTTAAATTTAGTAGTTAAATAATCTAATTCCCCAATTGGTTTTATTTTTTTAGCTTTACCCTTTTTAGTTTGACCAGCATTATTAATTCTTTTTAATTTTTTCTTATTAATAAAGAAATAATCAATTATAAAAATTATAATAAATACGCCTAAAAAGAAGAGAAAATCTTTTAAATAATTAGCCATATAATCACTCTTTCATTAAAAAAAGATGATACTAAAGGGCGAAATTAACCGCGGTACCACCTTAATTTTTTCTTTATTTAGTTATATGGGAACTACCCTAATACTCCAAAAAGCAAGTTCATAAAATTTTATTACTTGTTTCCAGCTAACCACAAGTTCTCTATAAATAAAGATTTTACTAATACTCTTTTTTTCCATGTATTTATCATATTTTACTAAATTTCAGAAAGATATTCAAGTAGTTTTATAAACATTCTAATAAATTCATCTGATAAACCATTTCTTTTTAATTTACGAATAGCTATTCTTTTTTTATTAATATCAATATTACTAAACATAATACTACCGATTTTTTCTTTTAGATTAGTATTAATTTTAGCATCACTTATAATAGAGTTAATATCTTCGTTAATAAGTCTTACTGCATCTATTTCAATGTCTTTACCTTTACAATTAATAGTTAATTGGGCAGTTGTAGGTATATTTTTAGTATTAACAATAAAATCAACATCTTCCGCATAAGATTCGACGGGAATTTCAGTACCATTAATATAGGCTTTTACTTCTTCGGCTTCTCTTGTATTTCGAAATCTTATTTTATAATTACGAGTTTTAGGTATAATACCGGCTTTACCCTCGATTGGTCTGATAATTAAAGTATAGTTATTAGCTAAATAGTTATAATCAATCGCCGTCACTATATAATAACCCTCTTCATAAAGGCGAGATATACCATCATCTTCATATAATTTATAAATATTACTACGACCAGGGAAAACATGAATTTCCATCGAGCTAGGTGGGTTAGTATCATTTAAATTTTCTGGTAAAATAGCTAAAGGTATTATAGCCCCACTTTTAGCAAAAACTGGGTAATCTTCATCTTTATAAAAAGCAACATATCGACGATTACCAGGGAATTTTTTACCAGTTTTAAAATCATACCAGGTTCCTTTAGGTAAAAAGATTTTTTCAACACATCTATTCATCATAGTATCTTGTTTTTTAGTAATGGGTTTAATTAAAAACTCACTACCAAAATAATATTCATTTTTATAAACGGGTTCATCATAAATTTCAGGGTAACTATAATATAAAGGTTGGATTAAAGGTAAACCAGTTTTATGATATTTATAATTTTCGGTATATAAATATGGAATTAAACGATGTCTTAAATTACAATATAATTTAGCAATAGTATAGGTTTTAACATCCCAAGCCCAAGGCTCTCTTTTATAGTAATGGCCTCTTTCGGAAGAAAAGCGAAAAATAGGACTAAAACAACCAAATTCGACATAACGAATATATAATTCACTATCTTCCATGCCACCTTTAAAGCCCCCAATATCATGACTCCACCACGAAATACCTAAATTAGAACTATTGGAATTAAAGGATGGTAAATAATTTAAAGTATCAAAACTTACTTCGGTAGGTCCGGAATAATGAACCCCGTTTAAGTGAGACGCGACTAAACTATTTCGCGAAAATAACATAGGTCTAGTTCGAGTATCTTTTAAATAATTAGTAAAATGATAATGATTTAAAGCTTTTAAACTATTTAAATCTTTTTGATAATCAATCCAATAAAAATCGATACCAAAACTATCTAAAGGTTTAATTAAATGATTAAAATAGATAGCAATAAAAGTTTTATCAAAAACATTAAAAGGTATATTGCGGGTATTTATTAAACCTAATTCGGTCGCAATAGTTCTAAATTTTTCTTCATGTTCGCCAATGCCCTCCGTGGGATCAATATTTAAACCGACTCTTACCCCCCGATCATGCATATAAGTAGTAAATTCATAGGGATCAGGAAATAATTCTTTAGAAAAAGTGAAACCAGTCTTAAATTTAGTTAAATCTTTTTTATCTTTTAAATGCCAAAATTCATTTAATAAAAATACCGAGATAGGAATTTCATGACTATTAAAAGCTTGCAATAATTTTTTCGAGTCTTCAAAAGAATAAATAACATCTTTATTCCACCAAATACCTAAAGCATAGCGAGGTAATAAAGGTGGCATACCAGTTAAAGTAAAGTAATCTTTCAAGCAAAGACCAAAATCGCGGCGATAAATAAATAAGTAGGTATCTATTCTCTTCGCGGTTGGTTCAACTAAAAAGCCATCATCCATATAGACTAAACTTTTAGAGTCATCAAAGGAAGCAAAACCATCCGTGGAATATAAGCCTTTTTCTAAACTACCTTTTATACCTTTATCTAATGAGATTTTAGTACTACCAAAATTACGAGCTTCGGGATGGTTAAAATACCAAATTTTATCACTATTTAAAAGTCCTACTTTGAGGTTTTGATCCGGTGCGTATTTAGGGCCAATAAAGGATTTTTCTTTTAAATATTGTAAGACAAAATATTTAGTTTGAATAATAAGGGTTTTATCATTTTCTTCAACTTTAAATTCAGGTACATTAAAATTACGAAATCGGGCAAATTCCGTAGGATGATCAAAAAAGTTGCCATTAACATCATATTCAAAGCGAATTAATCTTTCTGATAGTATGGTAATTCGATATTTATTACCTTGAAAAATTGCTTCTTTTTTAGCTATGGCATTTTGGTAATCAATTTTAAAATGTTGCTCTAATTGTGCCACCCTAATTAACTCCTTTTATACTATAAATATAATAACACATAAAAGTTAACAAAACAATAATATATTAATTTTATTTAAACATAGCTTTCGCGGTGCGTAACATTTGCGCAGTATAGCCATACTCATTATCATACCAAGCAACGACTTTAACTAAATTATTATTGATACTAGTTGATAAACCATCAACTAAAGCACCACAAGTTTTACCAATAACATCACTTGAGACAATTGGATCATAAGTTATTTTTATGGTTTCATTGGTATTTACTTCAAAAATTTTATTTATTTGGTCAACACTAGTCGGTTTTTTGGGAATAAAAGTTAATTCTACTAAAGAACCATCTAAAGTAGGAACACGATAGGCTCCTCCATCTAATTTACCATTTAAGCTGGGAATAACTTTACCTATAGCGGAAGCGGCCCCTGTGGATGTCGGAACAATATTAGCCGCACATGCTCTTCCCCGTCTAGAGTTTATTCCTTTATTATGGGCAATATCTAAAGTGGCTTGATCATTAGTATAAGCATGAATAGTGGAAGCAAAACCGGTTTCAATGCCGATATAATGTTCCATTAAATAAGCGATAGGAGCTAAACAATTAGTAGTACAACTAGCCGCGGACACTACATCTTCCGTGCCATCTAAAATTTGATGATTAACATTATAAACCACAGTTTTCACATTATCAGATTTAGAGGGAGCAGATATTAAAACCTTTTTAGCGCCGGCTTTAATATGTTTATATGCATCTTCATAAGAAGTAAATTTACCAGTACACTCTAAAACTAAATCAATATTTAATTTTTGCCATGGTAAATTAGCGGGATCTTTTTCATTAAATACTTTTACATGTTTAACATTATTGATGATTATTTCATCATTTTGGGCTTTAATTAAATCTTCATGAAAAGAATGATGAGTGGTATCATATTTTAATAAATAAGCCAAATCAGGGGCTGTTCCTAAATCATTGATGGCGACTATATCAAAATCAGTGCCGGTAATCATTTGCCGAAAAGCAAGTCTTCCAATTCTCCCAAATCCATTAATTGCTACTTTAATCATTTCTTCCTCCTATAAATTCTCTTAAAATACTATTTTCACTAACATATTCACTACTAATTGGGTAAAAACTTTGTAAAAATTTTAACAAACGCCGAGCTTCTTCATAATATTTAGAGTCGGTATCAACTGACAGTAATAAAGGTTCGGCATAAACTTTTAATACCCCTACTTCATAAGGTAGAGCCGTATTTATGATAGTGTTTGCTTGATGGGTATAAGGAAAGATATATTTTTCTTCCCCATTCCTCACACTTTGCCAAGTTTTAATGGTATTACTAACATCATGGCCTCTAGTTCTACTATCACGAATTATTCTTCTAATTAATCTTAAATCTAAAGTAGATATGTAATTATGACGATCAATATTTAATGGTATAAAAGGACTTAAATATATTTTATATTTATATCTATTATCAATGTATGGGGTTAAATCATCATTTAAAGCATGCAACCCTTCAATTAAAATTATACTATTTTCTTTTAATTTAATTAAATTATTATGAAATTCTTTTTTACCAGTAATAAAATTAAAGGTAGGAACATTTACTTCTTCCCCTTTTAATAAACTGATAAGTTCATCATTTAAAAGTTTTATATCAATAGCATTTAAACATTCAAAATCATATTCGCCATGTTCATCTTTAGGCGTGTTTTCTCTTTCTACAAAATAATCATCTGTAGATATACAAATAGGTTCATAACCAATACTCCTAAAATACGCGGCTAAAACTCTAGTAGTCGTGGTTTTACCGGATGAAGATGGGCCCGCTAACATAATAAAACGTTTATCTTTATTGCGAATAATTTCTTCACAAGCTTTTTTTATCTGATCATTAAAAGCTAGTTCACAAGATTCAATAAAATCTTTTATTTTATAATTAGTTATTAGTTCATTTAAATCAGCTAAATAAGGGGTATTTAATCTTTTTAACCAGGCTCTTCCCTCATAAAAAGATTTAATAATATTTTCATGATGAATATATTCGGGCAATTTACCATTAGTTAGATTACTAGGGTAAAGAATAACTATTTTATTATTTTGTAAATATTTTAAAGCAAAAGATCTAATATATTTAGTGCTATAAGGAAGAGCTACATAAAAATAGTTTAAATAATCTTTTAATTTATAAATAGTAACTATATTATCACAACTTTTTAAATTAGAAGCTTTTTCATTATAATTCATATTTTCATAAAAAGCTTGTACTTCTTTTTTTAAGATATTATATTTAATAAATGGGTAATCAGCATCAATTATTTTAGCCATTTCGTTTTTTATTTTAGAAATATCTTCATTAGTTAAAATTTCTGGGTATTTAATATCACCAAGCATACCGCCCGGAACACTATGTAAAAAATGAATATCAGCTTCTTTAAAAACAGTTTTAAGGGCTACTTCAAAGATAAATTTAATGGCTGCTTTATACATTTTAGCACCCTCTAAAGAGTTAACATCAAAAAATTCAATAGTTTCATTTTGCTTTGGTGCTTCATCTAAGGCTAAAATTTCATTATTTCTTTTAACACCTATAACTGTATCTTTATAATGAGAATATCTACTTATATCAATGTATTTAGTTCCAAGTGGAACAGTTATTTTTTTATTATCATCAAAAATAATAGTTACATTAGTCATTTTAATAGTCCCCTATTCTTTTATATATTATCATAATTTTAATATTTTGTCTTGCTTTTTTTGTAAATTATGAATAAAAATAATTATTTGTTACTATATATTATTTAGGTGAAAAAATATGAATATTGTACCAACAGTTATTGAAAGAAGTAGTAATAGAGAATATGCTTATGATTTATACTCCCGCTTACTTAAAGATCGTATTATATTTTTAAGTGGTGAAATTAATGATAATTTAGCAAGTATTGTAGTAAGTGAGCTTTTATATTTAGATGCCCAAAACCACGATGATATTTATTTATATATTAATAGTCCTGGGGGGTCAGTTACTTCGGGTTTAGCTATTTATGATACAATGAACTATATTAAAAGTGATGTTAGAACTATTGTGGTAGGCATGGCCGCCTCAATGGGAGCATTTTTACTCTCAAGTGGGACTAAAGGAAAAAGATTTGCCCTAAAAAATGCTGAAATAATGATTCATCAAGTTTTGGGTGGGGCGCAAGGTCAAGCAACAGATATTAAAATCCACGCGGAACACATTTTAAAAATGAAAAAAAAGCTAAATAATATTTTAGCTTCAAATACTCATAAATCCGTTAAACAAATTACGAAAGATTGCGAAAGAGATAATTATATGAGCGCATCCGAAGCCTTAAATTATGGACTCATTGATGAAATTATATAATTATCTTTTTAATTGGATTGTAGGAAAAGTTATTTTTACTTGGTGATTTTCATCGTTTATTGTATAGGAAATCTGATGACTATTTAAAATATAAAGTAAAAAGTCACCGACGGTTAGGTCTTTTTTCGGACTAACATCTTTAAAATCATTGATATATAGCAAAACTAATAAATTATTGATAGTCATTACTAAATCATCTTGAGAAGATAAAAACTCTTGATAAGATTGTTGTTGTTCATAATTATTTAAGTGTTCAAAGTGAACAGTATTTTCGCAAAGTTTTTGAAAATAAGCTTCAAATAATTGTTGATATTTTTTAACTTTTTTAGGATTTAAAAATTGACAATAGTAATTAACTCTTTCTTTGACTTTTTCATAAGAGTTAGTTCCTTTAATGAGATTAATAGTTCTAAAAGGTTTATCAAACATTTCTTTAGATAAGCTCAAACTTATTATTTCTTCGGGAGCTATACTTTCAAAAATAAAGACTTCATCTTGATAAAGATTACTACGATAAGGCATACCAGAATCGAGCGAGGTTATCTTATTTTCCAAGCCATGATGATAAAGAGAAGATGTAAATTCAAAATAAAGGCCATCTTTAATAAATTCTTGATACCCCTCTTTTAAATTTTCGGCATCAATAGCGGAAATCCACATATTATTATTGTGGCCCGCAAAATTTCTAATATGTTTAGGATTACTTTTATCAGAATAAAGAGAAGTAATACCATTTTTTAAAATAGAGGGAATAGCAAAAAAATTAAAGCCAATTCCATGATAAAAAAGATGGGGTTCTTGATTAATTAGTAAGTTTTGAATATTATCATAATTCTTCATATCAATTAAATGTCGATATTCTTTATTAAGATAATCCGCGACAGGAATAAGTCTTTTAGAAATTGGTAAACGAAGATAACAATCATTTAAGATGGCTTTCATAGTTTTATCAAAGCGAAGACGATCTAAAGCATCCGCATCTTTTAAGATGGAATATAATAGATTAAACCGCTCATATTCTGTTTGGGGTAAATCATAATTTTCAAAAATAATTTTCTTGGATTTATCGTCTAAACAATGGCCATCTATAATAGCTTTTAATAGTTTAAAATTGATTTCATTAGTGTAAATCTGTTTATCTTTTAAAAATCCTATTTTTAAAGAGCTAGTTAAACCATGAGTCGTATCTTCAAAATCACTAGTACGACCAATATCATGATATACTGCCGCATCTAAAATAATTTCCATGTCTTCAGGATCTAAATTATAATATTTGCCAATTATAAAACTAAAAAAAGCAACTTTTTCAGAATGATATAAGCCATGAAATTTACTTGGGTATAAATATTGGGTTTGAATATTTTGAACTAATTCATTAATTTTTTCTTTATCTAAATATTTCTTTAAATTGGGATATCTACTTAAAATATCGGAATTATTAATTATTTCGGTTAAAAAACTAGGACGCATTTATACTAACTCCATTTCTTGTTTTTGATTATTATCTATATATTCTTTTAGAGGTAAAACATATTTTCTACTTAACTCGTCAAAACTTAAAGCAAATAAGTCTATACTTTTAGTTTCCCGCTCCTTTTCCGGATCAGCATAATACCATTCACCATTATATTGAAATTTAATGATGGCATGATCTAAATTAGAAGATTTTAAGCCTACTCTTACTTGTTTGGCCACTATGCCTAAAGTATTTAACATAAAAATCATCATATTGACATATCCTTCACAAACAGCTTTATGATTAACTATTGCCCCAAAACTAGTATTCATTAACTTTAATCTATTCATAAAATAATCTTTTTCTTTACCATCTTTTATTAAGGTGCTTTGATAATTTTGATCACGATATTCTAAACCAGCATAGTCATATTTGATTGAAAAAGCAATATAAGTATGTATTCTTTTTAAATCTTCAAAAGTGGGAGGAAAACTAATATGTAAATTTCTTATAATTTGCTTTACTCTTTGATACATATTCTTAACTTTATCATACGTTAAAATAAACTCGCCATCACCAAATGAAACTTTTTCGGCAAACATTAAATTGGACATTTCCATGGCTAATTTTTCTTCTAAATATCGTCTATCTTTAAAATTTTCGCCAAATAAATTAGGAAACATAGTTAAATCAAAGACATTTACAGCTGTATCTTTAGTATGCTCAATGTAATCCTTTATATTTTCAATAGTGGCTAAACCATTATTTAATAAAACAACTTCTTGTAGATTCATTAATTTATCTAATCCTCGTAAAGTTTGTAAATGGGTATTATTTACTAATTGTACGCGGTGGAGGCTCGTCATGTTTGATAAATCTAAACTTTCTAAAAAGCAATCATTATATATTCGTAATGTTTTTAAATTTTTTAATTGTTCTAGAGGGCTAAAATCTAGAATATGATTAATATCGGCTTCATCAGGGTTGATTATATTCGATGAGTCATCACTAAAAATGTTTAATTCTTTTAAATTTGGCAATTTTTCAAGGTCATCTAATGAAGTTACTCCCTTTAAAGTTATTTTAGTAATGTGGTTTAATTCTTCCGGAGTAAATGTACCATTAAAGCCAAAAAAACTAGAACGGACTTTTTGAGTAATGAGTTCATTTAATATTTCTAAGGCTAAATCATTATTATTAATAGTCATAATATCTCCTTTTTATGGTGTATATATTACCACAAATAAGTGAAACTGTCAAAATTGGGCAAAATCAAAATCTCAAACTTTATTCAAATCAAATCTCTCCACTTATTTTCCCCTAATCATAAAAGGATTATTTAAAATAAGAATTAATTTTGGATTTTAGATGAATTTTGCTAATTATTCTTTAGCTTGATGCTTTTTAATAAGATTTCTAACCTTAATAAAATGGTGGTTAACCCCACTTTTACCTATTTTATAATCGGTTTCCATAGTAATAATATCGGCTAGTTCTTTTAGGGAAGTTTCAGGGTATTTTTCTCGATATTCAAGGACTAATTTAGTACTATCATCAAGTAAACTAAATAAATCGTTGTCCTTTAAATATTTAATATCTTCTAATTGCTTTAAGCCAGAGCTAATAGTCTTTTCTTGATTAGCAATTTCACAATTGTTAAGGCGATTTACCATATTTTTATGATCACGATAAATACGAATGTCCTCAAAATAAAAATAACTTTGCGTGGCTTTAAACATTCTTATAATTTCACTAATTACTTCGGCATTTTTAATATATACCATATACTTTGAATTTCTTTTTAAATATTTGGCATTTATATTAATTTTTTTAAAGAGATTAACAATAAATATAGCTTCACGATTTAAATTAGTGACTATTTCTAAATGATAACCACTTACGGCAGGATCATTGATAGTTCCCGTGGCTAAAAATACTCCTTGCAAATAAGCAATTATTTCTTCTTTAGTGGAAAATAAGTAATTTTCCGGTAAAACTTTTTTATTATCTTCCATGACATTTAAAACTTTAAGAATATGCTCTACTTTCTCATTTATTTCTAATATGTATATTTGTTTAACCCTAAATCGTTTTTGATTACGAATTATAATTTTGGGCTGAATATTAAATAATTCTTTAAAATGGCAATATATGCGTCTAGTGACACTGGCATTTTCTAAAGTTATACTAATATTATCTTTAAATAGGCCGGAAAAGCGTAAAAAGCCCGATAATTCACATATTTTTTCTGTTTCATTTAGGGGATTTTTTACAATTTCTTCCTTTACTTTAATCGTATATGTCATTTTATTCTTTCTCCATAAGAATTGAAAAAACTAGATAAGCTGTTTTTAAGGTGTCATGTCTTAAATAATTATCTTGAATGGCAAATATTTTATCTTTTATTACTCTTACTTTCATTTTCTTTAATTCAGCCTCATCTAAAATAACGGGATCTTTCTGCTCCTCGGTAGCATATTTAGAGGCTAATTCTTGAGGAATAGGATCGCTATTTGCTATAACTATTTTAATGATATTATTACCTAAATAACTATTTAAAACTTTTATGTGGTCACTTACTTTAAAATTATCAGTTTCGCCTGGTTGGGTAACTAAATTACAAATATATAATTTAGGGGCCTTACTTTTTACTATGGCTTCCACTACAGAATCAATAATGATATTGGGAATGATACTGGTTAAAAGACTACCTGCGGAGAAAATAATTAAATCGGCTTCCTTGATTGCATTGATTACATCGGGGTTAGCTTTAACTTTATGGTCATACATTATTTTTTTTATTTTTTTATTTGTTTTGGTTATACTGGTTTCACCAAAAATTTTTTTATTATCTTCAGTGATGGCGACTAATTCAGCATTATCTTCCGTAATAGGTAATACTCGGCCTTCTATATCTAAAAGCTTGGCAAAGACTGGTATCGCATTATTAAAATCGCCCTTTTGTTCTAAAAGTGCTGTTAGTAAAAGATTTTTTACCGAATGGTTGCCTAAAACTCTGGAATGACTGAATCGATAGTTCATTAAATTTATTATATCTTGATCAGTGTTACTCATGGCCAATAGCACTTTCGAAATGTCGCCCACTGCAGGAATATTAAAATCTTTGCGAAGACGAAAAGTGGAACCACCATTGTCTGAAACCGAAACGACGGCAGTTATATCGATTGGAAATAATTTTAAACCTTTAAGTATTTGAGATAGCCCAGAGCCACCTCCAAAAATAACTATTTTTTTCATATATATCACTACTATAACTTTACCACAAAACATAAAAAAAAAGAACATTTATTTTTAATTTAAATGGCGGATTGGGAAATTTGCTTTAAAAATAGAAATAAAAAATAGGAATAAAAATGGTTTTGGTTTTATATTGAAAATCTGTAAAAAATAGGCTGGCAGGGAAAATTTAGGCGAATAATTATAGGGATTATATTGATATTAACAGCATTTTGAATAATATTAGATATTATAATTCTTTTGCTATTAAATCGAATAAAAATTGAGCAAGTATGCAAAATATTATTAATTTGCTTTATAAAACTTTATTAGTTTTGCTTTTAAAATTAATTGTTTAGTATTTTATTGTTTCTTTCATTTTCAATACACTGCAAATCTTCTATTATCGTTACCCATTTAACTTGAATGTCATTTTCGCCTTTTTTTCGGGTCACATTATTATTTAAATTTCGGTCATAGCATTTTATGTTTAATTTGCTTACAGCTAAGTATTGATCAGTCAATATTAAATTTTCACCTAAATATTTTAGTAATTCATCTTTAGTCGCCCACATGAAACATTCTGGCGTACCATGAATTAAAGCGTCACAGTCATAATTTTGAATTTCTGTACCTTGAATTACAAACCGCAGAATTAAATTAATTTTGGTGTAATATTTATTTAAATAGCTATTTATCAGCTGAATATCATTATGATGATATTTAGCATACGTTTTGGTATTCACTTTTTGACCATCAACAATTCCTAACATAAATTGGTCAATCTTTTTTATTGTAATATTATCAAGGCCAATTTTAACAAGGAAATGATAAAAATTTTCTTTATTTTCTTGATGCATTGAACAGGCATGACCACTTTTTATACTAATTCCTTTAATAATACCATTAATTCTAATTTTTATATCGGCTTTTTCAGGGTATTTACTTTTCCAACATTCAATTTTGGAATCTGAATAAACTTGATTGGAAAATAAAGCATATATTAATTTCTCGGCATTGTTTGATAACTCTTTAATTTTTTTATAATTAAAATATCTGACAAAGTCAATTTCATTTTGAAATCCTTTTTGCATAAAATCACCTCAAAAAAGTATAATAGCAGATTCTTATTAAAAATTTTGTCACTTTTTGTCGGCGAATATGATTTTTTTAAATATTTTTGAACAAAAAAAAAGACCGCAACTTCCTATTTTCGCATAAACTATTTTCGGCGTTCTAGTGCTTAACTTCTCTGTTCGGGATGGGAAGAGGTGTGTCCACTAGGCTATCGTTACGATCAAAGGATTTTGTCCTTTAAAAACTTGATAATGCTTTAACTCTATTCAAATTATTAAATAAAATAAGTTAAATCCTCGATCTATTAGTACTGGTCAGCTCAACGTATCACTACGCTTCCACACCCAGCCTATCAACCTTGTAGTCTACAAGGAATCTT
>CANQXQ010000003.1 GCA_947627845.1 uncultured Bacilli bacterium | reverse complement strand
CTTTTCTATCAATCATATTATAATTTTCTAACTTATACTTAAATTATATATTCTCCTATAGTTAAAGTCAAGAAAAATGTCGGCATTTTAGGAGAAAATATTTTATGTATTTTTTTATGAGACAATTGTATTGGTGGATATAAATGTATAATAAAAGAATAATAGAATTAAGAGAAAGTAAAAATATAAAGCAATATGAAATAGCTAATATTTTAAATATTTATAGTGGAACTTATAACCAATATGAAACAGAATACACAATTATTCCTTTGAAACATTTAATAAAAATATGTGACTATTTTAAAGTGTCCCTTGACTATATTTTTAATTTTACAAATACTAAAAAGTATAATGGTCTTGGTACACATTATACTAAAAATTTAGTGAGATTGAGATTAAAAGAGTTTAGAAAAGAAAATAAACTTACTCAAATTAAATTAGCAGCGATTTTAAATACTACACATTCAGTTATTGCGGATTATGAGCGAGGTAGATATTTAATTTCCACATCTTTTTTATATGAAATATGTAAAAAATATAGAGTTTCCGCGGATTATATATTAGGAAGAATTGATAGTCCTAAATATTTAAAATAATTAACTTATAGATTGCATTCAAATAAGGCATACATATTATCTTCATTATAAATTAATTCGAAATCTGCATCTTGTTCTAAATAATGGTATAAATCATTATTATAATAGACTATGGCATAATCAAATTGATATTTTTCAAATATTTCTTTATAGTTCATACCAGTTGAAATTAAATAATCTTTTATTATGTCCTCTCCCCCATTAAATTCTTTAATATAAACTTCGGCTCGAGAGTCAATAAAAATGGGAATATCATATAAAGCTAGATAAGAGCCATAATTAAAGTCACAATAGAATTTTAAATGAGAATAATCTAAATTATTTTTAATATAGTTTACTATTTCATCAGGGTAAGTATCTTTAACTTTATAGTCAAAATCTTTTAAAAGACTAAAAGATAAGATATAACAGATTAGTAAACAAATGGCTGTTATGAAATAAAGAACATTAATGTTTAGATATTTAGTAATATTTTTTATTTCAGGAAATTTAGGTAAAGAATAATTTTCGAAAAAGATTTTAATTAATATCAAGGGGTAAAAAAGATAAACATAAGCAATATTACGATGCGCGATTAAAGAAAAAACAAATAAACCTAAAAGTAGAGCTAAATCAGAGAATTTTATTTTAGTTTTAAACATAAATAAAATAATTGTTAGACCCAAGATAATTAAAAGTTTAGGTTCATGAATTAAAATGGTTGGTTGCATTTCCATAATAAAGCTATAAGAACTATTATTAAAAGCTTTAATAAAAAAAGTATAAGGATTTAATTTAAAAGGTGAGCATAAACCACTTAATAATAATAAAATAAAAGTTAGAATAAATATTTTAGAATTTTGGGGTTTAGTAAAAATAATTTTATTGGAGAGATGATTTTTTAGAAATTTTATTTTATTAATTAAAGGGATTAAAACTATTTCAGCTAAAAATGGTAAACATAAAACTAAAGTAAAAATCCATAAAGGCATATGTAAATTAACAATTAAAATAGATAATAAGATTAAGATAAAAGAATATTTTTTATTACCAGTATTATATAATTTAATTAGATAATAAATTTCTAAAAAAAATAGGATATAAGTAACTGCTTGAACCCGATCACTATAATATGATTTTAATAAATACATAGTAATTAAAGATATAAATAAAGATATTAATTTATTTTGAGAATAATTATTAGTTATTTTATAAACAATAAGGCCTAATAAAGAATAGATAAGTAAGAAAAAAATAAATATACCATAAAAGTTTGTATAAGAATATATTTGAGAGATTAATATATCATATAAATAATGATGATATAGATAAGTTAAATTGGGTATAAAAGAAAAATGATCTTTAAAATCTAAGCCATATTTAAAAAGATTTTGACCAGTTTTAAGATCAAAAAAAATATCATTTTGCGTAAATCGCATAATTAACATGGATGCGCCAATTAAAATTATAATAATTATAATAATATTACTTAAAATATTATTAAGTTTATTTTTGGTCATATTATCACCAAATTAATTATAACAAAGTTTTAAAAATTATTAAATGGGATTTACATGAATTATTACTTTATAAATTTTGCGAAATTCATTAGGAATTTCTTTTTCTAAGTTATCGGCAAGTTCATGGGATTTAAAAGTAGTTAAATTACCATCAACATTAATAGTTAAGATGGCAATATATTTATAGCCGGTCGCAATAGTATTAAAATCCGTGACTTTTTTTATTTCTTTATTTTTTAAAATATATTTAATAATATTATCCGTGTATTCTTTATCTAGGGAAACATCCATTAAAATTTTATAACTTTCTAAAAAGATAGAAATACCAGTAAAAATAATATAAATAGAAATTAAAGAACCTATAATACCATCAAAATAATAGTAGCCAAAGAAGCCTAGAATAACTGAAACTAATGTACCAAAACTTAAAATTGCATCATTACGATTATCGTTCATAGTGGCTTTAAGTAAAATATTATAGTGTTTATGATAATTAGTTTTACAATATAAATAGAGAGCTAATTTAGTTAAAATTGTAATAATACAAACTATAACTAAATAGATAGAGAAAATAAATTGGTTATGATTAAAAATAGATTTTAAAGAATCATAAAAAACTTTAGATGCGACTAAAATCATAGAAATACCAATAAGTAGAGAAAAGATATACTCGGCTTTACCATGGCCAAAGTTGTGATCTTCATCGCTAGGATGGCTCGCTATTTTATTGCCAATATAAGACATTAAGGAAGAAAAAATATCGCCTCCCGAATTAACAGCATCCGCCAGTAAAGCTTCACTATGAGAAAAAGTAGCCACAATAAATTTAATGATAAGTAAAAAAATATTACTAATCATACCAATTAAGCTAACTTTTTTAGTACTTTCATATCTATTCATATAATCACCGTTAGTATATTATATCAAAAATTTTTAATTTTGAATATGATTAGTATCTATTTACTTTAACAATTTTAATTGTATAACCAATAGGACCCAGAATTTTTAATAAACTTAAAATACTCGGAGAATGAGAACCATTTTCAATCCGGGCAATTTTTTCCCGGGGAACATTAGAAAATTTAGAAAAGACATCTTGAGTTAAATTATTCTCTTTTCTAAATCTAATAAATTCTTTTATAAAGATTTCATTTAAAAGTTCACCATCGTAGGAGTAGTCAACATAACTAGGATCGTATTTCATTCGTCAAATCACCGTAATAATTGTATCATATTTGATACATTGAGGCAATAAATTTGTTGCATTTTTAAGATTTATATAATATAGTTTGGGTAGATTTTTGGAAGGAAAATATTCACTTATTTTTTCAAATTATTTATTGTTTATAACAATAATTTATATCATTTTAATTAAAGTTATGATACAATATTGTTTAATAGGGAGGTTAATTTATGGGCAATGAAAATGAAAATTTAGAAAAAATTAAAAAAGAACTTACTGGTTTAGCTAGTAAAGATAGACCTTGGAGTAATCTTTATAAGGATTTTGATAAAGATCATTTAGATATTCATATGAGTATTTATCAAATGTTAGAAAAATATTCAAGAGAAAACAGAAAAAATACAGCATTATGGATACCAGGTGCTAATTACAAGGGCGGTTTAAAAATCAGTTATGATGAATACATTAAAGGTTGTAAGAAAATTGCTAAAAGTTTTCAAGCTTTAAATACCAAAAAAGAAGAAATAATACCAATTATTCTACCTAATGTCCCTGAATCTAGATGTTCAATATATGGCCTTAACTATATAGGTGGCACAAGTTATCCTATTCTTCCTAGTTTGCCGGCTAGAGAATTAGAAAAAATTTTAAGAGCAAATGAAATAGATAAAGTAGTTATGTTTAATGGTTTTTATGAAAAATATGCTCAAGTATTAAAAGATTGCCATATTCATGCGGTAGTTTTAACTGATGGAACGGGCATGATTTCGAAATATTTAAAAGATTTTGTAAATACGATGGCAAAACTTAAAGGAGATAAAGCGCCATTTGGTAAAATAGCTGTTCCATATAATTCTAGTATTATTACTTGGAACGAATTTATAAAAGAAGGTGCAAAAGAAAAATTAGGAGATCCTTATTATAAAGAAAATGGAGTGGCAGCAATAATTGGAACAAGTGGTACAACTGGAGTTCCTAAAGGTGCTGTATTTACAAATGAAAGTATTAATGCACAAGCGTATCAACATCTTTTAGCTGGTATTGATTATGAAAAAGGCGATAAAATTTTAGACATACTTATTCAATCTATTTCTTATGGCTTTTCTGTTATGCACTATGAAGCTATTTTAGGTACTCAAGTTATTATGATTCCAAATTTGATTACCGAAAAAATTGCTGAGTTGATGGTACAAACAAACCCAGCCCAATTTACAGGTGGTCCAATTCATTTTATTTGTATGGCAAGAAGTGAAGAATTTAAGAATGGAACATTAAAGCCAATGAAAAACGGAATTTCTGGTGGAGCTAAATTGCCAAGTGATGTAGAAAAAACACTTAATGAAAAGGCTATTTATGTAAAACAAGGTTATGGTTCAACAGAATGTTTGGGAGGTGCCACTGGACCAATTGGTAAATATGAATTTGGTAGTATTGGAACACCACTTCCTTTAACTGATATGGCAATATTTAAACCAGGTACCGATGAAGAGTTACCTTATAATACAGTTGGAGAAATTTGTATTTCAGGTCCTACTTTAATGAAAGGTTACTTAAATAATGAAGAAGAAACAAAACAGGCTTTAATAAAACATAGTGATGGTAGAGTTTGGTTACACACAAAAGATTTAGGTTATTGTGATAATTCAGGTCATTTCTTCTTTGCTGAACGAATTTCCGATACATTTATGAGATTTGGATTTAATATTCATCCTAATAAAATAAATGAATTTATAAGTAGTTATAAATATGTTCAAGAATCATTTGTTTTTGGAGTTCCTCATAAAACTGAACAGGAAGTTCCTGTCGCAGTAATAGTTTTAAAACCGGAGTATGTGGGAAAAGAACAGGAAATAAAAGAGTTTTTAATTAATGAATGCTATGATAATTTAGATGAAGTTTCAATACCTTATGAATGGATATTTACTGATAATTTGCCAAGAAATATTGGTGGTAAAGTTGTTAAAAATGAAATAATTAAAAAATTTAATATTGATTATTCCAATGTTAATAATGGTGAAGTTAGTTTACAAAGGAGTAGATAAGGATGGTAGATAAAAATGGGTTCTTTTAGTGTGGCGTTATCAATTGCAAGTTTGTTCTTTTTAGTAATTATTTTTATTGTTTTTAGTTCAAAGGAAAATATTAAAAGTGTACAATTAAAAATATTTTCGAGAATGTTAATTCTGACAATAATTGGATTAACAATCGATATTATAGGTTATTTTTCTTTTCATATTTTAGGAATAGATAATGTTATTAATCAATTTATATCAAGATTATATATAGTATTTTATTTTCTATGGGGATTAGGATTTACTTACTATATTATATTGATATCTTTTAATTTAGACTATGGAAATAAAATAGCTAAAATTTCAAAAATAATTGGATGGTTAGTAGGCTTAATTATATTTTGTTTGCCAATAAAAATATATAGTGATGAAACGAGTATTTTCACTTACGGCTTAAGTGTTAATATAAATTATATTTGTTCGCTTATCTTTATTATAATTATGCTTTATTGCTTAATTAAAAATCTTAAACAAATTATTAAAAAAGAGTACATTCCTCTTTTGGTTTATATTGGACTCGGAACAGTTTTTATTATAGTGCAACACATTAATCCAAAACTTACTTTAATGCTATTCTTCCAGTCTATTATTATCTTTATTATGTATCATACAATTGAAAACCCTGATTTAAAACATATTAGAGAATTAAATTTAGCCAAAGAGCAAGCGGAAAAAGCCAATAAAGCAAAAACTGATTTCTTATCAAATATGTCTCATGAGATTAGAACTCCACTTAATGCTATTGTGGGATTTAGTGAATGTTTAGTTGATAGGAATGATTTAAACGAAGAAACTAAAGGATTTGCGAAAGATATTGTAGAAGCTTCCAATAACTTATTAGAAATAGTTAATGGTATACTTGATATATCAAAAATTGAAGCTAATAAAATGGAAATAATTCCTAAAGAATATAATCCGCGAGAAGTATTTAATTCTTTATGTAAATTAGTAATTCCAAGAATTGGGGAAAAACCTATTGAGTTTAAATATACTTATTCAGAGGATTTACCGGGAGTTTTAAAAGGCGATGTAGCTAAACTTAAACAAATAGTATTAAATTTATTAACTAATGCCGCTAAATATACTGACGAGGGAGAAATAAACTTTAATATTAATTGTATTAATCGAATGGACACTAAAACTAGTTTACTTTATATTTCGGTTAAAGATACCGGACGAGGAATTAAAAAAGAAGATATAGATAAATTATTTAATAAATTTGAGAGAATTGATGAAGATCGAAACACAACAATTGAGGGTACAGGTTTAGGACTTGCCATTACTAAAAGCTTAACTGAAATGATGGGTGGTCGCGTTAATGTCTTTAGTAAATATGGAGAGGGCTCAACCTTTAGAATTTATCTCGAACAAGAAATTGTTAGTATGGAAATTCCAGAAAGTAAAACCGAAGAAATAGAAATTGATTATAGTGCATTTGAGGGCAAAAAGATTTTAGTGGTAGATGATTCGAAGATTAATTTAAAAGTGGCCGAAAATATTTTAAAACCATATAAGTTTGATATAGTATCTGTTACAAGTGGGATGGAAGCTTTAGAAGAAGCTCAAAAACAAACCTTTGATTTAATCTTAATGGACATTATGATGCCAAAAATGAATGGAATTGAAGCTTTAAATAAATTAAAAGAAATTCCAGGATTTGATGTTCCAGTGATTGCTTTAACCGCGGATGCGATTGAGGGAACAGACGAAAAATATAAAAGTGCCGGATTTGATGAATATTTATCTAAGCCAATTGATAGATACTTACTTAATAAAGTGTTAACAAAGTTTTTAAAATAAAGGAGGTTACGAATGGAAAAGATTGATATTTTAAAAAACTATGGGGTACATGTAGATGAAGCGATGGAGTTTTGGGGAGATTTAGACTCGTATAATGATAGTTTAAAAGAATTTAGAGACTCAATAACTGATAAACTTAATAATTTAGAATACTATAAAAATAATAATGATTATGAAAATTATGGTATTCTGGCTCATAGTACTAAAAGTGAAGCTAAATATTTAGGTTTTATGAATGATGCCGAAATATTTTTACAACATGAAATGGCGGGTAAAGAAAAAAATCAAGAATTTATTACTAGTAATTTTGAAAATTTAAAAAGTACTTTAAATAAGATTAAAGATTTACTTAATACTTATTTTGAGGGAGAAAATAAAAAAAGAATAATTATCGCGGATGATTCCAATATTATGCTTAATTTTATTGAAAAAAATATTAGTGAAGAATATAGCATAATTAGAGCGAATAATGGAAATGAAGCCATAACTAATCTTAAAGAAGATATATATGCGATATTACTTGATTTAAATATGCCTGGGATGAATGGGTTTGATGTTTTAGATTATATGAAAGAAAATGATTTATTTGATAAAGTACCAGTTATAATTATTACTGGTGATGATACCGAAGAAACTATAAAGAAAGCTTTCACTTACCCTATTTTAGATGTTTTAAATAAACCTTTTAAAGAAGAAAATATTAAGAGAATTTTAGTAGCTATCAAAAGCTTTTATGATAATAAGTAACGAAAGTTACTTTTTTATTTTTCTTTTATTTAAAAATCCTAAATATTCTTTAAATAGGCTAAAGAATATTTAAAAAATAAGCAAATATTTTTTTACTATTTATATCATTTAAACTTTCAGGATGCCACTCTAAGCCTAAAAAGAATTTTTTGGTGGGATCCTCTACTCCCTCTATAATATTATTATAAGTTGCATTTACTTTTAGATTAGTCTTGGGTATATAACTATGATGTCTAGAATTAACTAATATTGTTTCTTTTTGAATTATTTTATATAACAGACTATCTTTTTTAATATTAACTTCATGAACATAATCTTGGAAGCTATAGTGGCCCTCAATAGATAATTCTTTATGTTTACCAAAATATTTAGCCATTGATTGCATGCCTAAACAAATACCTAAAGTAGGTATATCTTTTTCATATAAGTACTTAATTAGATAAAAATCTTGAGAAAGAGGACTATCACCACCAGGTAAAATAATGCCATCACAAAGATCAATAAGTTCTTTTATTTTAGAAAAAGAATTAGTCTGAGGAATGGCTAAAACACTAACATCATATTTCTTTAAAGTTTTAAATAAATCAAAGCGAGAGCCGATAAATTCTTTATTATTTTCTGTAAACTTTCTTAAAATAATACCTACTCTTTTAATAGTTATCACCTATTAAAATATATGCTAATTTAAATTATTTATAGCGAATATTTATATCAACATCACCATTTATGCCTGATACATGACCATTACTGCATAATTGCCAATAACTATAATCGCCTTTATAAGATGTTTGTTTAGTATAATGCGCTAACCATACAGGGTAAGGAGTTTCAAGCCATATTTGTTCAAGATAAGTTTTACTACTATAAAGCATTCCATCATAACCAGCATCTTTAAAAGTATCTAAAAAAGCATTAGCCATATCAGTTAAACCAAAGAAGCTTAAATTAAATTCATTATAAAAACTCCAGTTTTCCCAGTCAAAGGCTATAGGTAAATCAACTTTATAACCTTTAATTTCATTTAAAATCCATTTAGCATCTTTAATAGCTTTTTCTTTACTATTAGCATAGGAATAAAAATAAACTCCAACTGGCATTCCAGCTTTATTAGCTTTTTTGATATTTTCATGGAATTTGGCATCAACAAAATAATCCCCTTTTATACCATGCGTACTACCAACACGTAAAATAACAAATTCTACCCCGGCTTCTTTTAATTTATTAAAATCTACGACTCCTTGAAATTCCGAAATATCTAAACCTATTTCGGTATTAGCGGTCTTATAATTGGCTATTACATCACTAAATTCAGTTTTAGGAGAAGGAGTACTAGGAGATGATGAGCCTCCCCCAGTGCTTGGTTTTCGAACATATAAATTAAATTTCTTTTCGGTCACATTTCCACTAGAATCAGTGGCTTTAAAAGTTAAGGGGTAAGTATTCGCGGTATTCATATCATAATCGCCAATTATTTCACAAACAGGATTAGCATCATAGTTATCACCACACATAATTTTATCAAGTAGATTAATTTCACTTCCTACCGTAACAGAATAAGAACCACTTAACCAAACAATGGGCGCAGTCGTATCTTTAATATTTAGAATATATTCTTGATTTAATTTAATATTATCATCATTTATATAAGTAAATTTTATTTTTTTAGGACCAACTTTGGTTGTATCAATGGTATAATCATCAACTATTTTACCATTAATATTTACAATAAAATCAGAAACTTTAACTTTACTTAAAAATTCGGTTTCTAATGGCTCTTGTAATTCTACAATAATTACAGCATGTTTTATTTGGTAATTTTTATACACTTTTATAGAGATAAGGGTAATTAATAAAATTAAAATAATAATACTTGGAATGATTATAAATTTTTTGTTCATAGATAGTCTCCTTAATATAAGTATATTATAGCATTTTTAGTCTATGAAAAAAAGAGGAATTAATGATATAATGATTAAGGTGGGATTATGAATAATGATATATTAAAAGAAGAATTAGAAAAATTTGAGCCTTTTAATGAACAAGAATTAAATGATAAAATAGCTATGCTTACATTTATAAATAGTTTTGATGATGTATTAACTAGAAATAATATTTTGGGGCATTTTACAGGTTCGGCTTTTGTAGTTAATGAAGATTTTACTAAAACTCTTTTAGTTCATCATAATATTTTAAAGGGCTTTATATACCCAGGTGGCCATGCAGATGGAGAAACTAATTTACTTGGGGTAGCTGTAAGAGAAGTAGAAGAAGAAACGGTATTAAAAGTTAAACCTTATACTAAAGATTTATTTGCGATAATGGCAATACCTACGCCTGGACATTTTAAAAAAGGAAAGTATGTTTCTGCTCATACACATTTTGATTTTTTGTATTTAGTGATGGCTAAAAATGAAGATATGAATAAGATTAGAGTTTTACCCTCAGAAAATAGTGAAATAAAATGGGTAAATTTAGATGATAGTTATAAGGAAGATGTAGTTAGTTTTATAAGACCAAATAATGAAAAGATTGTTAAACGAATAAGGACATTAAAATAAAAAAAAGAATTCAGTTATTCTTTTTTTTAATCTGTAAAGGTAGCATCTAAATAATATATTGGTCTTCCCTCTTCATAATATTTTTTTTCAAAATCAGTCATAATATTAGGAATAGGTATTTCGTTATGATGTAAATCTAAACTAATGCGATCAAAGACATACCAATATTGTGATAAAGTCTCTAGGGAATAAGCAAAGAACCCTTTATTGTCAGTTTTTAAGATAATATGTTTATGTTTTTTAAAAACTCTATCATATAATTTTAAATAATTAATATTGGTAAATCTTTTCTTTTCATCAATTTTTTTAGGCCATGGTTCCGAAAAAGTTAAATAAATAGTATTAATTTCTTTACCAAAAATTTTATCTAAATCTTGAGCATCGGCATTTATTAATTTTAAGTTGGGTAAATTTTGATTGACTAATCTTTGAGTTGCCATAACCATTTGAGAGTCAGATATTTCTAAACCAATAAAATTAATTTTAGGGTAAGTTTTAGCCATGTTAATAATAAAATCCCCTCTTCCCATGCCAAGTTCTAAATTAATGGGATTATTATTGCCAAAAAGGCTTGACCATTTATTTTTATAGCTAGTAGGATTTTTAATTAAATAAGGACTATTACTAATAATCTTACTGGCATCTTTTATTTTATTATACTCCACTTAAATCACTCCTTTAGGTATTATAACATAGAAAGAATTAAAATTGTACTCATAAGTAATAATATAATAATTAAACTAAATAAAAATAAATGTTCTTTAATAAAATATTCTATTTCAATAATATAAAATAATATAGCTATTTTATAATCATAATCATTTAATTTTACTTTTAAAATATCTAAAATGTTTAATTTTTCTCCCGTAAAATCATATTTCATTCTTTTAGTAATTCTTAAGGGAGTTATAATTGTTTTTACCATATAATATTTATTATCTTTTTTCTTATGATGAATATTATAATTAAATTGCTGATAACTTCCTAAAGCTTTTATTGTTTCTTTAGATGAATAGATAGAAGCTTCTTTGATAATTATGTTAATAACTTCAGTGTTGCTAACTTTTTTTGATATATTAGCTTCTTCTTTATAAATTTCACAGCATTTACTTACATCATAAAATAATTGATTGGTCCAAAATTCTAATAATCTTTTTTGAACTTTAATACCCTCTTTTTTAAAATATTCATTAGTAGTTTTTTTCTCATTTCCTCGGCTAGTAAAGTAAGCCGTTAGAAAGGCAATAAATATTGATACAATAAAGCCAATTATATTTATTAGATAATCTTGCATATATTTACCTCAATTAAATACTTTACTATAGTAATTATTATTAATAATTAAACGACTCATAGTTATTTTATTAGTAACTATTTGGTTCATATTTTTCACATAATTTTCGGGTATTTCCACATTTTCATTAGGAACAAATTTACCATTTGCGGCATAATAAATACCTTTATCAGAAACCCAACTGCGATTAGAGAAAATTGCTAAACCTGGTTCAGTACTTAAAATATCTTTACCGATAAAAAGACGAGAGTCATAATCTAAACCAAAAATATTATAAATTGTTGGTATAACATCAATTTGACTACCAACTTTGTCAATTGTTACTTTAGACATCGCATTATTCCATAAGATAAAATTACTCTTATTTATAGTAACATTGGCATCTCTTTTAAAATCACTTATCTCATTTACTTCGGTAACACTTAATTCATAAGGGTAATGATCGCCCACTAAAGCAATGACTGTATCATCTAATTTACCACTGGCTTCCAATTTATTAATTAATAACTCTAAAGCTTGATCTAATTCCATTTGAGCCGCAAGATATGAGGCAGGTCCCTCAGAATAATTATAACCAAAGGCTTTATATTCTTTTTCATGTTTACGAGCCATAGCATTAGAAGAGAAAGTATAACCAGAATGGCCAGAGACAGTCGCATAAAATACCATAAATTTATCTTCATTTATATATTCATCAAAAGTAGTATCAATCATATCTACATCACTACGAGGCCATTCATTACAATTAATTAATTTTTCTAAACCAGTTTGACAAGCTTTATAATAATCAAAACCTAAACTTTTTAAATATTTATCACGATTTTGAAAGTTATAGGTATTATTATGATAAGCATAGGTTTTATATTCTTCTTTTTGAAATTGGGTCGCAACACCTTGAGGGAAAGATACTTTACCACCTCTAAATTTTGATAAAATATCTAAAGAAGAAGCATAAAGACCAGTTAATTCTTGAAATTCACCACCAATAGTACTATAAATAGTTGGAGTATAAAAATTGGTAAATTCAAAACCATTATGGATTAATTCATATAAAGTTGGGGTTAGTTCTTTTTTAACTGCGACTTCATTAAAGCTTTCGGCCATAAACAAAATTAAGTTTTTATCTTTAAAATAACCGGTATATTCGTTTTTTAAAGTTCCCGTTTCATGAGCCATATATTCATGAATTTGCTTAATAGTAGAATTTTGTTCATTACTAAGTAAAGTATTAAAATCAATATCTAAATTATTATAAGTATAAACTTTGGGTTCTTCAAGGGTTGGTTCATCACTTGCAGGTGGGATGATAGGATTTTCATTTATAGCTATTTTTTCTTCAAAGCCAAAAATAGTTCGATAAGTATCAATAACAAAATTGTTCATAATACCTAATTTTTCCACATGAAGATTTATATCATTTACTTCATAGGTTAAACTATAAGGAGAATAAGATTCATCTTTATTAAAATTTAAACTTAAAAAATAAGCACCTAAAGTAATAAGAAAGAGGCTAAAATAAATAAGTTTAACTTTGATTGATAATTTTTTAAAAGTTAACTTTTTATGAAATATTATACTTATTATTAAAGGTATAAATATTAATAAAATGCCTGGTAAACGTTTTAAGACTTCAATTACACCTTTACCAGCAAAACTTTCTAATTGATCAGCAATATTAAAAGCATGCCAAGAAAGATAAAAACCAAAGTAACTTTTTAACACATAATTTGCACTAAACCAAATAGTTATAAAAACTAATAAAGTAAAATAGATTGTTTTATTTAGACGTTCTTTTTTAAAAAAAGTAACTATTAGATTAAATAATAAACTAATAGCTAAAATAAAGATAAGCATATTAATTAAACTAGTCTCTAAAATTTGTTCTTTTAATAATAGTTTAATTATTATTTCTAGATATATAAAGCTTACTAAAGATATTAAAAAGACATTTATTTTTTTCATATTACTTAATCTCTTTCATGAAATGATTTAATAATTTCCCCAGTTTTAGCATCTAAATAATAATCATATTCATAACGATTATATTTAAAATCAATATCATAAACAGTGGCGTTATATTTATAATCAAGTTCAATACTTAAATCGTAAATATCATTTTGGGTAATATTTAAGTTATCTAAAACAATATTTAGTGCTTGTTCTTTAGAAATATAACCACTAGCTTCCGGATTAGTAGAGCGATAATCTAATTCATTATCAATGACATCTTCTAAATGTTCAGATTTTAAATAAAAGAAAATGCTTGTGCCGGCTAAAATAATAACTAAAACTCCCATGATTATTCGATCAATTGTTATTTTCATAATTTACCTCTTTTCTTTGATAATTTAATTTTAGATAATTTAGAAAAAAATGTCAATATTTAGGTATTAGTCACTTATTTTTTTAACGTAAAACTTTCATTAATAAATAATATTTAGAATTCTTTTTTTAAGTATATTTTTTTAGAGATTTTATAAGAAACTAAAGTAAGAATGATTAAAAATAAAGTTAATGATAAAAAGATATGATTTTCAAAAATAGAAAGTAAACTAGCTAAAA
This sequence comes from uncultured Bacilli bacterium, assembly GCA_947627845.1. Lineage (GTDB taxonomy): Bacteria > Bacillota_I > Bacilli_A > RF39 > UBA660 > Caccenecus. The sequence continues at coordinate 22,103 of CANQXQ010000003.1, read as the reverse complement.
ATTTAAAACTAAATAATTTAACTAAACCAATTAAAATAATAACTAAGCTAAAAATAACCGCAAAGATAGCTATGCGAGCTTTTTCAATACCAAAACGAAAGATTATAGGGTAGATTATATCTTGAAAAAGGATTGTTGCAAAAAACATAGTATATATAGTAAAGTAAACTTGAGGGTTAAGTTTATGTTCTGTAAACTGAATAATAAATAGGATTACTAATTCAATTAAACTTAAGAGGCTAACAAAGAGAAAATTAGCTAAATATTTAGATATAACAATATTTTTGCGACCATTAGGGAAAGTTATAGCATAGGCATCCCATTTATTAAGATTATCAAAACTAAATGTTGACATCATAATCATACTGCCTAAAAAAGGAATAGCAAAACTTATGTCCATTTCCCCTTGAAATGCTAAAATAACATATATTATAAATACTAGACCTAAAGTTTTAAAATTACTTTTGATCATTAATAAATCTTTTTTAATTAAACCTTTCATTACCCTTCTCCTTTAATCATTAATATCATTAGTTCTTCTAAAGTAATATTATCTATTACTTCCGGATGATACTTATTTTTAAAAGCTTGTTTATTGGGAACTAAAACTTCATAAGCATAACGATTTTTTTTATATTTTAAGTAATCACTTTTATTAAAACTTAAAAATTCTTGTTCATTACATTTAACTATGCCATAATTATCTAATAATTCATTACTTGGTTTAGATAAAATAATTTTACCAGCATTAATAAAAGTTATATAATCAGCAATATGTTCTAAATCCGTCGTAATATGACTTGATATTAATATAGAACATGAAGCATCTTCAATAAAACTTTGAAATAAATCGATAACTTCACTTCGAGCGATGGGATCTAAACCCGCGGTGGGTTCATCCAAGATTAAAAGTTTAGGGTGATGCGATAAAGCTGTTGCAATTTCTAATTTTTTACGCATTCCTTTTGATAAAGTTTTAATCATTTTTTTAGGATTTAAATTAAAATCCGTAAGATATTTATGAAATAAAGCTTCATCCCAATTCTTATATATGCCTTTCATTATTTTATTTATATCGGCAACTTTTAAGATTTCTGGGAAAAAGGTATCATCTAATACAACCCCGATATTTTCTTTGATAGCTTCATCATTAGTTTTATTATTTAAACCAAATATATTAATTTCGCCGGTATAATTAGTATAGATATTTAAAATTGATTTAATAGTCGTGGTTTTTCCTGAACCATTTTCACCAATAATTCCCATGATCATGCCTTGGGGTAAAGTAAAACTTACATTATCTAAAGCAAAGCCTGGAAATTGCTTGGTTAAATTTTTTACTTCTAAAATATTTTCCATTAGTTAGTCTCCTCGTCTAAAATGTTTAACATTTTTATAATTTCTTCTTTTTTAATATTATTTATTTTGGCTAGTTGTAAAACATTATCAAGTAAATTCTCTAATTTTTTTAACTCCTCTTCGCGAGCTAATTCATGATTAATTGGTGCAACATAAATACCTTTAGCAGGTATAGTTTTAACATAACCCTCTTTTTCTAATTCTTCATAAGCATTTTTTGTGGTAATAACACTACAACGAAGATCTTTAGCTAATGCTCTAATTGAGGGTAATTGTTCCCCAACTTGTAATTCATTGGTGATAATTTTACTTTTTATTTGATTTTTTATTTGTTCATAAATGGCTACTCCATTTGAATTACTGATAATTATTTCCATAACTGGCCTTTCTGTATATATATATTATATACAGATTATATACAGTTTGTCAAGACATAAAAAAATTTTGGAGGTTTAGTTACCCCAACTGTTATTAAACATATTATATAAATAATCTTTATTAAAAGTTTTATCTAAAAATTTTTCATAAAAGTTAGAGGGAGGAATGCCTTGCTCCCATTTTTTAGCGCGGATTACAGCACTAGCGGTTAAAGCAAGATCAAAAGCTAAAAAGATAATTAAAATAATGGTTAATTTATGGCCAAAATTACTAGACATTTTCGCAATTAATTTAGCAATATAAGGGTAAATATTTTTAATCCAAATAATACCTAAAAAGCCCCATAAACAAGACATGGCTAAACAGATGCGACCATTAAGATTTAAAAACATATGACTATAATCCCAGGCACAAAAACCTAAAGCAAATTCCATGCCCCAACTCATAATATATTCTAAAATGGAACCTAAAGTGAAGCTGATGAAAAAAAGAGGTATTACGCCTTTATCTTTAAATTTATATAATAAACAAGTTAGGGCGCAGGCACAAATGCCATAGCAGAAATCAAAAGGGCCAATAACTAAAGCCGAATGATTAATAAATTCCCCGTGTACGACTAAACTAAATAATACTTCACAAATCCAACCAAAAACACTGCCAAAAATAAATAACCAAAAAAAATTATAGATATTCTTTTTACTTCTCTTTTTCACTACTTTCACCTATATATTATATTAAAACGAAAATACTTTTAAAGCAATATATTTTTAGAATAACTATTTATTTTATTCTTTCTTTTATTATATCATCGGCTTTTAAATGGCCTATTAGTAAAGAAGAGTTGGGATCATGATTTAAGAAATTATTTTTAACTTGGGTTTCATCATAATTAGCATAACAATACTTACAAAGATGATTACAGCTATTATAAAAACCAATATCAACCATTTGAACGCAATGGCATTTCTTCTCGGGGCGAGCTGTCCAGCGTTTATAAGTTTTACCAGTTAACTTTAAAGCCATTTCTGATGATAAACACTCCCCTTTTTTAAAACCATACTCAACTAAATTTCGATCTTCAAAACAAGTTTGAACAGACATATTATTTAAGCGAGCACTTTTACTAAAACTTAAGCCTAGGGTTTTTAAATCATTTTCCGTTAAAGGTTGATAGTTTAAAATATGTTTATTTTTTAAAACATTTTTATAAATATCTAAAAAAGATACTATAATAGTTGAAGTATAACCATTTAAAAGTTTACACATTTTAGCAAAAGCTTTTTCATGATAGCCAAGATTATATTTAGGACTTATAAAGATAGGATCATATCTAATATAAACTTTATCTTTACCGATAATTTGAGATATTTCTTTAATTGCTTTAATAATTTCTTTTTTATCAGGAACATAAGGTTCAATATCTTTTTGATAGGGAGTTAAAGTAATTTGAAAGATAATTGGCTTATTTATTTCGGGTAAATATTTTATAATGGGTAAAGGATTTTTAGTACAAAATAAAAGAGCATCTACATTCTTAAAATAAATACGACTTACTAAATGAACATTAAAAGGATTTCGAACATCTAGGAAACCCGCTTTATATCTATTCATAAACCAAGGCGTATAAAAGGCCACAATATCAGTGCGACCACTTATATTTAAGATCATAAATATTCCCTCTTTTTTTAGATTATATTATATATTTTAATGATAGTAAATATGAATTTTTTACCAATCTAATATATATCAGTTAAGATAATATAAGCTAAAAATAAACCAATAGCAATTAAAATACCATATATTAACATTTTCAAAAATTTTTTATTCATAATACTTCCGTCCTTTACTTTAAAAGATTATTTATAAATTTAACATATTCTTGGATTATATTACTAGTTTTACAAGAATAAATAGTATCTTTAGCTAAAGTTATATTATCAGTAATAATATTATCAACATTTAATTCAATCATGGCATTAATACTATTTTCCGTATTAACTGTCCAAGCATATAGTTGTTTACCAGCATTATGGACTTTATTAACTAAAGTTTTAGTAATACTTGATGCTTCAATACTAAAGTTATCGGCGGCCTTTAAGCTAGTAATATCACCATAAGCTAAAGACATAACATAAACGGTTTTTAAATTGGGATCATACTCTTTTAAGTTTTCTAAAACACTATATACTTGAGATGTTATAACACAGTTATTTTCAAAATCATATTTTTTTATTACTTCCCCGACCGCCTTTTCAAAATCAGTTTCATGGCCCGTTGGTTTTAGTTTAATATTATTTTCTTTAGCAAATGATATAACATCTTCTAATAAAGGAATTTTCTCGCCTTTAAATTTAGAACTAAAGAAACTTCCCGCGTCTAATTTGGCGATTTCATCATAAGTAGCATCCCAAGTATTTTTATTAAGGCCGGTGGTTCTTTTTAAATTAGTATCATGTAAAATAATTAATTTTTGATCTTTAGTTTGTTGAACATCAAGTTCAATCCAATCCGCGTTTAATTCTTTAGCGCCAATAAAGGCAGCCATAGTATTTTCAGGGTAAAGCTTGGAGGCACCCCGATGAGCTGTGACTTCCATGGTTCTTATATATTCAATATTAAAATCATAATGACCATTTAAAAGAGAATAAGTAAAGATACTTGAACTAACAATAATTAAAACAATAATAGTATATTTTAAAATAGTAAATTTTTTTGAAGCTTTTTTAATTTCTTTTTCATTTACTTTAATATGTTTAATTTCTTCGTTATTTTTTTCTTTATGATTATAATATAATACACTTATTATGGCATAACAAATTGGGGTTGTAAGTAAGCTTAAAATAACAAATGATAAAGCAATTAAAAGCCAGATAATTGTAATAGATAAATTACTTAAGATATTAGTTTTATTAAATATTTTAGTAAGGAAAAGAATAAGTATTATTCCTAGTAAGATAAAGATAAAATAAAGAATGAACATGACTAATTCAATAAGAATAATTCTTAAAAAATCTTTTAATTTATTTTTTTTACTTAAGGTAGAACTTTTATGACAAGCTTCTTTAAAATTACAATCTTCTAAGATATAATAATGCATCGCATATAACCATTTAAATAATAAAACACTTAAGAAGAAGATAACTAATAAATAAATTATTAAAAGGAAATTATTATGCATGATGAAATCTAAAATAAATTCCGGAATAGAAATGGTAGAAATAAAGCTAGATGATATACCTAAATTTAAGAATGGAATTAAAAAAATTATTAAGAAAGAAAATAAAATATTTTGAGGTTTAAAAACTTGGATTGATTTTTTTAGAGATAGAATAAAAGCTTCTTTAATAGTTATTTTCTTTTTTTGGTAAGAACTATCTAAGATAAGAATAATGGTACTAATATCAATGATAGTATAAAAAGTCATAATTAATATTAATATAAGTAAAAATAAGATAGTTAAGGGATTAAGTAAAAAATTAAAGATATTTTCAAAAGTTAAATAAGTATAACCACTTACTTTAGTTATAAGTTTAAAGATACTTAAAAATAAGGGAACAAAGATAATAGTAGTTGATAATTTATAAATTATTTCAAAGCCAATTAAAGATTTTAAATTATAAGTTAACATACTTTTTATTTTAGATATTTTTTTCATAATAGCACTTCTTTTCTGTAATAATATTATCTTTTATTTTTTAAGATAATACAAGCTATTTTATTTAAAAGTTTAAAAAAAGTTTCTTCCGTTAATTATTCTGCAAAATAATGCCTTTAGTAAGACTTAATAAGTAGCGATATACACTAGGAAAATATTCTTGATAGATGTCAGCAAATTTAGGTTCCATATTATTACCTCGTTCATAAATTATACTATTAATATTTTAATTTGTTACAAAAAATATATTTTAAAAAAACTTTATGTTATAATAGAATAGAATATAAAGGAAGATATTATGAGATACTATAATGAAAATATAGAACAAGTTTTAAAAGAGCTTAAGACGACTAAAGAGGGTTTAGATATTAAAGAAGCTCAAAAAAGATTAGAAAAAGATGGATTAAATATCTTAAAAGAAAATAAAAAAGAGTCAAAGTTTAAAAAATTTTTAGAAGAATTTAAAGATTTAATGATTATTGTTCTTTTAATCGTCGCTTTATTTTCTTTTATTTTAGCCATTGTTAAAGATGAGTCATTTATTGATAGTATAGTTATATTAGCGATTGTTATTATGAATGCTATTTTAGGTTTTTTACAAGAATTAAAAGCTGATAAAGCAATTGATGCTTTAAATAAAAGTCAAGTAACTAAAGTTAAAGTAAAAAGAAATAATAAAGTTATGATTATTAAAAGTGAAGAATTAGTTAAGGGTGATATTCTTTTAGTGGAACCTGGTGATAAAGTAACCGTGGATGCAAGAATTATATATGCGGCTAGTTTAAAAGCCCAGGAAGCAGCCTTAACTGGGGAGTCTATTCCGGTAGAAAAAGATATAAAAACATTAAGTTTAGATACACCTTTAGCTCAAAGATCTAATATGTTATATGCCGGCACAAATATTGTTTATGGTAAAGGTATAGCTGTAGTTTGTAAAACAAAAGATGATACGGAATTTGGAATGATTGCGAAAAGTTTAGAAAATCAAGAAAAAGAAATTACCCCTTTACAAAAGAAAATTAATGATATAAGTAAATTTTTAACTAAAATTGTAATGGTTATTATTGGGTTGATGATTATTATTGGTATTTTAAAAGATATGAAATTAATGGAAGTTATTATGTTAGCTATATCTTTAGCCGTCGCGGCTATACCCGAGGGATTACCAGCGATTATTACAATTACTTTATCTTTAGGGATGGGCGTAATGGCGAAAAAAAAGGCAATTGTAAGAAAAATGGCAAGTATTGAAACTTTAGGTTGTACTGATATTATATGTACTGATAAAACAGGGACGATTACCCAAAATAAAATGAAAGTCGAAGAATTATATTTTGATAATAAACTTTGGAAATATAATGAACTAAAAAAAGATAATTTATTATTACAAATATTAGCTTTAAATAATGATGCTGAAAAAAATGAAGAAGAATATATTGGAGATCCGACCGAAATTGCTTTATATGAATGTTGTAGTAAATATTTAGATGTTAGAGCTGTTCAAATGCAAAATGAAAGAATTGGCGAATTACCTTTTGACTCTGAACGAAAAATGATGTCAACGATTAATAAATGTAATGATAAAATTAGATTATATATTAAAGGTAGTTTCGATTCTCTTATTACCAGATGTAAATTTATATTAGAAGATAATAAAGTTAAAAAATTAACCAAGAAAAAGAAAGAAGAATTAAAAAATATTGAAATATTAGAGTCTAATAAAGCTTATCGTATTCTAGCTTATGGTTATAAAGAAATTGAGGGTAAATTTAATATTAACAAGGAACTGGAAAATGATTTAATCTTTGTCGGTTTAACAGCCATGATTGATCCACCCCGAAGTGAGGTTAAAGAAGCAATTGCTTTATGTAAAACAGCCCATATTAAACCCATTATGATTACAGGTGATAGTTTAGATACAGCGAAAGCGATTGCCAAAGAAGTTGGTATAATGGAAGATGATAGAGAAGCTATTTTAGGGTATGAGCTTGATAAAATGAATGAATTAGAGTTACGAGAAAATATTGCTAAATATAGTGTTTATGCGCGAGTTAGTCCTATTAATAAATTAAGTATTGTTAAGGCTTGGAAAGAAAAAGGCAAAGTGGTGGCTATGGCAGGTGATGGAATTAATGATGCGCCAGCGATTAAAAGTGCAAATATTGGAATTGGCATGGGTATTACAGGGACCGAAGTATCTAAAAATGTCGCCGATATAGTTCTTTCCGATGATAGTTTTGCCACCATTGTCACCGCGGTACAAGAGGGTCGGAGAATATTTGATAATATTCGAAATGTATTAGTTTATTTACTAGCCGCGAATATTGCCGAGGTATTAATTGTATTTATTGGAATGATACTAGGTGTAGAAATATTTTTACCAATTCAACTTTTATATATTAATTTAATTACTGATAGTTTACCAGCCATAGCTTTAGCTTTTGAAGATGGCGATGAAGATCTTATGAAAAGAAAAGTAAGAAAAAAAGATAGTTCATTTTTTACCCCTTTTTTACTTGCTAAAATACTTACTTCCGCAATAATAAAAATGATGATTATTTTAATTGTTTATTTCGTTAATTTAAAAGTATATGATGTTAATGTGGCCTCAACTATGGCTTTCTTAACTTTAATTTTACAAGAAATTATTTTTGCTTATAGTTGTCGGAATTTAAAAAATAGTGTATTAAATAAAAAATTGGGGCAAAATAAAATCTTAAATAGAAGTATTTTAGTTTTAGCTTTTATTCAACTTTTAGTATTTATTAGTCCAATTAAATATATATTTGGCATTACAAGTTTAAGTTTAATTCAGGTAACTTATGTTATTTTAGTGGTTATATTAGCCTTTTTAGTAGATGAATTTTTGAAAAAAATTATTGTTAAATTATTTAAGGATTAAGTTTATTAATAAAAATATTTAATAGTAAAGACAGTTTCCCCATTACTAGAAGTGGCAGTTATCGTGCCATTTGTCTCTTCAATAATGGTCTTTGCTAAAGCTAGTCCTATACCAATACTTTCCGAAGATGAATTAGCACCTTTATAAAAACGTTCAAATATATGTTTTAAATCTTTTTTAGCAATTTCTTGACCTTTATTTTTGATATTAATATAAGCATAAATATTATTTTTACCATAAGTTAATTCTACATCAGAATTTATAGAAGAATATTCTAAACTATTTTTTAAAATATTAGTTAAGGCTTCTACTTGCCATTTTAAATCACCATTTATTTGAATTTTATGATCACCCATAATATTTACTTTAATATTTTTTAAATCACTTAAAGGAGCGACATTTTTAGCTGACTCTCTAATAATATCATGAAGATAGATTTTTTCATTATTAAGTTTTATAGTATTAGCATCAAATTTGGAAAGTTTTAAAATGTTTTCAACGAGAAAACTAATATTTAGTGTTTGTCTTTTAATATCTCTTAAAAATTCATTTTGAGTATTTAGATCTATATCATTATCATCAATTAAATTATCTAACATCACTAATATACTAGTTAAGGGAGTTCTTAATTGATGAGAAATATCTTCTAAAGATTTCTTTAAGTTTAATTTATCTTTGGCATTAATTTCGGCCATTTCTTTTAACATAATTGTTGTTTTATATATTTCGTTTCTTAAAATAGATAATTCATCTTCCGAGTTAGTAGTTATCTTTAAACTATAATTCTTTTTATTTAATTCTTCTAAATATTTAGTTAAGTTTTTAATTTCTTTACTAGATGTAAAATCATAAATTAAAAAGATAATCAAGAAAATAATAATTATTAGAAAGATTAAGCAAAGATTTATTACGAGATAATTATGTGATAATTTTACATTAGATAAACTTATGGTATCTTTAGTTAAATCTATACCATATTTATTAAAGAGTTCTACATTTAGGGGTTCTTTCTCATTTAAAATAGTTATTATTGTTTCATCACTAATATTGGGGTAATTATTTTTTATGACATTAACTAAAGAAGCTATTTGATAATTATTATTTTTAATTAAAGTATGATGTTCATAAATATTTACACCTAGAAAACTAATTAAAAATATTAAAGAAATAATTAAGATTAAAAGAAGATATTTTTTTAATTTAACTTTATTCTGCATCTATTCTATACCCCATTCCTTTAATAGTTGTAATAATATTTGGGCCTATTTTTTCTCTGATACGATTAAAATAAACCGTAATAGTATGATCATCAATATAATTACCTGTCCATTCCCAAATTTTATCTAGTAAAAAATTACGACTAACAACTTTATTAATATTTAAAAATAATAAATTAATAATTTTTAATTCTAATGGGGTTAGATCAAGAGGTTTATTATTTTTAGTTAAAATTAATTTATCAAAATCAAAGGTAAGATCTTTAACTTTAATGATACTACTTTTTTTAGTCCGTAAAATAATTTTATTTACCCGCACTAAAAGTTCTTTAATACTAAAGGGTTTAGTTAAATAATCTTCGGCACCCTCATTTAGAGAAGAAACGATAATATTTTCTTCATCGTTAGCAGTTAAGAAAATGATAGGAATATTTAAGTGTTTAAGGGTACTTTTAAAAAAATTATAACCATTTCCATCAGGTAAAGTTATATCTAAAATAATTAAATCAAGATTAGGATTAGTGTTTAAATATTCTAATGTATCTTTAATAGTTGTTTTTGCAATAATATGATAATTATTTTTAGTAAAAGAATAAGTTAATCCTTTAATAATAGAGATATTATCTTCAATTAGTAGTATATTCATAAATAAGTCCTTTCTAATTTATTATAACACGTATAATACTGGTTAGTTACTTTTTTAAATAAAGCTAAAAATGGAGCTTTTTTAGAAGCTCCTTTTAAATGTTTTCATTACGTATAGTTTCAATAGTATTTTGTTTATTTATTTTATTTAAAGAGTATTTCATTATTAAAGAAATAAGAACAAAGACCGCTAAAATAGCAATTACTATAGCAAGTGTTGGTAAATGATAAGATAAGCCCGAATTTTTACCTAATAAATAATACATTAAATATGATAGTCCTAAACCAATGGGAAGACCAAATAATAAAGTTTTAGCTCCCATAAAAACAGTTTCTAATCTAATCATGCGGTTAAATTCATAGGTTGTCATACCAATAGATTTTAACATGGCAAATTCAGGTTTTCGAAGTTCCATATTAGTTGTAATAGTATTAAAGATATTAGTAATTCCTATTAAAGTTATAACAATAATAAAGCCATATAAGAAGATACCAATTAAAGTAAATAATTTGTTCATCATCGTAACATTTTCTTCTAAATTATTAAGGGTGTAAGTCTCCCCTTTTAAGGTCGCATCAATATCATCTTGTAAGACAGTCGCATTATTAGATTTATAATAAATTTCCAGATGATTGGTTTTAGTTAATTTATCAAATAATTCATCACTAATAATTATTTTAGTACTATTAGTATTTTTAAGGCCAAATGGTTGCTCTTTAGTAACAAATCCTACCTCTAAAGAAAGATATTCATTATTAGTTTCGATACTATCAGTATCATTTATTTTAATATTTATAATATCACCTTTTTGATAAGAATATAAATGAAAATATTGACTTTCATATTTATCATTAATTTGCCGAGTACTTTTACCATAATCGGCAATAATTACTTTATCTTGCATATCTTCATATTTTAAGCCTAAAGATTTTAAATATTTTTGATAGGGTTCTTTACCTAAAGTATAAAAACTACTATAGTTTTCTTCTAAATCAACTGTATCAGAATTAATCCAATTTAAATAGGCGGGATTATATTTAGGGTTTTTAAGAACAATATCTTTAGATCTTATAACTGAATATTCTTCAATATTATTTAAAGTAGTAGTTGCTAAATAGTTAAGATAATTATTAGCTTCGATATTATTAGTGATTAGATTTAAATTATATTCCGAGATATTTAATTCATTTTTAACAGAGTCGAAAGCTAAATCCATAAAACTTGATAAAGCAATAAATACAAAAACTGATATTACTAATGATAGGACAGTTGTGCGATATTTCTTTTTGTTTCTCTTTAAATTTTTAAATGATATTTCTCCCCCTATGCCAAAGAGTTTTTTGATAAGTTTTGATGATTTTATTTTTTGATGTTTTATTTTAATATTAGCACTATTTCTTATAGATTCGATTGGTGATATTTTTGATGCGCGTCTAGCGCTTTGAAAGGCTGAAAAATAAAGAGTTATTATGCCTAATATAATAGCAATTAAAACAGCATAAATCGAGAAAGTAAAGACAAGTTTTAAGCCGTGGCTTATTACGCCATTTAAGAAATAATTACTAACAATTATTAAGATATAGGAAGCTAGAAAACCACTTAATATTCCTAAAGGAATACCAATTAAACCTAAAATAGTAGCTTCATAAAAAACATTCTTTTTAATTTGTTTTTTAGTCGCGCCAACACTACGTAACATACCATACTGTTTTATTTTTTCAGTAATAGATATGTCAAAACTATTTTTAATACAGAAGATAGAAGTAAAGACAATTATAGCTAGAACAACACAAACAATTTGACCTAGACCCTCAATTCCACTTTCTTTAATAGGATTAGTTTGTAAAGTAATTAAATAAGAATTAATATTAATTTTATATTTTTCTTTGGGTAGTTCTTCATTATTATATTTAACTACCTCATCATAAGTCGCGGTCGCATTATAATATTTAGTAAATAATTCTTGATCTACACCTAATATACCGGCGGTTACTTGATAAGCATTTTTAACACCATCTTTAGTATATTTAACATATAAATCGATATTATCAGTAATATTAGTATCAGGCATAAAAGTAACAAAAGTAAAACCGGGGGCCGAATATTCTTCAATATTAGAGGCGGGTCTTTCTATAATTCCGACGATAGTATAAGTTTTAAAGGATGTACTTTCAAATATTTCATCATACTGATAAGGATTGGTTTGGCTTAGTTCATAATTATCTTGGCTTATTCTTTTACCCATATTTAAAGTAATTGTATCTCCAATATTTAAAGTTAAACGACCATTCGTTTTTAAATGGGTAGGAATAAGTATTTCATTTTCATTTTGGGGAAGACGACCATTAACTAGTTTAATAGAAAGATTTTCTAAAGCACTTTTAGTAAAAGCTTTAACATAAGCATAAGGTTTATATTCATTTTTAGAAGCTATTTTAGCATAACCAATATTTTTAGTTATATAATAAGTTTCTATAGCGCGATTATTTTTAAAAGTTGGTAAATCTTTGGGTGAAACATCATAATAAGCCGTATGAAAATTACCTTTTTCATATATTTCAAAATTAATTAGTGATTTAATACCACTAGTATAAATCGAAGAAACCGCGGTCGTTAAAGCGACTGAAAGAATTATACCAATAATGGTAACAACTGTTCTTTTTTTGTTTAACTTTAAATTTTTGATGGTTAATTTATTGAGTAAATTCATGATTACTGCTCCTCAATGATTTTGCCATCTTCAATTTTAATAATTCGATCGGCGACTTTGGCTATTTCTAAATTATGGGTGATCATGATAATTGTTTGATTTAACTCTTTATTAGATTTTTTTAAAAGCGCAACTATTTCATCACTAGATTTACTATCTAAATTACCAGTTGGTTCATCAGCTAAAATAAGAGTAGGATTAGTTATTAAAGCTCTTCCTATGCTTGTTCTTTGTTGTTGGCCTCCCGATAATTCATGAGGTAAATGGTCACGTCTTGATGTTAAACCTAATAAGTCTAACATATTATCTAGTTTTTCTTTACTAACTTGACGATTATCTAAAGCTAGTGGTAAAGTTATGTTTTCTTCAACATTTAAAATAGGAATTAAATTATAAAATTGATAGATTAAGCCTATTTGACGACGGCGAAATATTGCTAATTTATCATCATCAAAATTAAAGATGTCTTGACCGTCAATATAAACTTTACCGGATGTAGGTCGATCTACTCCTCCGATTAAATGTAAAAGCGTTGACTTACCTGAACCGGATGCCCCAACAATAGCCACAAATTCGCCTTTTTTAACACTAAAAGAAACATTATCTAGGGCGATAACTTTAGTGGTATTTTTACCATAAATTTTAGTTAAATTTTCTACTTTTAGGATTTCCATAAGAAAATTCCTCCTTTTTCATAGTAAATTATACTACTTATAAAGTTACGATTAAGTTACTAAAGAAGAATTAATTTATTTTTTTTCATCTTTTAAATAACTTAATATTTCTTTTTGATTATGTAAAACTTTTTCTAATTGGTCATATAATTGCTCTAAAATTAGTTCACTTTTTAAATCAGTTCGATAATCATTTTTATTACGAATAGTATCTTTTTTAGATTGCCGATTTTGACTCATCATGATTATTGGAGCTTGAAGAGCTGCTAAACATGAGAGTAAAAGATTTAATAAAATAAAGGGGTATGGATCAATAGCTTTAATTAAAATTACACCATTTAAAATGATCCAAAATAAGAGAAATATACTAAATCCAATAATAAAAGTCCATGAACCAGCAATTTCTGATAATTTATCGGCGACTTTATCGCCAAAAGTCATTTTAGAGTCTATTTCTTTATCGACATCAATCGCAATGGGACTATCAACTAATAAATTAATTATTTCTTCTTCATCTTTTTCTTCTAAATTTTCTTTTAATAACATTTTAACTATTTCTTTTTTCTTTTTTTCCATAAGTATTCTCCTAATCTTCTTTAAGTATAACACTTTAATTAAAAATAAGAAATTAGTTTAGATTTAAAAAATAAAAATTTAGGTTTTAAAAAATAAAAAAGCAAATTTTTTAAATATTTGCTTATTTAAGACTTAAGTTAAATCATAACTTAAATCAATTAATTCTTTAATTTTATTTTGATCAACTTCATTTAAAATGATTGTTACCCAATGTTCTTTATTCATGTGATAGGCTTTTAAAAATCCTTTATTCATTCTTAAACTACCTACTAATTCTGGGGGAACTTTAACATTTAAAATATCAATTTGGGCTTCCCCATTTAAGCCTAATTTATTTTTCTCAATATTCATAATTAGCCCATACCATTTTTTATTAGTATGTTCTAAAACTGCATATAGTGGGTATTTAGGCCATTTATATTGAGGAATAGTTTGATATTTAGTTAAAACATAGGTAAATATTTCTTCACGAGTCATTTATTTTTTTAATTCCAAGCCATCTTTAAAGGCATTTCCTACTCTTTTATTAACTTCGTAATAACCATGAGTAAAAGGATCAAAAGCAATAATATTAGCTTTAGCTAAATCAATATTATCATTAGTCATAATACTTTCATCTGCAAGAGTATTAACTACTTTCCCAATAACACCATAATTATATTCATCATTGCCACTTGTTAGATAAGTACATTCTAGACAAATAGGAAATTCATTTATAACTGGGGCATCAACATTAAGAGATTTAGTCGCAGTAAGACCACTACTTACAAATTTATTGGGAGTATTATGGCCAGAGACTAGACCAAAATAATCAGCTTCTTTTACATGTTTACTATCAGCAAGGCTTACAGTAAAAGCTTTCCTTTTTTTAATATTTTGAACTGTTTTATGAGTTTCACTTAAATTTAATAATATTTGATTTCTTTCAAGCATTGTTCCCCAAGCTGCATTCATGACATTAACGGTGTCATCATCATTATAAGTGGCAATCATTAATACAGGCATGGGAAATATTGCTTCAGTGGTAGTAATATTTTTTTTCATAATTTAATTTTCCTTTCATTATAATTATATCACATTGGGTTTATTTTTTTAAGATAATCACATATTATTTCGGCAGTTTTTTCTTTGCCTAATTTTGAGGTGATACATAAATCATAATTTTCAGGATTTGCCCATTTTTGAGTAGAAATTAATTCATAATAGGTTGCTCTATTTTTATCAGATATTTCAATATTTTTTTGGGCTTTTTCTTTAGTATCATGATACATTTCCATAATATTTTTAATTCGATATTCTTTAGGAGCATATATAAAGATTTTTATAACATTAGGATTATCTCTTAAAACATAATCGGCAGCACGCCCAACAATAACACATGAACCTTTTTCGGCAATCTTTTTTAGAACTTTTTCTTGGGCTTCTATTGCATATTTTACAGGAGATGTTGTTAAATATAAATCATGCATTATATCTTGACTATGATTAAGATTAGAAATAAATTCTTTATCTAGGCCACTTTCTTTAGCAGCTAGGGCAGTCATTTCTTTATAATAGTAAGGAATGTTTAATTTTTGGGCAACAAGTTCGCCAATAGCTTTACCTTGAGAACCATGCTCACGAGCAATTGTAACAATAACTCCGGGATGAGAATTTTTTAAATAGACATTATCTTGAGCTATAGTTTTAACAGTTAATTTAGCAAAGAAATTATAAATTAAAATAATTGTAACAATAATACCTAAAAAATCAGCAATGGGTGATGCTAATAAAACCCCTTTGATACCTATATATTTAGGTAAGATTAGAACTAATGGCACAAAGAATAGAATATCACGAGCAAGAGAAGCAATTGCGGATTTTACAGGATTACCTACAGCTTGAAAGAAAATAGAACTCATTTTGATTAAACAAGTAAAGGTTACAAGCATTAAA
Source organism: uncultured Bacilli bacterium (assembly GCA_947627845.1). Classification (GTDB taxonomy): domain Bacteria; phylum Bacillota_I; class Bacilli_A; order RF39; family UBA660; genus Caccenecus. The sequence continues at coordinate 6,051 of CANQXQ010000003.1, read as the reverse complement.
AATAATCTAAAGGTTAATACGGCAAATTCCAAATATAAACTATCATTAGTACCAAAGATACTAATAATTAAACGAGGACATAGTTCAAAAATTGCAGTAAAAAATACCCCAACAATTAAAGAAGCAATAACTACTTTTTTAAATGTTTCTTTTACCCGGGCGATATTTCTAGCTCCATAGTTATAACCAAAGATAGGTTGAGCCCCTAAAATAATACCAACAATAATATTAATGACAATAGAAAATACTTTCATAGCTATACCAATAACAGCAATAGGAATATCAGCCCCATATTTACTTTGAGCGCCATATTTAGCTAACATAATATTACAGACTAAAGAAATAATGACTATACTAATTTGAGTAATAAAAGTAGAAATACCTAATTTGATAACATTTTTAAAAATTGAAAAATTAATTTTGAAACTAGCTTTTATTAATTTAAAAGTTTGGGGTTTTAAATAGTAAATAACAGAAATAATTAAAGTAGCTATTTGTCCAATTACGGTAGCGTACGCGGCTCCTTTAATTCCCCAATTAAAGCCAAAGATAAAGATAGGATCTAAAATAATATTGGTAATAGCTCCAATCGTCGTAGCAAGCATAGAAAATTTAGGAGAACCATCTGCACGCATAATACCATTCATACTATTACCTAACATATATATTGGTATGCCACTTAATATAATAGTATAATAATCGCGAGCAAGCTTAATACTTTTAGAACTGGCTCCAAAAAGATATAATAATTTATCTTTAAAAATGAAGCCTAAAATAAGAAATAAAATACTGGTAACGAATGTTATTATTAAACTATTACCTATAGCTTGATGCGCATTTTTAGTATCTCCTCTTCCTTGACATAAAGATAAATAAGCGGCGGCACCATCACCAAAACACCAAGCAAAAGCAACGGCAATAATTGTGATGGGGTAAACAACACCAGTCGCGGCATTTCCTAAATAGCCTAAAGAACTATGGCCGATAAAGATTTGATCTACTATATTATATAAAGAACTAATTAGTAGAGATAAAATACAGGGAATAGAAAATTTAAATAGCAATTTAGTTATTTTTTCTTCCCCTAAAAATTTATTATTTTTTTCCATATTTCTTCCTCCTTTTAATGGAAAATCAATCCAATTAGCCTTTTTAAGGCAAAAAAAGATGCGTAAAACTTGTCTTGTTTTTACGCATTATGCTGGATCAGACTTATAAATTATACTATTTTTAGAAATTTTTCGCAAATGTTTTTTGATAATTTATTCACAATTTTTTTGATTATATTCTAATAGTTGGATTTCTAATTCTTGAATTTTGGTTTCATAAGAAGTTATTTTATCTTCATATTCACTAATAATGTTTTCATAATTATTTATTTCGTCATCATAAGCATTTAATTTTTGATAATGATTATTAAAGTTCTCTTTTAACTTTAAAATATTTTCATGGGAAGCATATATTTTAAGACTTTGGAAATCATAGTTTAAGTCTAATAATTGTTTATGATTTAAATTATTAATAATATCTTTTATAATTGGAATATAATTAGAGCAGATAGTTGTTAAATGAATACCATTATATATATCATCTTCAAGTTTTAAATCACATAAGTTATAAACTTGATATTCAATTTTTAGATTATCAATATCTGTTTCAAAATATTCAATATTAGTATAGGAAGTGAAAAATAAATCATCTTGCATATTATATTCAAGAGTATTAGTCTTAATATTATTACTTTTAACAATATTAAAGTTTAGAGAACCTATTAAAATTAAACCAATACTTATTCCTAAAAATATTAATGAAATAAGAAAAGACCAAATCATTTTTTTCTTTTCAGTTTTACGATTAAAGATAAAGTTTAAGATAATTAAAATTAAAATGATATTTAGACTAGATATAGAGATAATTAAAGTAAGTAAACCAACGAAAAATAAACCAGTTTTCCAGATTAAAAAGCTTAAAATTAAACTACAAAATAAACCAATTAAACTGAAACTTAAAAACAATAATAAAAATAAAGCAAAAAACTTAATTATACCAATAATAAATTTAAATAAGCCTTTAATAAAACTATATTCACTAGTCTCGGGGTCTCTAATAATTATTTTACTAGTTTCGTTTTTTAAAGCAATTTTGGGTGTTTTTTCTTTAAGGTTGTCTTGGGGTATTTCATTAGATTTATCTTGAGGTATTTCATTAGAAATTTTAATATTTAAATAATAATTTAAGTATCTAGTTTTAAAAATATGAATAAATATGATTAATGATATTAAACCTAATATAAAGAAGATTATACCATCAAAAATTGATTTTAAAATATGATTAATTTTAAGGGGTAAAAAAGAAATTATACCCATTAAAATATGATTAGCAAAAAAGTAAAAAAGAACTGATAAAATAACTAAAAAACTAATTATTAAAACTTGTTCAAAAAGACATTTTATTTTACTTTTAAAATTCATATTGCAAAAGAAATTTAGAGTATCAGTAATAAACTTTAAGAAATCATCAATATATTTATTTAAATTATTTTTAGTTTCTTCTTCCCCTTTAACTTCCTTAATATCTTTATGAAGTAAATCATCAATATTTAAATTAAATTTATCACATAAAGCAATTATTTTGTCCATTTCGGGGTAAGCAAGAGCAGACTCCCATTTCGAGATGGCTTGTCTTGATACTCCTAATTCTTCCGCTAACTGTTCTTGAGATAAATTATGATCTTTTCGAATTTTTTTTAAATTTTCGGCAAATACACTATTCATTTTTTTCTCCTTTCTTTTTCTTATTTTATTATTTCTACCGGTTGCAAACTATCACTTTTGGGTTGTTTTAATGATAAATTTGGTTGCTATTTATGATTATAGCATGAAAAAAGCAAATCTTAAATATTTTTAAAATTTGCTTTTGGTTTAAATTTCTTAATTTTGCATTAATATTTGTTCATCTTTAATTAAATCATAATTAATTAAATTAGCACCATCTAAGTTTTCTTTATGCATATCTATACCTGTAATTTGACTATTATCATAAGTTGTATAATAATATATTCCTTTGTCCATATTACAACATGAACTATAAATAGTTATTTCGTATTTATCACCGCCCATATGAACACAACCTCTTTGTTGTTCCACGGATTTTAAAATATGGAAAAATTGGCTAATACTTTCTTTCTCGGAAGAACCTGATAAAGAATTCATTTTGGTAAAGCTTGCTTTAACAAAGCGTGAGGCTGAAGACAAATCACCAGGTAAACCTAAAGCGCCCAAGCCACGACTATAAGTATCAAATTCTAAATTTTTTGAAAAGTTATTTATAGGGGGTTCAATTGATAAGTTCATATAATTATTTAAATTAAACATTTGCATGTCAAAAGGAGGATTATTAGTTAAAACTCCGACGGGGTTATCATATATTTTTAAACCCTCTTTTACACATTCAACCGTAAGGGATTTTTCTTGATCAGCAATAATCCAATGGAGGGGTGATGCCGGTAATTCTTCGCTAAAATTAATTTGAGCAATATTAATCGTAGTTAATAATTCTTTGGCTTCTTCAAGATTAGCACATTGCGATAAAACCCAAGGAATAAATTCAAAGGGAGCAATATTATCTTTACTCTTTTCTAATTCTTTATATGCAGCATTCTTGGGAAAGTTTAAACCAGCCATCCCTAAACCTTTTTCATTAATAGCATCATAATATAAAGGGTAATTATCAGCAACATAAGCCATGCCGATAAGAGCATAATGATTTTTTATTTCTTTGGCTTTCCGAAATTTAAAAGAATAATTTCGAGGAGTTATGGTCACGGTTTCTTTATAAGAATACTCCAAATCTAAATTCCTTCCAAAGTAATGATCTTTAGTATTATAAGTTATTGCAGTACACATATTATATTTTCCTTTCATTTTATAATAATAGTATATCATGGAGGTATAAAGATGTAAATTGAGAAAAAATTTATAATTATTTTTTAGTTAGGAAATACTCTACTTTAGCTAGAACTTTTTTGTGTCATAGCATTCTTAATATTATTTTTTTATATAATAATATTTCCCTTTACAAAGGATGATAAATGTTCCATTACTTCAAGCAATGCATATTAATATAAAGTATTTTTCATAATTGCAACGATATATTTTGGAGCAAATATTATATGACATTTGCAATTTCATTGGTTATGTGTTAAACTTTTTATATCGTTTTATTTGAATATTTTTCATAAGCGTTCTCTTTCTAATATTATTATTGCTTCCTGGCGGTTGCATTCAAATATTATATTAGAAAGAGTTTTTATTTTTCAATTATTCTAAAACTTCACTGAACTTTTTACTAGTTATTGGGATGATATATTTAAAATTTACTTAATAAATCAATTAATCTTTTATTTTTATAAATACTTTCTCTTCCTACTTTTTCGATTTCAAGTAATCCTGCATCTACTAAACTATTTAAATATGTAGCGGCGGTTTGTCTTGTTACACCACATCTATTTTCAATATAATTAATTCGAGTATAAACTTCAAAGAATAAAGAGTATAATAATTCATCAGAATATATTTTAGGCAATTTTGTCATAAAATCTTCTTTATAAGATTCCATTTCATTTTGAATTTGTTTAATTAATTGAATTGTTTTTTTAGATGTTTCTTCAATTCCTTTTAATATATAGATAATCCAATCTTCATAGTTATTATTTTCTCTAAATTCAGTAAATAATTTATAGTATTGTTCTTTATTTTTGTTAATATAATTACTTAAATAAAGAATTGGACTATCCAAAAGATTATTTAATACTAAATATAAAACATTTAATATTCTTCCTGTTCTACCATTTCCATCGTAAAAGGGATGGATAGATTCAAATTGATAATGAATTAAAGCCATTTTAATTAATGGATCTACATCGTCATTCTTTTCATTAATATAATCTTCAAGATTTTTCAATAAATCTCTAATTTCTTTTTCTGCTTGAGGGGGAGTATAAATTACCTCTGGCGTTTTACTATTAACTAATTTCGTACCAGGATTTTTTCTTATCCCAGCTTTGTTGTGTTCAATAATTTCTTGAAGTTCCACTAAAATATTAGTTGATATAAATCCTTTTTCTTTTATTACTTCATACCCGCGCCAAATAGCACTTCTATAATCAACAACTTCTTTAGCAGACTCATCTTTAAATCCACTTTCGGTTAATACTTTATAAATACTATCATGGGTAGTCACAATATTTTCTATAGCACTACTATCCTTGGCTTCATTAATAGTAATAGCATTAATTAAAATATGTTGATTGGGAATGGAATTAGCAAAGCCTTTTAATTCAGCAAGTGATCTGGAAGCTTCATTTAATGCTTCAAGTATTTTTGGGGTTTTTAAATCATAATCATTAAATGGTAATAACTTCATTGTTAGACATCTCCTTATATATAATTTTATACTATTTTTTTAACATATGCAAGGAATATGTTAAAATTTTGCTATTTTTTTAACACATTTTCTTAATTTTTATAGAGCATTTTTTGGTTATTATTATTTTTTTAGCAATTCTTTTATTATTAAAAAAGTTAATACAAAAGCTTAAGAAATAAACTTGCATTAACTTCTTATATTAATATATTTCAATCAAAATATTATATCAAAAATAGATTTTGCATAGTACTTGTTAATATGCATTTAATTACATTCTTCATTAATAGGACAAGTATTACTAGAGGTATATATTTTACTAAATGTTTCATAAAAATCATTATATTGGTTTTCAGTCATTTCAGAATATTTAGTTTGTCCTTCTTCTAAGATTCTACTTATTCCTTTTGCTTCAACTATACCTCCATTTTTAATAGTTATAAAAAAGGGAATATATATTCTTTTTTCACCAGTTAAATAAGTATTGCCATTACTGTCAGTTAATTCATAGTCTCTTAAATAATCTTTTAATTTATCTAAGTTTTGGAGTAAAAAATTAACCTCCAACTTTTCAAAAATTACTCTTATATTATAAGAAAACAAGACATTTAGTCAATTACATTTAAA
>CANQXQ010000002.1 GCA_947627845.1 uncultured Bacilli bacterium | reverse complement strand
ACTATAAAGCCTTATGAATACTGGGCTAAATGGTGATTTTTTGCTTCAACAAGTGTGAAACTTGGGTTATAACATAAACAATAGAAAAAAGCTATTTGTCACTTTCTAAAATAGCTTTTTCTAACCCTCTAAATGGTAGAGTTGCGCAAGTTTTACGATTACCTTGTTTATAAATATCACTATAAGCATTTCCATCTTGTAATAGTAAGGCATCATAGGTTTTACCCTCCGTCATAGCATAAAAATTATGAATATAGTTTAGAGCTTCTTCTTTGGTTTTACCGATTAAATTATTAATCATGACTGATGTTGCCGAAATCGATATAGCACAAGCTTCACCTTCAAAGGCTATATCAATTATTTTATCATTAGCAAATTTTAAATAGATATCAATATTATCAATACAGCTGGCATTACGAGTATTTACTTTAAGATAACTTGGATCATCAATTCGTTTGCGATTTAGAGGATGCGTATAATTTTCCATAATTATTTCTCTTTTAGTTTCACTGTCCATTAGATCATCTCTTTTACTATTTTATCATAATTACTTAATAATTCAACTAAATTATCGATTTCTTCATAAGTATTATAAAAATATAAACTTACTCTAACAGTATTAGTTACCCCAACACTATTTTTTAAAATTTTAGCACAATGATTGCCTGCGCGAACACAAATATTATATTTATTTAAATAATAAGCAACATCTTGGCTAAAAATATTATTGACATTAAACGCGACTATACCACTATCAGATTCTAAATTAATTATATCTATATACTTAAGTGGCAATAGTTTATCAATCAAATATTTACGTAAATTATGGACGTGTTCATTTATCTTATCATAACCAATACTTTGTAAATATTTAATAGCCGCGCCTAGACCTATAACACCAGCAATATTTTGGGTACCAGCTTCAAGTCTAGTCGGAAGCGGTTTTAAATAAACTTCATTTGGATTATCAAAAGATTCATTCATTCCCCCGCCTAAATTTATGGGTTCTAAATGTTCTAATAATTCTCTTTTACCATATAAAACACCTATTCCCGTAGGACCACATATTTTATGACCCGAAAAAGCAAGAAAATCAATATCTAAATCTTGAACATCTACTTCAGTATGAGGAACCATTTGAGCGCCATCTAATACCACAAAAATGTTATGTTTATGAGCGTATTCAGTTATTTCTTTAATTGGACGTTTATCACCTATAACATTAGTGATACCGGCAAGACTGATGACTTTAGTTTTATCACTTATAGCTTTCTTAACATTATCTAAAGTAACATAGTAATGATCATCAAGCGGAATATAATTTACTACTATTCCAAGTTTATTTACTAATCTAAACCACGGAAGAACATTGGAAGCATGTTCACTGGTTGTAATTAAAACTTCATCACCGGCTTCAAGTAAGTTTTCAAAAAAGCCGCGAACAATCATATTTAAGGATTCAGTTGTACCATTAGTAAAAACTATTTCCTCTAAAGAAGAAGCATTAATAAATTCTTTAACTGTTTCCCGGGCTTCTTCATATTCTTTATCAACTTTAAATGATAAATCATAATCACCACGATGAGCATTAGCGGAATAATTAGTATAATAATCATTCATTTTATCGATGACACATTTAGGTTTTAAGGTAGTGGCACTATTATCTAAATATATTATATCTTGCTTTAAAAGGGGAAAATCTTCTCTATTCAAACTTTATCACCTCCAATTTTAAATGTTTTTGTAAATCTTCAGGTAGATTATTTATTAAAAATCTTTTTAATAGTAATTTTTTAGCAGTTAATTCACTTAAACCTTTAGTTTTTAAATAAAATAAATCTTCTTTATTAAAAGAACCAATTGTAACTAAATGATTAGCTATAACTTCATTGGTATCTACTTCAATATTAGGACATATTTTTATAGTATCTTCTTTTAAGATAAGGCCTTTTAAGTCTTCTAATAATTCATTATCACAAGTATTTTTAGCAATGTTTCCCGTAACGGCAACCGTAATATTATCATGATTATTTTTATTTATTACCCGCAAGGTAATTTTAGCTTTATTATTATTACCTAACATGTTTAGATTAATCTCTATTTTATGACTTCCCTCATTTACAAGAGTAATATGAGCATCTAAAGTTGTATTATTATTTAGATTGATCGTAAGTTTCAAATCATGAGATACGATATATAAATAATTTAAGTTTAAGATTGCATTATCAAGTAAATTAAGATTTAAATCATAACCGGTAGTTTCATAATGAGCTAAATTAACTTCACCATCAATATCAATCGTTGTTTTATTTTTATAGGAAATTAAATAATTCCCAGGAGCTAAAGTATTTTTTACCCCTACCAATAATAGTTTATTCATTTTCTTTAGACCCACTAATAACATTTGCCTCAAAACCAGTAGTTTCAATTTCTTGAGCTAAAGCTTCATTACCAGTTTTTATAATAGAACCGTCTTTTAAGATTGATACTTGATATTTAGGAAAATATTTTAAAATATCTTGATGATGAGTAACAATTAAGATGGCGGGATGATAGGTCTCATAATATTTTTTTAAGGAGGCTCCAACAACTTTTAAGGCATCGACATCAAGCCCCGAGTCAATTTCATCTAAAATTATAAATTTCGGTTCGAGCATAAACAAACTTAATAATTCGTTTTTTTTCTTTTCTCCCCCACTCATATTAAAATTAATATCGCGATGAACAAAAGATTTAGGTAAATTAATGATTTCGCAGATTTCATTTAAACGTTTATTAAATTTAAAGATATCGATATGCGTATTATTTTTCTCACTTAAAGCACTTCTTATTAATTCGGCATTAGTAATACCCTCAATTTCGACCGGGTTTTGATTTAATAAAAATAAACCTAAACGACTTATAGCCGTGGGAGTCATTTTAGTTAAATCATGACCATCATATTCTATCTTACCAGTAATTTCATAATCGGGATGATTAAATATGGCTTTACAAATAGTACTTTTACCTGTGCCATTGGGGCCCATTAATACATGAACTTCGCCATCATTTATTGTTAAATTAAAATTATTTAAAATAATTTTGGATTCGGCTTTGACATTTAATTGTTTAATTTCAAGCATAATAAATCACCAAGAATATTTTAACACAATATAGGAAAAAAGAAAAGTTCTCCCTTTTTCTAACGACTTAATTTTTTTCCTGTAAATATTTTTTCGGCTTCAGCGAGCATCATCGTAATATAATTATTTAAAATAGGCGGAAACTCTTCCCCTAAACCAGCAATGTTTAAAGTAGAATTGGAGTCTTTTTCTTTATTTACTTTTATTTTAATATTATCAAGATCTATGATATGCTCATAAGAGATATTTTCACCAGCCTTAACTCGCAAATTCTTTTCTTGGTTTAAATCTTTGATACTTAAAGTAGTAACTTCACTTCTAAAGTTATATCTATCTTGATTAGGAGCAAAAAAGACCATATAGATATTTTTAAGTAAATTTAAATTAGCTTCACTATTAAGTTTACTTAAAAAAGGCATTTCTACTCTTTCGTTAGTATCATAAGGAATTCTAAAGTCAAATTGGCTATTATTCTTTTTAATTACTAAAGTAACTAAATGAGGAGCATACTCTTCTGTTATGTCATAATTTAACTTTTGATAATGAACCTTTCTTAAATTTATAACTCCTCCTTTGGCCGTATAAGAGTGCGTAAATTCATATAAAATTTTATTATGCTCAATAGTAAAATAATCACTATATATAATAACAAAAATAGGCATTTCATTTTTAATACTTATTATGTATTTCCGGGGATTAGAAGCCACTTGTAAAATACCAAAAGTATTCTTTTTAGTTAAATAATTAATAGTGTTATAAATAATCATTTGCATATAATTATCTATACTTTCTAGAGCATTTTTTTGACCTATTACAGTAAAACGTGATAGATTACTTGAAAATGTATGACTTAAATACATGGTTATTCCCCCTACTTATGAAAAATATGTTACTTATCTTGTAACATATTTAATAAATCAATTTTAAATTTATCTTTTGAGGCATTCGCTTTGGAAATCATTATACCTTTATATGTTGTAAGTTCGCTCATGTGACCTTCTAATAATATTTCAGTTGGAGTAATAGTATCTAACATAATAGTTTCTTCTTTTAAATATACAGTATAATAAAGTTTTACTTCACCATGAACCGCGGCAAACATTTTGTCACTCGGTAATTTTAATTCATATCTTTCAGTATGTTCTTTTTTATTAGTACTTACTAATTCTCCAACAAAATTTCCATTTCGAAGTGCGGGATAGTATTCAAAATTTAATTTTTTGAAAGCTAGCATATTATATTTCTTTAATGCTCTTTCTAGTTTTTTAAACTCATTTTCATTAATGTAATCGAGTACATATCCTTTCATAAATATAACCCCCTTATTTAATACGAACAAAATTATAGCATATCTCCCTTAATTTGTCAAATTCTGTTCGTTTTTAATAGATTTTTCTATCTATTATTTTACCTCTGATACTTTAATTATATCATAAAAGGCTCTTTTTGTCAAAAATGGCCCGATTTTAGTGTTTATTTTAGTTTTAATTTAATAATTGTAAGTCCAGGATTAAAGGGATCTACTTTAAAACTATCAACATTTTTATGGTGTTTTAACACTTCATGTACTTTATTTTTTAAAATAGTACTACTATAACCATGGATGACACCAATATACTCATTTCTTAATTTAACATTGTCATTTATGAAATCATTTAAGATAAAGACCACCGTGTCACGAGTTTCTCCATGAACATTTAGAGTTGGAGATTTACTGGTGTACATCGTTAGAGGCCTCAACTACAGGTATATTTGAAGCTTGAGCCTTTGTAGTTGGTTGAGCCCCAAAAAAGGAATTCCCTATCTCTTCAACATTTGTGGGTGTGGATTGAGACGGAATAACAAAGGTACTAGCATCAGGAATATCAGGTAAGGCATTTACATCTTTTGGAGTTTCCACAGTTTTTTCCTCAACAGGAGCTTTTACATTAAATTTTTGATTATAATAGTTAATTACTTCTTTTAAAGTAGGTATGGATGGACGTCCACCCATTTTAGTCACAGATAGGCCGGCGGCTATATTGGAATAAGTGACAGCTTTTTCGATATCAAAGTGATTAGCTATACAATAAGCGAAAGCACCATGGAAAATGTCCCCGGAACAACTTGGATCAACTTGAGTTACTTTTAAACCAGGCATAATCCGAATTTCACCATTATAAGTGTACATAGCACCCATATTTTCTAGAGTAACAACTATTTCATTATTGGGGTAACGGTCTTTTAATTTTTTATAGATATTTACTAAACTAATAGAATTATTATAATCAATTTTTAAACCACTTACTGTTTCGGCAAAGCCTTTAGAACAAACAATATATTTAGCATATTTACATAATTCTAAAAGATCACGATCAACACGACCAGCATCAACTATACTAATAGCATTAGGGTATTTATTTAAAGCATTGATTGTTGCACTATATTCTTTACCATCAGAGACTATGACATCTGGTGAAATATTGTATTCATATTTTTTTAAACGAGGTTGGGTAGCGCCGACTACATCAAAACGAGTACGGGAACCATTTTTTTTATTAACTAAAATAACTGATAAAGGTGTGCCAACATCATAGCTGGTTTCAATATATTCGGTTTTAACTAGAGCTTGATCAAATTCTTTACGAATTTTAGAAGCATAATCATCGGAACCAGTTACGCCAGCAAAATAAGATGTTTCGCCCCATTTTCCTAAAAGATAAGCAATATTAGCCGCGGTTCCTCCCCCAGATTCTATTTTTTCGCCTAAAAAATATTTTGTGCCCTCGACTGGGTATTCAGCGATTGGACATGTTATATCATAACTACATTGACCGATACTTAAAATAGTCATATACCCACCTCTTCTATTCTACTATTTTTATAATATCATAATTCCGTTTAAAAATAAAGAGTTAAACTCTTTATTATAATAAAACTTCTATTCTAAAATGGCTTTTATTCTTCTTACACCAGCACTACTAGCTTCTTCTTTAATTATTTTAAACTTGCCTAATTCGCCCGTATGTTTTACGTGAGGTCCTCCACATATTTCTTTGGAAACATCTCCAATAGTATAAACATTAACTATATCAGCGTATTTTTCAATAAACATAGCTTCGGCCCCATTTTTAATAGCTTCTTCTTTGGGCATTGTACTCATATTTACCGGAAGATCATCCATAATCCATTTATTTACTAAACTTTCTGTTTCCCGTTTTTCTTCTTCACTTAATTTATGGTCACATGAAAAATCAAAACGCATTCTTTCAGAAGTAATATTGCTCCCTTTTTGATGAACATCCGGGCCAACGACTACTTTTAAAGCGGCATTTAAAAGATGAGTTGCGGTATGATATTTAGTTTCTATTTCGCCTTGAGAACTTAAACCACCTTTAAATTTACCAGCCGATGCGGTTCTTGATAATTCTTGATGTTCCTTAAATTTTTCTTTAAAGCCCTCAGTATCAACCCATAAGCCTTGTTCTTTGGCCATTTCCACAGTAAGTTCAATTGGGAAACCATAGGTGTCATATAGTTTAAAAGCATTATCTTTATCAATTGTTTTAGAGTCTAAATGACTAATTAATTTACTAAATTCTTTTAAACCTTTTTCTAAAGTACGATTAAATTTAATTGTTTCATTTTTTAAAACCTCTAAGACAACTTCTTTATTCTGTTTAATTTCTTTATAATAATCCTCATATTTAGTAATAACTACTTTAGCAACCTCTAAAATCCAATCGGAATTCATATCTATTTCTAATTTTTTCGCATGACGAATGGCTCTTCTAATTAATCTTCTTAAAATATAGCCTTGATCAGTATTGCTAGGTTTAATACCAGCATAATCAGCACTAATAAAAACGGCAGTTCGAATATGATCGGCAATAATTCGCATACTTGGTTCATTATTTTCATAAGGTTTATGACTTATTTCTTCAATTTTAGAAATTATTTCGTGCCAAATAGAAGTTTTATAATTATCATCGACTCCTTCAAGAACAGCCACAACCCGTTCTAAACCCATACCGGTATCAACGTTTTTTTGAGGTAATTCGGTAATTGTGCCATTTTCATCTTTATTAAATTCCATGAAAACATTATTCCAAATTTCTACCCAACGTTCATCTTTAGGATCAAATACTTTAGGAACTGGGTCATTACTACGAAAATAAAATATTTCGGTATCGCCACCACAAGGACCAGTTTCACCAGCAATCCAAAAATTATCTTCTTCTCCTAAATAAGCAATGCGATCTTTACTAAGACCTAAACTTTCCCAAATACTTGCAGATAAATTGTCGCGAGGAATTGAACTATTACCAGCAAAAACCGTAACGGCTAATTTAGTTAGAGGAATATTTAAAACTTTAGTTAAAAAATTAAAACTATAAGTTATACTTTCTTGTTTAAAATAATCGCCTAAACTCCAATTTCCAAGCATTTCAAAAAAAGTATGATGAGTTTTATCGCCAATACTATCTAAATCCGTTAAACGAACACATTTTTGATAATCACATAATCTTTTGCCCTCAGGATGAGGTTTTCCCATTAAGTAAGGGATTAAAGGTTGCATACCTGCTGTATTAAATAAAACAGAGGGATCATTTTCAGGAATTAAGGGAGCACTAGGAATTTGAACATGGCCTAGGCTTACAAAATAATTAATAAATTCGTCTTTTAAATTCATTTTAATTTACTCCTTCTAAATAGTTAATAACTTTAGGTTCTAGGGTTTCTAAACTATCATTAGTAATCGTTAAATCAAAGTTATTATAGTCTTCTAAAGCTGTTTCAGTAATATGCATTTGTTCTTTTAAAGTTAATTTACTAGCGGCAAATTGATTGATGACATAAATAGATGTGCAATCGCTATATTTTTTCTTAAATTCTTCTATTTCTTCAGGAAGACGAACATCACTTATAATTACCACATCAAAATATAATTCATAAATTTTTAAATCTTCCATCATTCTATTAATTAACATTAAGGGCATTTCCATATTTTCTCTAATAGTTACACCTATATCTTGTAAAAAACGCCGTGGTTTTGGTTCATTTTCTTGCCAATTTAAAACTTCTTTAGCATATAATTTTAAATATTTACTAAATTCGGTTATTAAAACTCTTTTACCAAAAGAGGTGTAATATTTTTTGATAATTTGGGCAACTTCATTTTTGCCACTTCCGGATTTGCCGGCGACTAAATATATTTTCATCTAAATCACCTATCTCAAATTATAACATTAATTACTTAAAAAAAGAAGAAAAAAAGACTAATTTTAGTCTTATTTTAAATTATTTAATAATTCTTCTTTTTTCATAGTTGAATAGCCTTTAATGCCTTGTTCTTTAGCAACATTTTTAAGTTCAGTTAAAGTCATTGTGCTATAATCAACTTTTTTAGTTTCTTTAACAGCTTTAGGGGCTACTTGTTCTTCTTTTTTGGCAGTATCTTTAGCAGGTTTAGTAGCTTTACCATTTAAGGCATCTTTACTAATTTTAACTAGATTAGCAAATCCTTGAGCATCATTAATAGCCATTTCACTTAATACTTTACGATTAATTTCCACACCAGCTTTTGATAAACCATTCATAAATTTAGAATAGCTAATATCATTAGCTCGGCAAGCGGCATTAATTCTGGTAATCCATAATTTACGGAAATTTCTTTTATTAGCTTTACGATCACGGTAGGCATAAGCTCCACTATGGAATACTTGTTCTTGAGCTGTTTTATATAATCTATGTTTACTACCAAAGTAACCTTTAGCTTCTTTTAATACTTTTCTTCTTCTTGTTTTGGAAACAGTTCCACCTTTAACTCTTGTCATTTTACCCTCCTAGATAACAGATTTTAATCTGCTAGCTTCTCCTTTGCCTAAAATTCCTTTATTTCTTCTTTGACGAACTTGCTTAGAAGAATCTTTATTGGTTTTATGGTTACCATTACCTTTTTTATAAGTTAAGGTACCATTTTTCTTTTTTGTTAAAACTTTACTACTTGCTTTATGAGTTTTTTGTTTAGTCTTTGCCATATTATTTTTCCTCCTACTTATTATTAATTGGTGCTAATAGCATATACATTTGTCTTCCATCCATTTTTGGGGAAGATTCAATTGTGGCTTCTTCTTTTAGGGCCTCAGCAAAACGTTCTAAAACATCTTTTCCTAATTCTGGTCGAGCCATTTGACGGCCTTTAAATCTAATAAAAGCTTTAATTTTGTGACCTTTAATTAAGTATTCTTTAGCATTACGAACCCGAGTTTCAAAATCATGAACATCAATAGTTACAGACAAACGATATTCTTTTAATTCTTTATTAGTTTCTCTTTGTTTTTTTTGAGCTTCTTTTAATTTCTTTTGTCTTTCATAACGATATTTGTTATAATCCATAATTTTGGCAACAGCCATATTTCCAGAATCATTCATTAAAACTAGATCTAATCCGGCATATCTTGCTAAAGTTAAAGCATCATTTAACCCTTTTTGACCCATTTGTTCACCATTGGGTCCAATAACCATCATTTCACTAACTTTAATTTGTTCATTAATTAACAATTCTTTATTTGCACTTGCTATATTGAAGCACCTCCATACAATTAAAAAGGTAGAATATGATTTATTCCACCTAAAAACCTTATTTAATTATTATAACAGGCTTTTTACCTATGAACTTTGTTCATCAGGTGGAAAAAATTTCGCTTTCCTTTTTAAATTTCTTTTTAATTATATGATATTATATGGGTTTTGTCAAGAAAAAATGTACAAATAAAAAAGCTATTTCTAGCTTAATCTTTCTTTAACCATTTGACTTACTAAAGACATATCTGCATTTGTAATCCGATTATTTAATTCTTTCATGATACCACCCATATCTTTCATACTAGTTGGTTTTAATTCATTAAAGACGGCATCAATTGCTTGTTTTACTTCTTCTTCACTCATCTCGGCAGGTAGATAAAGGTCTAAAATAGCTATTTCTTGTTCTAAATCTTTAACCGCATCAGTTTTACCATATTTTTCATATTCGGCAATACTATCTTTTCTGATTTTAACTTGTTTTTTTATAACTGCGATTACTTCATCATCAGTAAGCTCGTGTTTTTTATTTATTTGTTCTAGTTGTAAGGCACTTTTTAACATTCTAATTACTGATAGTTTAAATTTATCGCCATTTTTCATGGCATTTTTTAAATCTTCCGCTATTTTTAAATTCATGTTTTATTCCTCTTTTTAATAATTATTATGATGTTTTTTAGCGTTTCGCATTTGTTCTTTCTTTTCGTTTCTGCGACGAACGCCAGGTTTTTCATAATGTTTTCTTTTTTTCAATTCTGAAGGGACACCGCTTCGAGCAACTTTAGCTTTAAATTTCTTTAACGCACCATCAACGTTTCCATTTTGAACTATTACTTTTGTCATTAATAAAATCCCTCCCTTCATTTATCAATGTATAGTATAGCACCACTTTTTTCTTTATTCAAGTAAATTTCATTTATTCTTCGGGTTTTTCTTCATTTACAATTGGCTTAGGTAGTTCTAAGTGATAGCCAGTTAATTCTTTTTTGATATCAGTTTTAAGAGTATTTAAAAAATTTTTTTTGTAATTATTAATCATTAAAACAGATAACATCATGACAATAAATATAAGAAAAAACGAATAAACTAAATACATGGAAGCAAAACCTTTTTTCATTATCTCACCAGTTTAATTATAGCATATTATTTATTTTTTGAAAATAAAAAAGGGCTATTAAACCCTTTTCAACTAGCAATAATTTTTAGTTTGGCCTCGACGGAGAGAAGAACCAATCATTTTGCCTATTTCAATAATGGTAGTAAATACTTTAGTCACGGCAGTAATTAGGGCTGCACTAATTCCCCCACCAACTATCATGACTAATTCTTGATCGTTTATTTTCATTAGTTGTTACACTTATTAGGATAAATATAGCCATAAATAACTGAGGCAACAAATGTACCTACAGCGGCTAATCCTAAACCTATAATATATAAAGCTGTACTACCACCATTAACTGTCATTAAATCTTCTTTAGTAAGATTATTCATTAAGCAACTCTCCCCTTTCTAGCAATCATTACTAGTTTTTCTAAACTGGTAATTATTTTGTGTATCATACAAGTTAGCGCAAGACAACCACCAGCACAAGAAATTAGATTGTCTCTACTTAATTTTTCCATAAAATATACTTCCTTTCTAAAACATTCTTTCTTTTATTTTTGTAATAATTCTTTCCTTATTATAATAAAAATTTAGATTAATAATTTCCTTATTTAAAAAATCATGAGAAACTTTTAGGGTAAGTTTTATAAGGCTATTCATCGCTTGTTCATCAAAATATATTTCTTTACTAATAATTTGATAATCATAACTTTTATTATTAAAATAAATATTATTATCGGGAATATCACTAGGAATATAAGTAATAAGATAACAAGTATCTTCACATGTTATATAACCTTTTGCTTGATAGTTGTCATAAATTTTAGTAGTAATAATTAAATATAGACCAAATAAGAAGAATAAAATAATAATAATTATAAATACTAAAAGTTTTTTCTTAAGGGGTTTTAGAGTAATAAAAGAGGTTTTATTATTATATATATCTTCCATTTATTCACCTACTTTAATTATTTTAGGAAATTTATCACTAACGTCTTTATGAGAAACATAAATTAAAGTTTGATCCTTAAAATTAGTTATAATATTATCTATAATTGCTTTTTCTAATTTGATATCTACTTCACTTAGAGCTTCATCTAAAATAATAATATTACACTTTTTTAAGAGACCTCGAGCTAAAATAATTCGTTGCTTTTCCCCACCACTTAAATTATTTAAGCTAGCATTAATAACGGTTTCGAGACGATTGGGTCTTTTTTCAATAATTTCTTCAATGTGACAAATATTTAATATTTTTAATAAATCTTTAGAATTTACTTTACGATCACAGATTATATTGTCTTTAATTGTTCCGGTAAAAAGATTTTCTTCTTGACCAATATATAAAATATTAGAGCGAATACTATTTAAACTAAAATCTTTTTCACTCGTCAAGTTGTATGTTATTTTTCCATCATAAGATTTTTTAAGTGAACTAAAGATTAATTTACAAATAGTACTTTTACCACTTCCACTGGGTCCCGTTAAAAGAACCTTATCTCCTTTATTAATATTTAATGAAATATTATTTAAAATATTTTGGATTTGATTATAAGAGTAGTTTACATTATTAAAGGCGATAGTTTTAATGGCACTATTAATTCCAATATTATACTCTTCCTCTTTTATATTTAAAAATTCACTTATTTTATTAAATGAGGCTTTTAAATAATTATATTTGGGAATAATATCAAGTATTTCTTTTAAAGGCTCAAATAAATAGACAATTAAACTATTAAAGGTTATTAAAGATAGTATCTCCATTTTATCAATTGATATTAGATAAATACCATAGGTTAAGACTAAATAAAGACCTATTTCGTAAATAAATTCTTTAGATAATAAAATATTATTAAAGAGTTTTTGTAAGAAAAAATTATTTTTTAGAAGATCTATTAGTTTAGCTTCTAATTTTTTTAAGAAAGTATCAATTAAGTTTAAATTTTTAATACTAGTATTCATTTCAATATTTTCAATTAAATTAGTATTAAATTCAGTACTTATTTCAATATTTTCTTTGACTCGGGCATAAATTACTTTACTAAAAATTAAACCAATAATAAGATAAATGCTCACAACTAATAAAAGAAAGAAGAAAAGTTTAGCATTTATCAAATATAAAGCAACTATCGTACCGATTATCAAAACCGAATTTAAAATTATGGTTGTAAATACTTCTGAAAGTAAACTTTTAATTTCACTTAATTCTTGAACGCGAGAAGTTATTTCGCCCACACTTCGATTTTGCATAAACGATAAAGGAAGATGAAATATATGACCTAAAAAGCTTGTAAATAATTCTGTATCGATGTTTTTATTAAAGTAATTTAAATAATAATTTTTTAGATAATTAAATAAAACTTTAAAAAGAAAGACAAAGAAGAAAACAATTATAACTAATTTAAGAAATATTTGATCTGTTTCTTTATTAATACTGGAAATGGCTACTTGAAAATAAAAATTACTTAAAATAGCAAAAAACATTAGAAAAAAGTTCAAAATGATTATGCTTGAAAAAAGATTTCTATTTTTGGTTAAAAGTTTTATAAATAATTTTCCAATTGTTATGCTATTTTTAAAATGTAATATATCACTTACTGGTGTAAGCAAAATTAAAACATTAGTCCAAATTTTTAAAAATTCGTTTTTCTTTATTTTCTTTTTACCAGAGGCGGGATCCATTACATAAACAAAGTCTTTACTTATTTTATATATAACTACAAAATGTTTAAGACCATTAGCTAAATTTAAATGAGCTATACAGGGTAAGTATATTCTATCATCATCTATATTTGAGGCTTTAACTCCTAAAGCTTCAAAACCATAATTTTTAGCAGCTTTAATTAAATGGTAAGCACTGGTTCCATTTGCAGTAGTATTTGTATCTTCTCTTATCTTTTCGATGGGAACATAGCCACCATAATATTTAATAATACATGATAAACTACATGGTCCACAATCTTTTAAATCATGTTGTTTTACTACTTCAATTTTAGGCATTTCTTTTACCTCCCTTCACCATTATTTATTACCTTTTAATGATGTTTTTCCTTTTAAATTCTTAATTTAGTATCGCATTTTGCATATTCGCGACACCGTTCGACAAATTTTTAAAAATAAATGGTTATAATAGCAAACTTAAGAAAGGAGGCTTTATGCAAAATTATTTGTTAATGGGCACTTTACGAATTAAAAATAATCTAACCCAAAAAGATGTTAGTGACATTTTAAAAGTAAGTGTAAATACTTATAAGCTTTATGAAACAGGCTTAAGAGTTATGACTTTAGCAGAATTAAATATTTTAAGTAATTTTTATGATGTATCTTTAAATGCATTACTAGGAATAACTAAAAATTTAAAATGTGTTAATGTAAATAAAAGAATTAATTATAAAATGCTCGTATTTTATTTAAGATATTTAAGAAAAAAATTTGGTTATACCCAAAAAACTTTAGGTGAAAAATTCAATGTAGCACCTAATTCTATTTCTAGATATGAAACTAAACCACGATTAATAAGTATTTATTATTTACAACGCTTTGCTAAAGAGTTTCATATTTCCATTGATTATATATGTGATAAAACCAAAGAAAAAGAAGTGTTTTAATCTTTTAACACTTCTTTTAATAAGACTTCATCATCTTTAAATAAGTTATACTTTTTAACAATAAACTTAAAGATAACTTTTAAAAGAGCTATACATGGAGTAGCAATAATCATACCGATAATACCAAAATAATGACCAAATACTAATAAACCAATCATAATAGTCACCGGATGTAATTTAGTAGTTTTACTCATAACAACTGGTTGTAAAATATAATTTTCGACTAATTGAACTACAACACAAACGATTAAAACAGCTATACCAGTAATAGTGCCTCCACTAAAGCCAACTATAACCGCGGCCGCACCCCCAATATAAGGCCCAATATAAGGAATTAAGTCTGTTAAACCACAGAACATACCAAATAATAAAGGGGCATTAAGACCAACTAAAGCAAAACCTAGACTATCACAAATAAAGACCATAAGTGCGACTAATAAAGTTCCAGAAATAGTTTTACGGACTTCTACCCCTATATCAGTTAATAAAACTTCTATTTCAAACTTATTTTTATTAGGGACAAGTTTGAGGAAATGTTTCGTTATAGCATCAAAGTCAAATAACATATAAAGACCTACGACTAAACTAATTAAGACCGTTCCAAGTCCGGAAACTAAACTACCTAATATACTAATAATTGAATTAGGTAGAGAACTGGCTAAATTAAGAAGATAATTACCAATACTACTAAATAAATTATCTTTAAATACTGTTAAATCAATACCACTTATAGATAGTTCATTGATAAAATTATCAGCAAAGGTACTAAAATGATCAACAATCGATGGTAAGCTAGCAATTAAATCATTAATTTGACTATATAAAGTAGGTATAAATAACCGCAAAAAGACAAAAATAATAGCTAAAAAGATGGTATAAACTATTAAACTTCCTAAGATGCGGGGAATCTTTTTTTTGGCCATTTTGGTAACAAGAGGATTAAGTAACCAAGCAATGACAAAACCAATAAATAAGGGAGCTAATACCTTTAGAAATGTAAAGGCAAAATGCCAAATATTTAGTTTATCAAGAATGATAGTACCACAAAGGACAATGGCTACAATCATTACTATATAAAATAATTTTAAGATTTTTTTCGTTAAAGATACAACTTCATTAACTTCTTTATTATTTATTTCTTTTAATTCCTTTTTCATTTTAAACCCTCATTAACTCGGCTTCTTTTTCTTTAAATATGTCATCAATTTGTTTATTATATTTATTAATTAAATCTTGAATTTCATCTAAAGCCGCTTTTTCAGCATCTTCAGGCATTTCGGATGCTTTAATTTCATTATTAGCATCTTGGCGAATATTACGTAAAGCAACTCGTGCTTCTTCACATATCATTTTAGCTTGTTTAACATAGTCTCTTCTTTTTTCTTCCGTAAGTTCCGGTACAGTTAAAATGATTACTTCCCCATTATTGACTGGGGTAATACCTAAATTAGCTTCATTTAGAGCTCTTTCAATATCTTTTAAAGCACTTTTATCAAAAGGTTTAATCATTAAACTGCGAGCTTCAGGAACAGTTATGTTAGCTAAACTTTGTACTGGAGTTAAAGTGCCATAATAACTAGCCATAATACCATTTAACATGGCCGGATTAGCTCGGCCTGCGCGAATATTCGTTAAACGGGATTCTAAATTCTCGATTGCTTTCATAAATTTTAATTCTGTGTCCATTATTATTCCTCCTAAATTAATTTTATAATATCATTATATCTTTATTTATCACTTTTAACAAGTTTTTATGCATTTTTCTTTTAATTATATGGTTTAATTGGCTAAAGTATTTAAATTATTAGCTAATATTTCTTTTAAACTTTCTTGTTTGGATTTTATTTTAAATTCATTCCAATATTCGGTAGGAGTTATAGTTCCGCGATTAATGGAGGTTTCATCATCATAATAAATAATTGTGCCCTCTTTTACAATTATCATACTAGGTGCTTGTAAGTTTTGAGTGCCATCATCTAAAGTAGGAAGAAAATTATTGAGTTTTAAAACTAAACTTTGATATGTAGCATTTTTAACCGCTTTATCTTCATAAAAATCATAATATAAAATTTCTTTTAAGCCTAATTCTTGAGCCGCATCATTTAAAATACTAGCATAATAACCAGTCCATTTATTGGTTGGATAACCTAAAAATAATACACCTGTACCACTCCGGAGAAAAGAATAAACTTCATTAGAATTAACATATTTATAAACATTATCAGCACTAACATTAGTATAATCATGATCAAATTTTTCGTTATCGATAGGTTTTTTAGGACTAAAATCAGTTTTACCAATAATTATAAAAGCTACAATTATGGCAACAAATAATAAGCCTTCAATAACCTTTTTTATTGTTTTATTCATACTACCACCACTTATTTATATTATAACATTTATTAGAATTTAACTTAAATAAAACCATGAAAAAATGTTAAATAAATGTCCAATAAAAAACTAACCTAAAGGCTAGCTTTCTTTAATTTGATTCATTACTTCTTCAGCAAAGTTTTCATTTCTTTTTTCCATTCCTTCGCCTACTTCATAACGAATAACTTTCTTGATAGTTCCATGATTATTTTTAACATAAGTGGCAACCGAAATATCACCATCTTTAATAAATTCTTGTTCAGCTAAACAGATTTCCTTAAAATATTTTTTAATTCGACCTTCAACCATTTTTTCAGCAATATCAGCCGGTTTACCCTCGGACATAGCTAATTCTTTTTGAACTGCTTTTTCTTTTTCGACAATTTCTTCAGGAACATCTTCAATAAAGACATATTCCGGACGCATAGCGGCAGCTTGCATAGATACATCTTTTGCAACATCACTATTTGCTCCCTCAACTACACTTAAAACCGCAATTTTGCCACCCATGTGAAGATAAGCTCCAAAGTTTTCAGTCGCATTTTTTTCAACTACTTCAATTCTTCTTAAAGATAGTTTTTCACCAATTTTAGCGGTTTTAGCTATAATTAAATCATTAATAGTACCATTTTCAGTTGGAAGTTTTAAGGCATCTTCTAAAGTAGAGACATTACTATTTAAAATAGTATTACCAATTGTGTCTATCATACTGGTAAATTCGGCATTTTTACTTACAAAATCAGTTTCACTATTAACTTCTAAAATAACTGCGCGATTATCTTTAATAAAAATATTAGCTAAACCTTCCGCGGCAATTCTTGATTCTTTTTTAGCACTTTTAGCAATACCTTTTTCTCTTAACCAATCGATTGCAGCATCCATATTACCATCAGTTGCATTTAAGGCGTTTTTGCAATCCATCATTCCAGCCCCAGTTGCTTCACGTAGGTCTTTTACCATACTTGCTGTAACTAACATATTTCTTTCCTCCATTTATTTTAAATTTTTAATTAAATCTTCTTTTTTCATTGTAGAATAACCTTTGATGCCTTTTTCTTTAGCCACATTTTTAAGTTCAGCTAAAGTCATATCATCATAATTAACTTCTACTTTTTTTTCTTTTTTGGGTTCAACAACTTTTTTTTCTTTATGAGGTTTTTCTTCTTTTCTTGGTTCTTCATCCTCAAAATCAGATTTTTTTAATTCTTTTGGTTCTTCCTTAATTAACTCATCCATAGTTTTTGGTTCACTTTTAGATTTTTTATCTTCTTCAGTAACATAATCAACCATTTCTAAACCACGTGATTCACAAATAGCATTAGTTAAAACTCCTAAAACAACTTTAACACTTCTTACAGCATCATCATTGCCAGGAATAACATAATCTACATCATCAGGATCACAGTTAGTATCAACTAAACCAAAAACCGGAATACGTAATTTACGAGCTTCTCTTATAGCATTAATTTCTTTTTTAGGATCAACGATAATTAAAGCATTTGGTAGTTTACTCATTTCCCGAATACCAGCTAAAATTTTATTTAACTTATCATATTCTTTACGAAGACCAATAACTTCTTTTTTAGGTAAAACTTCAAATCTACCATCTTTTTCCATATTTTCAATTTCTTCAAGGCGTTTAACTCTTCTTCTAATAGTTCTAAAATTAGTTAAGGTTCCTCCTAACCATCTTTCAGTTACATAATAAGAATTACTTCTTAAAGCTTCTTCTTTCGCAGCATCTTGGGCTTGCTTTTTAGTACCTACAAATAAGAATGTTCCACCATTATCAGCGATCATTTTAATTGCTTCGTAGGCTTCCTCCATTTTTTTAGTTGTTTTTTCAAGATCGATAATATAAATATCTTCTCTTGCTCCAAAAATATACTCTTTCATTTTAGGATTCCATCTTTTTGTTTGATGTCCAAAATGAACTCCTGCTTCTAATAAATAACTCATAGAAACAACGGCCATAAATCATCCCATCCTTTCGTTTTTACCTCTTAATAGTTCAATGTATTACACCACTAAATTAATTAGCACTAGGCTTAATACTCCCTATTAATGTGTATTTGCAATTTATTTGCCGAGATTATTTTACTATATATTATATAAAATTACAAGTAAATATTGCTAAATTTTAAGACTTAAGATAAAATATTAATTATGAAAAAAGGATTAATTAAATTAATAAAACTATATCAATCTATACCAGGGAATTTTCATAATGCTTGTAGATTTTACCCCACTTGTAGTAACTATGCAATTGAAGCTTTAGAAGTGCATGGAACCATAAAAGGATTGTACTTAATATTGAAAAGAATTTTAAAGTGTAATCCTTTAAGTAAAAGTGGAGGTATTGATTTAGTCCCACCAAAAGTAAAATAATTACTATAAATTGTTTTGATTTTTATTTAATTAAAAGATAAACAAGTATATCTATCTATTATTGGAAGATATAGCTTTATATAAGAATAGTTTGATTTAAATTAACTAAAATGTTATACTAACCTTTTAAGAAAGAAGAAATTATATGTCAAAAGAACAAAACGTTATTGATTATTATGTAATATGTAATAGATTAAAGAATGTTATTAGAACAGGTTGGAAAGATTGGAATGTTCAAAGAGAAAGAATTGAGAGTGTTGCTGAACATATTTTTAGTGTCCAAATGTTAGCAATTGCGATGAAATCCGAATATCAATACGATGTAAATATTATGAAAGTTATATATATGCTTGCTATTCACGAACTTGGCGAAACTGTAATTGGGGATTTAACTCAATTTCAAATATCAAAAGAGGAAAAAGAAATCCTAGAACATGAAACAGTCCATAAAATATTAAGTGGTTTAATAGATGGCAATCAAATTGAAAAATTGTTTTTAGAATTTGATGCCCATAATACAAAAGAAGCAATGTTTGCTTATCAATGTGATAAATTAGAATGTGATTTACAAAGTAAATTGTATGATGAAGAAGGATGCGTTGATTTAAATAAGCAAGAAAATAATGCCACAATGAACAATGCTAGAGTTCAGGAATTACTTAAAACAAGTAGTTCATGGTCAACTATGTGGCTTAAATTTGGACAACAAGTTTACCCTTATGATCAAAATTTTAGAGCAGTTTCAAATTACGCGATTAATAATGAAATAAGTAAAAAAAATAGATAATTAAAATAATAACTCCCAAGAATTTTTGACAAGTTAATCAAAATTCTTGAGAGCTTTTCTTTGTTTTTTATTATAGTAGCTTTTTAGAATAATATTAAACATTCATAATTATTTTTATTCTTTTTATATAAAGCAATATCTTCATCGTTAGAAATAAATAAAATATATTCAGCTTCTTCAGATAAATTTATGATATTACCATTTTTAACTTTAGTTGCTAAATCTTCAGGAAGTTCTAATTCTTTTAATGGTAAAACATCCCGAATATTTAAAACTTTATAATTATCATTTTGGATTTCTTTTAAAGTATAGGCATCTTTTAAATTAAAATCACCTTGAGAAATTCTAATTAAATTACTCATAGTGCCAATAGTATTTAATTTATGACAAATATCACGAATTAAACTCCGTATATAAGTTCCCTTTGCGACTTTTACCCGAAATTTTATAATATCATTTTGAAAGTCTAAAAATTCAATATCATAAATTTCTACATCTTTAAAAGGAAGAGTAACCGAAAGATTATTTCGGGCATAATCATATAATTTTTTACCATTTACTTTAATGGCTGAATAAGCAGGAACTTCCATGTGATAAAGGCCTTTAAAAGAATTTAAAACTGAGATTATATCTTCTTTTTTTAAATTAAAGGGCTCAGTTTTGATTATATTGCCCGTAATATCTAAAGTATCTGTTTCAATGCCAAGTTTTATTTCAGCTTCATATATTTTAGTTAAACTAGTTAAGATATTTACGAGTTTTGTATATTTACCGAAAAGTACAACTAATACGCCTTTGGCTAAAGGATCTAAAGTACCAGTATGGCCCACTTTTTTAGTGCCTAATTTTTTACTGATAATATTGACAACATCTCTAGAAGTATAACCGGACTCTTTATTTACTACAATAATACCATTATTCGTCTTCATGAATTTCTTTAATAATATTTTCTATTCTATTGGCATATTCAATTGAGTCATCATAAACAAATTCTAATTCCGGAGTATGTCTTAAATCCATACGCGCGGCGACTTCAGTTCTAATAAATGAACTTGCTTCATTTACTTCTTTTACTAAAGTTTTTTTATCTAAATCGCTTAATGAAGTAAAATAAACTTTAGCATAGCCTAAATCTTTTGATACTTTAGCTCCTGTAATAGTAACTGTCTTTAAAATTTCATCCCGAGCAGTATCAAATATTATTTCACTAATAACTCTAACTAGTTCCGAAGATATTTTAGCTAATTTATGACTAGGCATTTGGTTTCACCTCGACCATTTCAAAGCATTCAATAATATCTTTTTCTTTAATATCGCTAAAGTTTTCAAAGGTTATACCACATTCATAACCCTTTTTAACTTCTTTAACACTATCTTTTTCTCTTTGAATAGAAGCTATTTTACCATCATAGATAATTACACCATCACGAATAATTCGAACTGAAGCATTATTTCTAATTAAACCATCAGTTACATAAGAACCGGCAATATTACCAACTTTAGAAAATTTAAAGATTTTCCGAATTTCAGCAGTTCCTAAAATATGTTCTTCAAATTCGGGATCAAGCATACCTTTCATAGCTAATTCTATTTCTTCAATACATTTATAAATAATAGTGTATGTCCGAATTTCAACATTATATTCTTTAGCCATCTCTTTAGTAGCATTGGATGGACTGACATTAAAACCAATAATAATGGCATTAGATGCATTAGCTAAAACGACATCACTTTCAGTAATAGTGCCAATTCCTGAACGAATAACATTTACTTTTACCCCGGCAACATCAATTTTTAATAAACTATTTTTAACCGCTTCTTCAGAACCGCGAACATCTGTTTTTAAAACAACATTAATCTCTTTTTGACCCTCATTTATTTTACTAAATAAATCATCTAGTGAGATAATATCTTTCTTATATTTATTTTCTTTTTGATGAATAGCTCTTTTTTCAGCAATTTCTTTGGCTTCTTTTTCAGTTTCAAAAGCCATAAATTTATCACCAGCACTAGGATTTTCATTTAAACCAGTAATTTCGACGGGAGTACCAGGATGAGCCATAGTTATAGCTTCACCTAAATCATTTTTCATAGTTCTTACTTTACCATAAGTAGTACCAACAACAATAGGATCACCTAAACGTAAAGTTCCATTTAAGATTAATAAACTAGCAATACCACCAACATTTTTATCTTGACGAGATTCGATTACAGAGCCCACCGCATATCTTTGAGGATTAGCTTTTAAGCCATTTACTTCACTTATAGCTAAAATGGTTTCTAATAATTTATCTATACCCTCGCCAGTATGGGCAGAAATATTAATAAATGGAACATCGCCACCCCATTCTTCAGGAGTGATATTAATTTCCGCCATTTCAGTACGAATTTTTTCCGGATTAGCATTAGGTTTATCTATTTTATTGACCGCAACAATAATAGGTACTTTAGCACTTAAAGCATGTTCCACGGCTTCTTTAGTTTGAGGCATAACTCCATCATCAGCAGCCACAATAATAATAACAATATCAGTAACACTAGCACCTCTAGCACGCATTTCGGTAAAAGCTGCATGACCGGGAGTATCGATAAAAGTTATTTTTTTACCATTGGTCTCAATTTGATAAGCCCCTATAGCTTGGGTAATACCTCCTGATTCAGTATCAACAATATGAGAATTACGAATGTAATCAAGTAAAGTTGTTTTACCATGATCAACATGACCCATAATAGTTACAATTGGCGGTCTTTCGACTAAATCACTTTCATTATCAATAATTTCATATTCTTCAAAATTAGAAACATCTTGCGTTTCTTCTCTTTTTAAAGTTTTATCATATTCTAAAGCAATAATTTCAGCATTTTCAAAATCAATAGGATTATTCAAAGATAACATTAAACCTAAAGACATTAATTTTTTAATAATATCAGTACCATTAATATTAAGTTCAGTGGCTAAATCTAAAACTGTCATTCCATCTTTAAATAAAATAACATTTTCATCTTTAGTGTTTTTCATTAATTTATCTTTATTCTTATACATTTCTTTACGTAATTTAGAATAATCATTAACTTCGGCATTATTATTTTTTTTCTTTAATTTTTGTTTTTTATCGGTAGTATTAATATTTTTAGTAATATTGGAACTTTCGACGATTTCATCTACGACTTCATCAATTGTGTCTTCTACTTCATAATCGTCATCTTCCACAATTAAATTAATGGCATTATCTAGAATAATAACATCATCATCCGTTAAATAATCATCGGCACTTTTAACTTCAATTCCTAAATCATTACATTTTTTTATTACTTCGGCAATACTTAAATTTATATCTAGCGCATATTCTTTAACAGTCATAAGTTAATCTCCTTTCATTTTTTATTTACATAAGTTTTTAGCTTCTTCATATATTTCCCTAGGTATTTCGACTTGTAAAATGTGGTCTAGGATTTTAGAATTTTCGGCTTTAGTTATTATTTCCTTATCTTTTTTTAAATAAGCACCCCGACCATTTTTTTTGCCGGTGGGATCAACAATAACATTACCCTCAGGTGTTCTAACTAGACGAAGCAAATCTTTTTTTTCACATTTTTCTTTTGTAATTACGCAAGTACGCATGGGAATTTTTTTCTTTTGCATATTTGGCCTCTTTTACTTATTACCCTCTTGGTTTATTTCTTGCATAGTTTTAATACTAATTTTATATTTAGTAAGTTTACTGGCGAGACGAATATTATTACCACCTTTACCTATAGCTAAAGGAAGTTCTTTTTCATCGACAACCGCTAAAGCCTCTTTTTTTACCGGATCAGTTATACTAACTATCGCATTTTTGGCAGGACTCAAAGCATTTTTAATATAGTCTTCGGGAACATCGCTATATAAAACAACATCGATTTTTTCTCCATTAAGTTCTTTTAAAATACTAGCAATCCGAGAACCTCTTTCCCCAATACATGTACCAATCGCATCAATTCTTTCATTAGTACTTGATACGGCGATTTTAGAACGAATTCCCGCCTCCCGAACACAGGCATGCATAATTAAAGTACCATCTTGAAGTTCCGGAATTTCTAGTTCAAATAATCTTTTAACAAAGCCATAATGTTTTCTTGATAATAATATTAGAGGTCCTTTGGGATTATTTTCGATTTTAGTTACATAAACCCGAATATTAGAACCCATTTTTATTGTTTCACCAGGAATAATTTCACTTTTAGGAAGAATTCCTCTAGTTCGACCAAAATCAATATAATAGTTGCGGACATCTTCCATCGCGACTAAACCTAAAAGCATTTCATCTTGCTTATCTTGAAATTCGGCAATAATACTATTTTTTTCGGCTTCTCTAATTTTTTGCGTTAAAACTTGTTTAGCAGTGGAGGCAGCAACCCGACCAAAATCTTTAGGAGTTATTTCATATTCAATAGTTTCTCCTACTTTAATTCCTGGGACCATTTCTTCGGCTTGTTCTAAAATGATTTGGGCATCAGGATTAATTTCTGGTGGTATTTTTACAACATTACCCTCCTCATCAACTTCTTCATGACCATAATCAACATCATCTACAACGACTAAATAAGAATAAACTTTTATTTCGCCAGTTTCTTTATTAATTTCTACTCTAGCGTTAGTCTTACTATCAAAATTTTTCTTATAAGCAGTAAGCAAAGCTTGTTCCATTCCCTCAAAGACAACATCTTCACTTATACCTTTTTCTTTAACAATATTTTTTAATGCAATAATAAATTCTTCATTATTCATTAAATTCACCTCTTTCTTTAGATACTACATCTAATATGTAGGAATCATCAGTAAAATCATAAGCATCAACAAGGGGATTAATTATGTTGGTGGCAGAGACTATTGTGTCTAAATCAATGCCGCCCACTTTATCTAACACCACCGTTAAAACATTATAATTGCCACTATTTTTTTCATATGTTATACTGTCCACAATTATTTCTTCTTTTTGCAATACTTCCTTAATTTTTGCTTCTAATTCTGTTAATGTTTTTTTCATTTTGCCTCCTTTATAATAAATAAAAGTGGGAATATTCTGCCCACTTAAAATCTGTCAATCTAATTATAGCACAAATCACTTGTTTGTCAAAGGATTTATTTAATTTTTATTATTTCTAGACAAGGAATTATTTTTTGTTTCTGAATATTTTAGTTTTAAAATTTTGCTATTTAGTAAAATAGCGCAAATATATACTAAATAATCATATCTATTTAATTGTGGTTTTAATTCTTTTATTCTATTGTAGTAAGAAGTTATTTCTATGTTATCTTCTCTTTCATTTAAAATTTCTTCTCCTACTAAAGATATTGCTTCATAAAAATCTTCTTCGATATGATTTAACATCATTTTTACTTCTTCTATGCTAAAATCTTTAATTGTATAGTAAAAACATTGAGCTAATCGTTCTTCTATTTGCATTTTACTTAAAATATCTTCATCATCTATAAATGTTTTTAAATTATCTTTTAATTTAATAAAATCTTGAGTTTTATCTTTACTATCATCAATATTACTCATGTAATCATTAATTAATTTATTTAAGTTTTCATCTTTCATTCTTTGTTTAGTTTCTTGATATAATTTTAAAACATCTTCATTAATACTTTTCAATTCACTTGTTAATTTAGTACTTGCAAAATATTCCATATCTTTTTTCATATTACTAGGCATACTATTGGCAGTTGTTAAACTATTTTTAAATTCGGTTAATGCTATAGAGAGTCTTTCTTTAAACTTTGGTTCATCCGCATTATTTAGCATCATTATATTTCTTTTAGTATCATTAATTAAGCTAGCTAAAGTGTATTCTTCTTTTATGTCTTTAGTTTCTTCGAATTGGTTAGCCTTTTGCTCATGTATTTCTTTAGCCTCTTCTACTTGATTAGGCTTTTGTTCTTCTAATCTTCTAGCTAACTCTTTATCTAATTCTTTTATATCTTCTATATGCTCATCTAATTCTTTAAAAGCTTCACCATTCATATCAATTTTAGCATCGTGATAAAGGCTAAAAGTTAAATATAATGTAATTATTAAAAAAAATAAAACCGCTCCCCACCATGGCAAAATAATTAATGACATTAGAGCTCCAATAGTTCCAAAACCCGCACTAATTAGTGTTGTAGCAACAAGTGTAGCTGATAATTCAGTATCATACATGTCTATAATATCTTCTAAAGATTTTTTAAATCCTTTAATTTCTTCATCGGTTAGACTTAGACTATTAAGATTATTTTTTAAATAATGTACCTTATTAATTATATTAGTAATCGATTCAAAAGAACAATCTTCGTTGCTTTCGAATTCAGCTCGTAATTTTAAGACATCAACTTTTAAGTTGCTTTCTAATTCTAATAATTCTTTCTTTTTAGCTTCTTCTTTATCTTTCTTTTTGACTTTTAATTTTTTTGGCTTTTTTATTTTATAATCATCTAAATCTAAATTATTTTCTTTTGCCATGATATTCACCTTTCCTTATGATAATAAATAACTTCATTGTCATTTCTTAATGATTGTTTTTTAATATATTGGTGTCGTTAAAAATTGATATAATTTGTTTCTAATTAAAATTTCGCCATATGTAGTTGTTTATGATATCATAATTTAATATGGCTGTCAATTTTTGCTTAATCTTCTTACCCTAGTACCATTTTGAAGCATTTCGGTAAACCAAGCTTCATAATCAGGTTCGAAAGAGGAAAGATAATTATTAGTCATGGTTTCAATTAATTCATCTAAATGGTGTTCTTCCTCTAGTTTGGCAGAAGGATCACTAATATTTTCAAAAAATAACTTTTCAACTAACTTACAATATTCACTTAAAACTTCTGGGCCCAGCTGTTTTCTAATTAAAGCATCATTACGAGTGATAAGACTTTCTTTTATTAGTGATTTAAAAGTATCATAAAAAGATTTAACTAAAGATAAACCATTAGTGTAAGCATTACAATAATTAAACATAGGTAAACCAAAAATATCTTTTCCACCCAATTTTTGATATTCTTGATAAATATCATAAGTCATTAGTTCATTGATTAATTCATCAACGATAGTATCTCGAAAAGGATTATTGCTAATTTCTTCATCCGGTAAAAAAGCTAAAGCTTCCGTAGTTAGGGCATGATTTATTTCATGAATTATTAAATAGAGATTAATAGAAATTATCGGTAAGCAAATAATTTTATCAATTTGATCAAAATTATAAGCATTAAAAAAAGCGGGTCCTAAAGTCGGAAGATCATCAACAATTAAATAATATGGGACATCTTCAAGGGGAAAAGAAGCTCCCACGACATAAGCATTATATAAATAATTTTCTCTTTCTTTTAGAGGAAGTAATTTAACTTGATGTTTGATATAGTTTAGATATGCTAAATAGTAAGTGAAAATTGCTCGTTCTTTAAAAGCGTAATCTTTATAAAAGGTTAAAGACTCTTCACTTATAACATATATATACTTGATATTATCTATTATATATTCAATGTATTTTTGATGGTTAGTTCCATAAAAATTTACAAAAGCCGCGATTAAAGATGGTTTAGCTTTATTTAAAAAATCAGCAATTATATTAACATATTTTTGATTTAAAGAAGAAATATTACTAAATTTAGCCATAAACATCACAAGTTTTTATTATAAGAAAAGATTAATATTTTAGCAAGTAAAAAGCTTTAATTTTTAACTAAAGCTTGATTTTTGCAATATTGATAAACATAATTAGTGGTGTAACAATCTTCTAAACTACGATGGGAACCATAAGCTAAATTAAAATGACTTTTTAAAGTTTCAAGTTTTGCATCTTTAGTCTCGGGAATATATTTACGAGCTAACCATACCGTATCAATATTAGTATTATTAAGCTCGGGTAAATTTAATTTTTTGATATTTTCCTCTATGAATGATATATCAAAACGGGAATTATGAGCAATTAAAGGAAGATTATCAATAAATTCTAAAAATTTAGGTAATACTTCTTCTATATTAGAAGCATCTTTAACCATTAAATCATCAATTCCCGTAATATTGGTAATTACACTAGGAATAGACTCTTGAGGCTTTACTAAAACATTAAATTCGGCGACTAATTCATTATTTTTATATTTTAAAGCCCCGATTTCAATTATTTCATTTAAAATAGGATCAAAACCAGTAGTTTCTAAATCAAAGACAACATAATCATCAACTAAATTTTTTTCTCTTTTACTTTTAATCATAATAAATTATTTATTAATTCATAAACTTCATCTTTGCCTTTTTTAGAAACAGTCGAAAAAGTAATGAATTCCTCCTCCTCTTTTAATTTTAAAGTATCTTTAATTAGTTTATTTTGTTTATCACGACTACTTTTTTTAACTTTATCAAATTTAGTCGCAATTATTTTAATATTTAAATTATAAAATTTTAAAAATTCATACATTAAAACATCATCTTCAGTAGGTTTATGACGATAATCAATAAGCATGAAGACACATTTTAAGTTTTCTCTACTTTTGATATAATCTTCAATCATAACACCAAATTTCTTTTGTCTTTCTTGAGGGCCGGATGCATACCCATATCCAGGAACATCAACAAAATAAAAAGCTTTATTAACTAAATAGAAATTTAAAGTTTGAGTTTTTCCAGGTTTTGAGGAAGTATAAGCAAAGTTTTTACGATTAATTAAGGTATTTATAAAACTTGATTTGCCCACATTACTTCTTCCAACTAATAAAAACTCTGGTAGTTTATCATTAGGGTACTGACTTGTTCTAACTGCCATCGCTGTTAAATCAACACTATTTATTTGCATAGAATGCATCACCAATTTCATTATATTATATTTTAGTTGTTTTTGCAATTACCCCGAATAAAATTAAATAGATAAGGGGGATTATTTATGGCTTTAAATTCAAATGATTTTCCACCAAATATTAATCCCCAAGTCTTTTCTTTTATTGCGGTTTTAATTGGTTCGGCTTGTGTGGGTGATTATAGTGCCGCGGAACAAAACAGTTTAGGTAACTGGCTTATTTTAATTGGGCAATTTATTTTAACTAGTGCTGCTCAGCAACAATTAATTGAGGGAAGAATAGAACATTCCAATATTAATATTAATAGTCGCGAAGCTAAAATGGGTGGAAGTGTCTTTACAAATAACAGTAAAAGTAATCAAAATCAAAGACCCGAAGTAGAATTTTTATTAGAAGCAATTAAAAAGATTGAAAAAGAATTAAATGATTTAAAAAATAAGGACTAAGCCTTATTTAACTATTTTTCTTGCTAAAGCAACACCGGAGGCGGAAGCCATCATAAGTCCTCGTGTTAAACCTCCACCATCACCAATGGAATAGAGATTGTGCACGCTAGTTTCTAGATTTTCATCAATTAAAACTTTATTACTATAAAATTTAATTTCGGGACCATAAAGTAAATTATCAGGATGAGCAAAGCCTTCGATTACTTTATCTAAACTACGAATAAATTCTAAAATATCAGTCATGGTACGATAACCTAAAGCATAAGTAATATCACCGGCGACCGCGGCTTTTAAAGTGGGAACTACCGAATTATGAGCTAATTCCTCGGGCCAGGTTCTTTTCCCACGATAAATATCACCTAATCTTTGAACAACAATATTACCATCACCTAAAGAATTTAAGTTTTTAGCTACATTACGGCCATATTCGATGGGTTTATCAAAAGGATGATTAAAGTGATGGGAAACTAAAATAGCTAAATTAGTATTAGTGCTTTTCTTTTCTTTATAAGAATGACCATTTACTAAAGTTAGCGCATCATCATAAACTTCGGAAGCTACAAAGCCACTAGGATTTTGACAGAAAGTACGGACTTTATCTTTAAAAGGAGCCGGTCTTTGAATAAATTTAGCTTCATACATATATTTATTTACTTCTTGCATTATTTTATCAGGTAATTCGTAGCGAATACCAATATCAACTATGCCGGATTCTCTTTTAATATCATGGGTACTACACATAGAAGATAACCAATTAGCCCCTTTTCTACCTACAGCTAATACCACTTTTTGGGCTTCAATTTTTTCAGTTTCATTTTTATTTAAAGATTTGATGATTATTCCTTTAGCCGTATTATTTTCAATGATTAAATCTTTAACCTCGGTATTAAATAGTATTTTAATCCCCTGATCAAGTAAATATTTTTCTAATTTATAATATAATTCATGACTTTTTTCAGTACCTAAATGTCTAATAGGAATATTTATTAAATCGATGTTTTCTTTTTGCGCTTTAGCTTTAATTTTTTTAATTTCTTCTTTATATTCTATACCCTCAAGATGATGATCGGCGCCAAATTCTAAATAAATGTTATCAGTATAATCAATTAATTTTTTGGTTTCTTCGACCCCAATATAATGATGAAGATCACCACCAACATAGATATCATTATCATTATTATCATATAAAGATAGTTTACCATCCGAAAAAGCTCCGGCTCCACTAAAACCACAGGTAATATTACACATAGGACATTTTACACATTTACCAACTTTATTTATTGGGCAATTTCTTTCTTCGACGGGTTTTCCTTGTTCAACTAATAAAATTTTTAAATCAGGTTTTAGCTTAATGGCCTCATAAGCTAGAAAAACACTACTGGGTCCAGCGCCCACGACTACAATATCATACTTCATTTTTAACTCCTATTTTTTTAGATAGAATCTAAAAAACCTAACTCTTTGATATATTTATCTTTATCTTTCCAATTTTTAATGGTTTTAACATAAATTTCTAAATAAACTTTTTTGCCAAAATATTCTTCTAATTCCTTGCGGGCTAAAGTACCTATTTCTTTTAATCTTTCCCCTTTTTTACCAATGATAATTTTTTTAATCGAATCACGATCAACAATAATATCTACCCCAACATTAATAATATCTTTTTTTTCTTCATAAAAAGTGGTATGACAAGTAAGACTATGAGGGATTTCCTCTAATAAAATATTAAATAATTTTTCTCTTACAATTTCACTAACCATAAAATAAGGACTATTACTAGTTTTAATATCTTCATCAAAATATTTAATGCCATCTTTTAAATATTTTTTGATAACTTCAATTAAATGATCAGTATTATCTTTATCTTTAGCTGATACTGGGACTATTTCACTAAAGGGGTATAAATCTTTATATTCATTAATACTATACATTATTTCCACATTATTAAGTTTATCAATTTTATTTAAAACTAAAATAACTGGAGATTCTGTTCTTTTGAGAATTTCGATAATATGTTTATCACCTATGCCTAAACCGGCGGAAGCATCGACGACAAATAATAAGCAATCAATATCTTTAGTTAAAGATAAAGCTTGTTTATTAGTAATTCGACCTAATTTATTTAAAGGTTTAATAATTCCGGGGGTGTCCATAAAAACAATTTGATAATCTTTTTCATTATAAATACCTTGAATAATATTTCTAGTAGTCCCAGCAACTTTAGATGTGATAGCTACTTTTTCATTTATTAAAGTATTTAGAAGTGTTGATTTGCCAACATTAGGACGACCAATTATACTTACAAAACCACTTTTCATAAAGACTCCCTTTCTTTCTATATTATAAAAAACTAAATAATTCTTTTAAATAAGGACCAAAAACAAATAAACTGATAACAATGGAAACAATAGACATCATAAAAGAAGCCGCGGAACCACAATCTTTGGCTATTTTAGCTAAAGGATGAATTTCGGTTGTCGTTAAATCAACCGCGGCTTCAATGGCTGTATTAATTAACTCTAAAGCTAAAATACTTCCTAAAGCAATAAAAATAATGGCCCATTCGGAAAGTTTTATTTGAAAGGTTAAACCTAAAATAATAGCAAATACCGTCGCAAAAGCATGAAGCCATAAACTTTGTTCATAACGATAAGCATATCTTAAACCATCTAAAGAATATTTAAGACTTTTTAAAAATCTTTTATAGCCATATACTTTAACATTTTCGCGATTAAATTTTTTAACATCTTGGACTTTTAATTCTTTACCTTCTAATATTTTCCTCATTTAAAATCAACTCCTGTAATCCAAACATAACCTCTTCTTCTTCTTTTGTTTGATGATCATAACCTAATAAATGTAATAAACCATGCACCGTTAGAAAAGCAAGTTCTCTTTTAGGGGAATGACCATACTCTAAAGCTTGTTCTAACATACGGGGAATACATATATATATATCACCTAAAACTCTGATATTATTATAGCAAATACTTTTGTTATCTTCAAAGGCAAATGATATAACATCAGTAACTTTATCTAAATGACGATAATTTTTATTAAGTTCTTGAATAGTCTTTTTATCGACAAAAATAATAGAAAAATAAGCATTCTTAACATGTTCTTTTTTTAAGGTTCTTTTGATAACTTTTTTTAGATATTTATAATCAAAATCGACATTTACTAAATCATTTATAACATACTTATTCATGCAATATTTACCCCCATTCGATTAAGTAAAAATAACACAATAAATATTAAAATAATAAAACAAATAATATTATAAATGATATCTTTACCAAAAATACTTGGTAAGTATTTTTTGATAGCGTTTAAAGCAACATAGAGTAAAAAACCAATAATAGAACCGATCGCATTTAATAAAATATCATCAACATCAAAGCTCCGACCAATACATAGTTGCACAAATTCGACGGTAGTACTAGAAATTACACTTACAATTAAAATTGGTAATATTTTATGGGGTTTAATATAAGTAGAGATAAAATAACCAAAAGGAATAAATATGGCAATATTACCTACTACATTAAAATAGAAAGAGTCACTACCGATGGGGTAACGAAATATTTCCGTAAAAGGAACTAAATTATACCCACTTATAGAGTTAAGTTCCGTTCTCGTTAAGAGTTCATATAATAAAAAGATATAAACGATAAATAGGAGGCTACCAAATTCTTTATAAAAAACTAATTTTTCATTATTGGATTTAATCGCCGCAATGCGAACTGTGGCAATAATTACTAAAAATATAGTAAGCATGGGCCACATATTATCAACTGATTCCGTTATGATCTTTATTATTCTCGATATCACTAGTATCACTCGTTTCTTTTGTATAGCTTTTAGTAGTTCCTATTTCTTCTAAAGTTGCAATAAACATATCTATATTTAAATTATCATTATTTACATTTTTTTGCAAGACTTTTTCATTAATTATCTTATCAATTTGTGAACCTTGAATTTTTAATTTTTCATGAATTAATTCTTGCGCATATTTTAGACCCTCTTCTTGGGTATAAGTTTTTTTAGTAATTTTTTCTTCATATTCTTTTTGGAAATAAAATTCAAAACCAAATAATTTAAATAATAATTTATTTTCCACTCTTTTATTAGAAAGACGAGATTTTAATAAAACCGTTTCTGTCATATCTTTTTTGACCATAAAATTATAACGCATTTTACCAGTATCTTCTTTTAGTTCATAATTAAGTGGAATACTGGCTGAGGCCTGATACCAAACTTCGGCATATACTTCTCCAGAAGCACAAACATCATTTTTTACTTCTTCATTTAATTTAATTTCCCCACTAATTAAAATATCGCCCTTATTTACAAAATCATTAATGGTAACTAAACTAACTCCTTTTTTAGTTAAAATGTTTTTGACAATTCCACTTTTGTTAGCAATAACATGACAATAACCGGTTTGTTCTTCAAAATTATTAATAATTCTTTCTTCAACTCGAATATTTATAACCATACCTTTAACATCAATTTCTAACCATTCTATTTTATCTTTATGATTATCTTTTATTTGTTTAATTATCTTTTCATATTCTTGATAACTTTTTTTAAAACTTAAAGCTGTGACTCCATATTTAGTTAAATCTTCTTTAATAATATTTCTTAATTCGAAATTTTCATGAACAATATTAACTTTAATAATAACATGATTTAAAATTACAAAAACAAGCAAAGCAAAAATAATACTAGTGATAAATAATAAATTTTGCTTGAAAATATTTTGGAGTTTATAAATACCTGTTTCTTCAATAATGGTAATTTTAGAACTGACTAAATACTTTTTAACTCTTTTTAAATCACTTGCTAATATATCTAATATAAGACTATCTTTATTATAGACTATATTTTTAATATCAACATTTATTTTATTGAGTTTTAAGATTAGCAAAGAAGCATTAGTAGTAGCTATTTTTATTTTAATATAATGTTTCATCTTTTAAACCCCACATTAGTTATTAGACCTTTAATTAATAATTCTTGTTTGTCCATTTCCGTAATAATTAAATTTTCCCCCTCAATTATTAAGTTAAAATCTGGCATTTTAAGCTCAATTAATTTAGAACTTAAAGAGATTAAATCTAAATAGGAATAGACATGTAAATAATTATTAAAGATATCTATATAATACTCTTGATCTTTTAAAAAATTAGAGAGATTTTTGACAATACGCATAAAATCACCTACCTAATTTTATGACATATAAAAAAAAGAAATGAAGATAACTTCATTGCTTATTTTTGAGTAAATGAATCTTTAGTATTAAAGTAATATTCTACCCCACTTACCACCGAAAGAATAGTAGCAATAATAATTAGAGCATAACCGACATTTATTCCGATTAGTTCAAAAGGAAGATTATAAAACATTGTAAGAGCCATACCAATCATCATACACATTGTTTTAGCTTTGCCGGTAAAAGAAGCAGCAACAACTTTGCCTTTATTACCACTAGCCATTTTAAAAGCATCGACAAAAACATCACGCGTTATAATAATTACAGGAATACAAATATTAATAAAGCCGTCATAAGCTAACATAATAAGGAGGCCATTAACTAAAACTTTATCGGCAATAGCATCCATAACTTTACCAAAATCCGTGACTAAATTACGACTGCGAGCAATATGACCATCTAAAAAGTCAGTTAAAGCCGCGGCAATAAATAATACTCCGGCAATGATATATTTTAAATCGACAACAATTTTGCCAGCAATAACAAAACTAGGAAATTCTATTCCTAAATTATACCAAGGAACCATTAACATTACTAATATTATAATCGCCGTAATAATTCTTCCTATGGTTAGTTTATTGGGTAAATTCATAATTCTACTTCCTATCTATTAAATTCAACATAACTAATGACATTAGTTTTGGTATTACCTATAGTAATTTGTCTAATACTCCAGAAAATAGCTAATATTACTAAAAGAAAAATTATTAAATAGACACCTATATAATATTTTTTACTATATTTCCGAGGTTTTTTCGTATAAGGACTTACTATACGGCCGGTTTCTTCTTTCGCATCAATTTGGGCTTGCTTTTCAATAGCTTTAATGGGAATTTTAGAAGTATATTCAAACATATATTCATTAAATTCATCAATAATTTTATCACCATCAAGACCTAAATATTTAGCATAATTTAAAAGATAACCCTTAAGTTCATATATATCTTTAAAACATCCAATATTGCCATTTTCAATATTTAAAAGAAATTCCGATTTAATATCTAAATCGTTACTTGCTTCTTCTAGCTTAACTCCTGAAGATTCTCGCGTCTCTTTAAGGAGGCTACCAATACTGTCCAAAATATTTCACTCCTTTGGATTTTTTAATATTTTAAATAAATAATATCGCATAAGCCATGTTCTGTAACCCTTATCGGGCGACAAATATTTATCTCCTAGTAAACTAGGCCCTTACGCCATTTAATTCTTTTGTAAGAGTTCTCCGACCAAAATTTGGATTTCTCACTCGTGGGGTTTACCGCGTTCCATTTCCACCGTTTCCAGTTTGTACGTTACTATGGCACTTTATAACTACTCTATTCTTGAGTTTCCTTTTAGAATATTTCATTGCCGTTAGCTAAAAGCTACCTTAAGTTATTTTTTCCTTAAGCACGAACACTAAAGTCAATCGCAGACTTTGTGAGCATGGACTTTCCTCTACATAATATTTATGCAGCATTTGTCGTGATATTATTCATATTTTCCAAATACAACTTTTTCTAATTGACTTATTCTTTTTAATAAATCAACATTTGAAGTACCACTTCCTCCTGATGATTCACTAGCTACAAGTTGTTCTCTTAAAGAGCGAATTTCCGCTTTAAGTTTAGCATTATCATCAGTTAAGTCTTTTATTTCCTTTTCATTTCTTTTTATGATGCTTATAAATTCGGTATAATCACGTATAACCATATCTAGGTATTTATCTACTTCTTGTGGACGATAACCCCTAGCATCAATCTTAAACTCCTTATCTAATATCTCTTGAGGTGTTAAGTAAATCTTATCGCTATACATCATATCACTTCCTTTATGTTTACTATTATATAATTTTTTGGGGTATTTTGTCAATTGGTATAACTAGAATGTTTTAAAAGAGCATATTTTGGTAAAAAGAAAATGTCAATCTTTAGGACTGGCATTTTTTAAATTATTAAAAGTAGCATTCACTGCTAAATCTAAAATTATTTTATTGATATTTTTAATCATATCATTTATTAATATTTCGTTTTTCAAATTATCACCATAATTATCTTAACATATCTTTTTTTAAAAAACATTAAAGCTCTTTTAATATGACAAAACATCCTAAATTCTTCGTCAAACTTAAGTAAAATCATCCTTATATATAGATATTATTGAGCTTTTATAGTATAATTATAAAAGGTGAAGCACATGAAGTACCCTGGCTCCGTCAATAAGACATATAAAAAAACGGTTATAAATTATAAAAATCGTGGGATGGATTTAGAAGCAATGATTAATGATGCTTGTAGCTATTATTTAGAAAAAGATATAGCTATTATATATAAAAAACCTACTCCGATTGGAATTGTCGAAGTTGATTATGCAAATAATGCACAGATTAAAAAAGCTTATTTTAAAGAACCATCGACATTAGATTATAACGGTATATATTTAGGGAAATATGTGGAATTTGATGCCAAGGAATGTCATAGCAAAACCTCATTTCCCCTTAAAAATATTCATGATCATCAATTAAAACATTTAGCCCGAATTATTAAACATGGAGGTATTTGTTTTTTAGTGATAAGTATGAATGATAATTATTATTTATTTAAAGGAGAAGACTTATTAGAATTTATTAAAGATACAACAAGAAAAAGTATTCCTTTTGAAGTTATTGATACTAAAGGTTATAAATTAGATTATAATTATGTTTCTGGAATAGATTATATTTCAGGAATTAATAAAGCATATAAGGAGTTGATTAATTTTGAAGAAAATGAAAGTTAAGAAAGAAAAAACTAAAAAAACAAGAAAATTTAGTATAAAGAATGCTATTTTATTTTTACTTATTAGTGGAGGTATAGTAGTGGCTTCAGTGGTTTTAGCTTTTGCTTTATATATTGTAGTTACCTCGCCTGATTTTGTGCCAAATCAATTATATAATAAAAATGCGACAGTTTTATTAGCCGCGGATGGTACGACCGAAATAGCAAGAATTGGAATTGGGGCTAATAAAGAAAATACTGAATTAATAGAGTATGAAGATTTACCGGAAGTTTTAATTGATGCTTTAGTGGCCACGGAAGATTCGCGTTTCTTCCAACATAATGGATTTGATGCTGCTCGGTTCTTTAAAGCTTCTTTAGGTCAATTAGCTGGTCAAAATGCTGGTGGAGCTTCAACTTTATCAATGCAAGTTATGAAAAATAAGTTTAATGGTGATGAAACCGAGGGTATTAAAGGTATTATTCGGAAATTCAAAGATATTTATATGGCCGTATTTAAACTGGAAGCGGTTTATACCAAAGAAGAGATTATTGAATTTTATTTAAATAGTCAGTGGTTAGGAACTGGGACTAGTTATTATAGTGGGGACACAACCGGAGTAGAACAAGCTTGTCAATATTTCTTTGGAAAATCTGTTTCCGATTTAACTTTACCAGAAGCATCTTTAATTGTCGGAATGTTTAATAATCCCTCGACATTAAATCCTTATCGTAATCCCGAGGGAGCAACGCAAAGAAGATCAACAGTTTTAAATTTAATGGTACGGCATGGTTATATTTCAGAAGAAGAAAGAGATTTTGCCGAAAGTGTTTCCGTATCTAGTCTTTTAGTTGATCATTCTCAAGAAGAAACA
Source organism: uncultured Bacilli bacterium (assembly GCA_947627845.1). Classification (GTDB taxonomy): domain Bacteria; phylum Bacillota_I; class Bacilli_A; order RF39; family UBA660; genus Caccenecus. Next base: position 4,927 of record CANQXQ010000002.1, on the reverse strand, counting down.
AATAAATATCAAGCTTTTATTGATTATGTTTTATGGCAAGTTAAAGAAGAAACCGGAGATGATCCCTCTTTAGTACCAATGACTATTTATACAACTTTAGATACAAAGGTCCAAGATGTATTAGAAGATTTAGAAGACGGTAAATTATATAAATTTGCAAATGATACTGTCCAATTTGGAATGGCAATTACTAGCACTAAAGATGGTTCAATCACTGCTTTATCGGGAGGAAGAAATTATGTACCTACGGGGCTTAACCGCGCTGTAGGTCCGGACTTCTTAAATCCTTATGGAGTTGTTTCCGGCGTTAAAAGACAAATTGGTTCAACAGCAAAAATAATTTTTGATTATGGTCCCCATATTGAATATTTAAATAGTTCCCCTAGTACCCTATTTTTAGACCGACCATGGCAATATTCTAATGGTGTAAAGATATATAACTCTGGTCGTGATAATGTCGGATTTATTACAATGCGTAATGCTTTAGTACAATCACGAAATATTCCGGCAGTTCAAGCTTTTCAACAAGTGGCCGCCGAAGTTGGTTTAGATAAAATTGCTGATTTTGTTCATAGTTTAGGTATTGATTATGGTGATAATTTAGTTGAAGCCTTTGCTTTAGGTGCCGCCGATTGTGGTAATCCTTTAGGTATGTCCGCGGCGTATGCAGCTTTTGGACGAGGTGGTTATTATATTAAACCTTATTCATTTACAAAAGTAGTATATGTTGAGACCGATGAAACTCATGTTCATAAAGTCAATAAAACGAGAGTTATGAGTGAACAAACAGCTTATTTAATTACTAGTATGTTAATTAGTGGTGGTCAAAGTAATGTTGGTGGTAATTTCACAATTAGTGGTACCGAATTTGGAGCTAAAGGTGGAACAACAACTATTGATAGTACTCAAGCTAAAGCTTTAGGTGTTGATACCCATGCAACCCCAGACCATTGGAATATAACGATGTCACCAGACTCAACTATTGCTCTTTGGTATGGTTATGATAAATTAAGCAAAGAACATTATTTAACAAGTACACCTGGTATATCAGCGCGTAAAGCTATTATGAAAGCAGTTGCAACTAAAGTATTTAAAACAAATTCAAAATTTACTAAACCATCTGGAATTAAATCAGTGACTGTTGAAAAAGAAACATACCCGGTACAATTAGCCAGTGCTTATACTCCTGCTAGTTTAAAACTTACAGATTACTATAAAAATGGGTATGAACCAGCCGAGGTATCGACGAGATTTGATACTTTAGCTAATCCAACTAATGGAAAATATTCTTATGATGGCTATCAAATCACTCTTTCATGGGATCCAATTGAAACACCGGATGCTATTAATCAAAGTTATATTGAAGAGATGTTTAATGATAAATATTGGCAATTTTATGAAGATTACCGAGAAGAATATTATAATGCCCGAATAGATTATAATAATAAATATATGGGAGATATAGGTTATCAAATTTATTTAAAAGATGAAAATGATGAATTAACCTTTATAGGTTCGACTTACGATACAACATTCTCTTATATACCTTATTCTTATTATGAAAATTATACTTTTGTAGTTAAAACATGTTATAGTTTATTTAAAGATAATAAAAGTACGGGATTAGAGATTAAAGCTTCTTCTTCCTATGATACAAATATTTATGATATGTTAGAATAAAAAGAAAAAGACTTGAAGCAAATACTTTCAAGTCTTTTTATAATTTCATCATTTGTTTTAATCTTTTAATTACTTTTTTTTCAATACGAGAAATATAACTTTGCGATATACCTAATTTTTCGGCCACCTCCTTTTGAGTAAATTCTTCAGTATTATTTAATCCATAGCGTAAAGTCATTATTTCTTTTTCGCGAGCATTTAAACTATCAATCTCTTTTTCTAATATTTCTTTATTTGATATACGTTCATATTCATTAGGAACATAATCTATTTCGGTTCCTAAAATATCTTCTAAATGTAATTCATTCCCCTCCGCATCATAATTAAGGGCATCTTCAAAACTTATTTCCCCTCTTCTTTTTTTATTTTTACGTAAAAACATTAATATTTCATTAGATATACAGCGAGATGCATAAGTAGCTAATTTAATATTTTTATCTAGCTTATAAGTATTAATTCCTTTAATTAAACCAATAGAACCAATACTAACTAAATCTTCTACATCATAACCCGTATTTTCATATTTTTTAGCTAAAAAAACTACTAAACGTAAGTTATGTTCAATTAATTTATTTTTGGCTTCTTCATCACCCTTTCCAGCTTTAATAACCGCATCTCGTTCTTCATCTTCACTTAAGGGAGGTGGTAATTTATCAGTCGCACCCACAAAGAAACATTCGTTATATTTGGCTTTTAACCAAGCAATAATTTTATTTAACATAAGTCCTCCAATATTTGATAATTAAGTAAACAATCAATTCCATTTAATTTAAAAGAATAATCACATAAACCAATTAAATAGTTATCTAACTTTTGATTATTAATAAAAAGTTGCTTTGGTTTAATACACTCTAATAAACTATGAGAATTTATCGTATTTACCGGAACATACATAGGACTCCGTATATTTATTTTACTTGCAATTAGTTTTTTATTAATTAATATGATAGGTTTATTAGTTAAAGGTTCGATAAGTTTATTACCGGTATCTAAAAAACCAGTTAATTTTAAACTATAATTATTAGCAAAAATAATATTAACTTTATAATAGTAGTTCTTGATTTCTTTAAAAACTTTTAAGCTTTTAATAAAAGCATATAAAATAATCGGAGCAATAATTAAAATAATTATATAACTAATGGAAATACCATGATAATAAAGATTATTATCAAGATGAAATTCTATTTTTAAAAAATATAAAAAGCCTCCTAAAATGACACTACACATATAAAAATATAATAAATTATAGAAAGTATATTTTAAATTTTTATAACCAAAAGCTATGATAAGCATAATTAAAGCTAATAAAGCTTTGAAAAACATCATTAAAATAGCATTTAGAGGTATAAATAAACTAATTAAAGTAAGGCTTCCAAAACCACTACTGAATAACAAACGATAGACTTTAGTATGGCGTTTTAAAGTTATATTAACGGTTAATAGAAGTAAAAGATCAAAGATAAAATTAATAATTAATAATAAATCAATATATATAATCATTTTCATCACTATTTAAATTATAAATGATGAAAGTTAAATTTTTTGTCAATTAAAAGTTTAATTCTTAATTTTTTTTCAAAATTAAATAGGACTTATAAAGTCCTCAGAGTGTAGACAAACCCATACTTTTAAAAATGTGTGGGTTTTCTTTTGAATCAAATTTAATGTTTTTGAAAAATTTTTTGCTTTTTTTATAATATTAGTAATATTTTTAATAAAATATAGCCTTGTTAATGGTTTTCCATTAACTTTTTCTTGTTTTATTGCTATATTTTTCATATTTTGGGCAGCACAAATCAGGTGTGTATATGCTTGATTCTTTTCAACACCTTTATACAATGTATATCTATATCCATGATTTTGTTTTGAATCTCCAAAACTTCTTTCTACTGTTGTCTTTCTTTTTTTAAATAATTCTTTTCCTTCTTTACTTAATCTTCTTTCTCTTGCTTTTTCATTTACTTCTTCATTTATAAATCTTCTTATTATTCTATATTTATTTTTTCCACAACATTCTTTTTTAAACGGACATCTTTCACATTGTTTTCCATCATAATATTGTTTATAACCATTCTTATCTATATTTTTATATGGCAATACTACTCCAGTTCTTGGGCATATATATACATCTTCTTCTTTTAAATATTGAAATTCCCATTTCCTTATTTCTGTGTCTCCTTGACCATATCTTCTATATTGTATTACTCCAAATATTTGATTCTCTTCAAAATATTTTTTTATATCATAGTTATCATATCCTGAATCTAATCCTACTTTATTTATTTCTAAGTTTAATTTATTTTTTTGATATTCTAATCTATCGGTACATACTACTGAATCATGTATATTTCCTTTTGTTACGTGTGAGTCTGTTATAATATTACATTTTCCATTTACTGTTCTATGTTCTAAATACATAAAGCCTTTTTCTTTATTATCTCTATGATAGTATCCACTTTCTTTATCTGTCTTACTTACTTTTATATGTTTTTCTTCGGATTCATTCTTATATTCAAATTCTTTTTTGCCTATTCTTTTTCTTTCTTCATTTATTTCTTCTTCTAAATCAAGTCTTCGTTTTTTTATTTCTTTTACTATTTTATCTTCATATTTATTTTTATTTGCATTTGCTTTCCTATGCGTTGAATCCATAAAGAATTCATCATTTAACATCCCATATTTCTGGGCTTGTTTTACTATATTTATAAATATGTTTTCAAATATTTCTGTTCCTTTAAATCTTCTTTCATAATTTTTACTAAATGTTGAAAAATGGGGTGTATCTTGACCAAATGGTATTCCTAGAAACCATCTATATTCTGCATCTACTTTTATTTTCTTGCAGGTTTGTCTCATTGATTTTATTCCTTCTATTGCTTGTATAAATACTAATTTAAATAATATAACTGGATCGATACTTGGTCTTCCATTATCTTCACAATATAAGTCTTTTACTTCTTCATAAATAAAAGTGAAATCTATATATTTATCTATCTTTCGGAATAAACTATCCTCTGGGACTAAGTCTTCCATTGTAGTCATTATGATTTCACTTTGTATTTCTTTTCTTATCGTTATCATTTTGTCACTTCCTATTCTCGACACTTTTATTATAACATCTTTCCATAATAAAAGCGAGTTATGATAACTTATTTGTCGAGAATAAGTGAACTCGCAATTTAATTATAATACATTTTTGCCAAAATAAAAAGACTATTAACAAATTTTTTCTTTGTCAACAGTCTGA
>CANQXQ010000001.1 GCA_947627845.1 uncultured Bacilli bacterium | reverse complement strand
TTAGTAATTGAAATTATTATTTGGAGGTTTTAATGTATTTTATTTTTATCTTAGTAATAATGGTAGTAGTAGTTATTCTTCTAATAGCAAGTTAATGGCGGATAGGTTAATTGAACGTTATGGAAGGGATAAAATAGAGTTTTGGGGGATTGGGATGACATCGGGATATTTTTATGCATTAAGGGCATTATATATGAATAAAAAGCCAGAGTATTTATCCAAGCTTTATCCAAATCTTTATTATTATCAAGCTATATGTTTGGCTTGTCGTACGGCAATGTATATATATGCCATAAGAATTTGTCAAAAATTAGGAATAAAATATGTTGCTGATGGAGCTAGGAAGTCTCAATTATTTGCAATTGAACAGCCAGCAATGCTTGAAAGATACCGTAATTTATTAAAAGAGTATAATATTGAATTATTAACGCCTATTCTAGAATTAGAAAGTGATGTTGAACGAGATGTATTACTGATGATAAGGGAGATTATTCCAAAAGTATTAGAGCCTCAATGTTTTTTTGGTATTCCAATGGAAAAGTCTTTAACTACTGAGGAATTAAATGATACTAATAAGTTTTATGATGATTTAATTTTAGATACGGCAAGAAAATTAATAAAAGTATCAGAACATATACCTATTGATGGAAGAGGAAAAATGTTTTAATAATAAATGGTTAACCTTAATTTGTTTCTTGGGAGTCAATATAATTATTTGGACTTTGGTTAAATATAATCAAATAAAATTCTGGAAAAAAATCTAAAAGTTATTGACATATCCAATTATTAATGTTATAGTTAATTAGTCCAAGTGATTTGGGCGCTTAGCTCAGTTGGTTAGAGCACCTGCCTTACAAGCAGGGGGTCATAGGTTCGAGTCCTATAGCGCCCACCATTTTTTTGCCGACTTAGCGTAATAGGTAGCGCAACTGACTTGTAATCAGTAGGTTGGGGGTTCGATTCCCTCAGTCGGCACCATTTTTTTATGGGGAGATAGCGAAGTGGCCAAACGCGGCAGACTGTAAATCTGTTCCTTCGGGTTCCGTGGTTCAAATCCACGTCTCCCCACCACTTTATATTGCCTCGTAGCCAAGTGGTAAGGCATCAGACTTTGACTCTGACATTCCGCTGGTCCGAATCCAGCCGAGGCAGCCATTCTTGGTTCGCTAGCTCAGTAGGTAGAGCATTTGACTTTTAATCAAAGGGTCGAGAGTTCGAATCTCTCGCGAGCCACCATTAATGAAAACAAAAGCCTTTAAATAAAGGCTTTTTTCTTTTGCTAATTTAGGTCTATTTGTGATATAAAATTATTAGATTTATTCAAAGACATTATTAGTTTAAAGCTTTATTTGCCGCATTTAATAGAATTAAAACTTTATAATTGTAATTATAAATAATAATGCTATAATTTCAATGAAAGAAAAATCAACAATTATATTATAAAAAATTATAAAACGAAAAATTAAAAAAATTCGTTCTATAAAAATATAAAACAATAATAATATTAAATTCAAATAAATCTAAAAATTAGTTATAATTAAATTTATAGTTAAAAATCCCTATGGTGCAATTCCTATTTGAGCCACCATTTATTGATTATAAACCCCATAATATTTGGGTTTTTCATATCTAGAAAAATTATTAATTTTGGCACTTATCAAAAAAAATATTTAATAAATAAAAAGGGTACTGCTAATAGAGCACCTTATCAAATTCTCGGCATTAAGCCGAATGTCCATTAGGACACAATTAATTAAATTGTATAATTAAAATATCATATTTTATTCATTATGTCAATTTTAAAAAACTTTAATTAACAAATAAGTTTAATTTCTTCGTCATAAAGAATAGGAAATTTATTTTCTAAAAAACTTAAATATTGCCAAATATTTCCATCAATATAATTTTGAAGAGGATTATCTTCATCAGTAATAATAACCCAATCATTAACTTTAACGTTATCATCGATTAAAATAAGGGAATATTCTTCAGTAATCATCGAAACTTCATATAATATATTATTTATTTTTACTTTAGTAATTTTATCAATCATTCCATTTTGAAAGCCAATATTTATAATTCCTAATCTAATATCTTTCTTCTTTCTTTTTTCATTTTTAATATTTATAATTTTAGCTTTAATAGTAAAAGCTTGTTTATACACCTTTATTTCCTTTTTAAATACTTCTTTTTTAACTTTATTAAAACCATAAATTGAATTATCTAATTTTATAGCATTAGAACCCTTAATTTTATTTTTATCATTTTCATTATTAAGAATTACTACTTCTAAAAGAGGTAAAGGCAAAATAATATCTTTAAAAGAGTCATAGTCATCTTCACATATAGTTGCAATAATTCCAAGTAATTTAATATGCTTATTCTCATTTATAAAACTTAATAATTTCTTTATTTCCTCTTGATTGTTAAATCCTTTATAACCTTTAGGATCAATTCTTAATATTATTTGAACATCATCTTTAATATCTTTATAATTTAAAATATCTAAATTATCAATAACTAAAATAGCATTATGCATAATTAAATCATAAATATTATCATCATCTATATTTCCACTATAAATAGTAGGTATATTTTTATTATAATTTCTAACTAATAATAAATCTTTAAAATTATTTACATATAAAAAATCTATCTTCCTAATTTCGTTTATAATATACATTCCATGATAAAAAGCATTATTACTAACATCTAGAATATAATACTTATAATTAAAATTATTTTTTATATAATCTATATTATCTTGTATATTTTTAATTTTAATATTTACATAATTCATTATTTTCACCATACTTAAATTGTAGCAGAAACTCTAACTTAAGTCCATTAATAAATTACATCTTTAAAAAAATTGTCAAATTAATAAATAAAATTTAAAAATATTGCTTAAAACCTTTAATTTTTGGTATACTTTTATATAGAAAGAGTTGGTCGTAGTATGGCTAAAATAATTAACTTAATAGGAAGAGAAATTTTAGATAGTCGTGGTAATCCCACCGTCGAAGTAGAACTTTTTTTAGATAATGGTCTAAAAACTGTAGCAAGTGTTCCCTCTGGAGCATCTACTGGTTCAAAAGAAGCTTTAGAATTAAGAGATAATGAAACTCGCTACCAAGGAAAAGGCGTTTTAAAAGCCGTGCAAAATGTTAATACCCTTATTAAAGATGCTTTAATTGGTAAAGAATTAGAACAAGTAAATATTGATCGCATTTTAATTGATTTAGATGGTACTGAAAATAAAAGCAAACTAGGCGCGAATGCCATGCTTGCCGTATCTCTTGCCTCAATTAAAGCCGCGGCTAAATTAGAAAATAAAGAATTATATGCTTATTTATCGAGTGGTAAAGTATCACTTCCGATTCCAATGGTCAATGTCATAAATGGTGGAGTTCATGCCGATAATAATTTAGATATTCAAGAATTTATGATTGTTCCTATTGTTAAAACTATTAAAGAAAGAGTAAGAATAGCTAGTGAAGTATTTCATAGTCTAAAAGAAATTTTAAAAAATCAAAACTTAAATACCGCGGTGGGAGATGAAGGAGGATTTGCTCCTAATTTAGAATATAATAATTTAGCTTTAGATTTTATTATGGAAGCTATAAAAAAAGCTGGTTATACTCCCGGTAAAGAAGTATTTATTGCCCTAGATGTCGCGGCCACTTCTCTATATAATCCTGAAACTAAAACCTATCACTTAGATAATAATAATTTAACTAGTGATGAATTGATTAAGTATTATATAAGTTTAGTTAATCGTTACCCCATAATTAGTATTGAAGATCCTTTTAATGAAAATGATTTTGAATCTTTAGCTGTTTTAACTAAATTAATTGGTGAAAAAGTTATGATTGTTGGTGATGATTATTTTGTTACTAATATAAAATATTTAGAACAAGGAATTAGATATAATGCTGGTAATGCTATTTTACTTAAAGCTAATCAAATTGGAACTGTAACCGAAATGATTAAAACTATAATATATGCTCGTCGTCATAATTATAAAATGATTATTTCTCATCGAAGTGGGGAAACCGAAGACACCTTTATCGCCGATTTTGCTATTGGTTTGTCTATTCCTTTTATCAAAACTGGTTCTATGTCTCGGGGTGAGCGTATTGCTAAATATAATCGCTTAATGCGAATTGAAGAAGAACTAACAAAGTAAATATTTAAAAAAATTAATATCTATGTTACAATTAATTTATAAATAAAAGAGGTTGATAAAAATGTTTATTGGTGAAAATCCTATTCATATTAATAAAGATGCTAAAATAGCTCCCTTAGTTATTATGCCTGGCGATCCTATGCGGGCTAAATATATTGCGGAAAATTTTTTAGAAAATGCAACTTTAGAAAATGAAATTCGGGGAATGTATGCTTATACAGGAACTTATAAAGGTATTCCCCTAACCGTTATGGCTCATGGAATGGGCATGCCTAGTGCAAGTATTTATGTTTTTGAGTTAATTCACTATTTTCATGTTCAAAAAATAATTAGAATCGGTACTTGTGGCGCTGTAAGTCCAAAAGCCGAAATTGGTGATTTAATTTTAACCAAAAGTGTTTATTCCGAATCTAATTTTGCTTATACTTATAATAATTATGTTGGAAATGTTGTGGAGGCCAATCCTAATCTTAATCAAGTTATACTAAAAACCGCGGATGATTTAAAAATTAAAGTTTTATATGGAATGGCTACCACCATGGATGTTTTTGGCCCTTATATTGATTTTGAACGCGTTTTAAATCGTATTCCTAAAGAATATGATATTTTATCAGAAGAAATGGAAGCCTTTGGTTTAATTCATGTAGCGAACTCTCTAAATGTTGCATCTACTACTTTAATGACCGTGGTTGACTCTAAATATTCTAAAATTGTTTTAAGCCCTAAAGACCGCGAAACTAAATTAAATAATATGATAACTTTAGCTCTCGAATCAATTATTAAATAAAGAAAAAAGTCTAAAAAAATCACAATTAGCACTTACTATTGACAAGTGCTAATTTTTATTCTATAATCATCTATAGAAGGTGATTAAAATGTATCAAGAGAAAGAAGAAGAAAATGTTTTAGAAAAATATGGTCGAGATATTACTGAGCTTGCTCAAAATAATAAAATTGATCCCGTAATTGGTCGTGATGAAGAAATAAGAAGTATTATTCGAATTTTATCACGTAAAACTAAAAATAATCCCGTCTTAATTGGTGAACCTGGTGTTGGAAAAACTGCCATCGTCGAGGGTCTAGCGATGCGAATTATAAGAGGGGATGTTCCTAGTACTTTAAAAGATAAAAAAATATGGTCTTTAGATTTAGCATCATTAATCGCGGGGGCTAAATATCGGGGAGAATTTGAAGAAAGACTTAAAAAAGTTTTACAAAAAATCAGTGATTCCGAAGGTAATATTATTCTTTTTATTGATGAAATTCATATGATTGTCGGATCCGGCGCCGAGGGTGCCATGGATGTTGGTAATATTTTAAAACCAATGTTAGCCCGAGGTGAAATTCGTTTAATTGGTGCGACAACTTTAAATGAGTACCGAGAATATATCGAAAAAGATGGTGCCCTAGAACGTCGTTTACAAAAAATCATTGTAAGTGAACCTAACGTTGAAGACACTATCACCATTTTAAGAGGTTTAAAAGAAAAATTTGAGTTGTTCCATAGTGTCAATATTAAAGATAGTGCGCTAATCAGTGCGGCGACTTTATCTGATCGTTATATTACTGATCGTTTTTTACCTGATAAAGCCATCGATCTAGTTGATGAAGCTTGTGCGACCATAAAAATGCAAATGGCCTCAGTCCCAACTAGCCTTGATACTTTAACGCGTAAAATAATGAGCTTAGAAATTGAAAGAGAAGCAATTAAAAAAGAGAAAGACGAAGTTTCTAAAAAACGTTTAGAAGAACTTAATCTTGAAATTGCAAACTTCAAAGAAGAAGAAAATATTATGCGTTCTAAATGGCTTGAAGAAAAGAATTTAAACGATGAGATAAATAAGAAAAAAGAAGAACTAGAACACACTAAATTTGAATTAGCAAAAGCCGAAAATAACTACGACTTAGAAACTGCGGCCCGCTTACGTCATGGGGAAATACCTAGATTAGAGACTGAACTTGAAACTTTAAAAAATAAGAGTAATTCTAAAATGTTAAGTGATGTTGTGACAGAAGAAGATATTGCTGCCGTAATTGCTAAATGGACTAATATACCTTTAGAAAAATTAGTAAGTGGTGAAAAAGAAAAATTACTTACTTTAAAAGAAAATTTAAAGAAAAGAGTCATGGGTCAAGATCAAGCAATTGATTATGTAAGTGATGCTATAATTCGTGCTCGCTCTGGCATTAAAGATCCTAATCGTCCAATTGGTTCTTTCATCTTTTTAGGCCCAACCGGTGTAGGTAAAACCGAACTTGCTAAAGCTTTAGCTTATGAATTATTTGATGATGAACGCCATATGATTAGAATTGATTGTTCCGAATATATGGAAGCCTTTAATGTTTCTCGGCTTATCGGTGCGCCTCCCGGCTATGTTGGCTATGATGAAGGTGGCGAATTAACCGAAAAAGTCCGGAGAAATCCTTATAGTATTGTCTTATTTGATGAAATCGAAAAAGCTCATCCTGATATCTTTAATATTTTACTTCAAATTTTAGATGATGGCCGTATTACCGACTCTACCGGTAAATTAATTGATTTTAAAAACACTATTATTATTATGACTTCTAATTTAGGAAGTGAACATATTCTTGAAAATGATGAAAGTAAAGTCATGGAAGCTTTAAAAAATACTTTTCGACCTGAATTTTTAAATCGTATTGATGAAATAGTCATCTTTAATCCTTTAAATAAAGATACTATTTATGATATATTAGATAAAATAATTCATGAAACCGAAGCAAGGATTAAGAATTTAAATATCAAACTCGAATTAACAACCAAAGCTAAAGATTTTATTATTAATGAATCTTTTGAAGAAGCTTATGGAGCGCGTCCAATTAAAAGATATGTAACCCATAATCTGGAAACAATGTTAGCAAATAAGCTAATAAAAGAAGAACTAAAACCAAATTCTAAAGTTCTAATCGATGTTTTAGATAATAAATTAACTTTAAAAGAGGCTTAAGCTTCTTTTTTTGTTCGTTATTTGTTCGTCAAGAATTTGACAAATACCCCTAAATATGCTATAATTCTTATATCAGAAAAGGGGTTTTGGCTATGATTGATTATGATCGTTTAGCGCTAGAAATATATAGTTTAATTATAAGATATGTAAGGTTAGGTAAAAATTTAGACTTAGATTTTATTAAAGAGTTTAAAGATTATGTTATTTCAGCTTTAGGTTTAAAAGATTATTTAACTCAAATTAATTGTCCTCGTATTTATAGTCATCAATTAGCAGAATATCAATATAGAAATCGTGAAACCACAATTGATTTATTTAAAGTTCAAAATTTTGCTAAAAATATTACAAAATATGTTAAAGCAAATGATCCTAAACTCGTTACATATGTCCAAACTAGTAAAATACTCTTACATGAAGCTATGCATGCCATGCAATATAAACAAGTAGCTTCTAAGTCTAAAGAATTAGAGCCTAAAATTCTGCAAGCATCTTTAATTTATGATTTTATTTCTCAAAATCCGGAAATGTATGCTAAATATTTAGAAGAAGGGTATAGTCCTAAATTATTACAAGCTAAATATCAATTATACATAGATAATTATGATTTAGCTCCCGAAGAACGTTTGGCGGAAGAAATGGCTTATTCTATCGTGATTCAAGTTTTAACCTTAATGGGTGACAATGCGCAAAATTTAACTCTTTATTATTTAATTAAATTATTGCAAAGTTCCTTAAGAGGCTATGATAAAACTTTAAATCCCTCTAAAAGATATTTAGAAATATTAGAGACATCTAAATTATTAACTAAAGATGAATTAGAAGGAAAAAATTTACCTTTTGAAAAACGCTTAAAATTAGGCTTAGAAATAACTGAAGAGGAACGTGATAATTTGTATGCTAGACGTCTTGAACTTACCCATAAGTTACAAAAATAAGCATTTAACCTTTACAAAAATAATATAATTTATTATAATGTTAATAGTCACAATTAGGAGTGAATTTAATGACTAAAAATGTTAAAAGTGAGTTTGATTTTTTAGTAAAAGATATATTAGAAGATGAACATTTTCTAGAAACTAAAAAGGATTTACACCATGGAACTAGTAAATATGAACATTCTTTAAGAGTTGCTAGATTAAGTTATAAATTAAGTAAAATATTTAAAGCTGATAGTAAAATAGCTACCCGGGCGGGCTTACTTCATGATTTCTTTTTCGGAACCCGAAAAGAAAAACCCGAAAATTCTTATTTAAGACATCCTGTAACCGCGGCTAATAATGCTAAAAAATATTTTAATGTTAGTGATGTTGAAGCTGAAGCTATAAAAACGCATATGTTTCATCAAGTCTTATTAAAAAAAGTTTTTCCTTTTGTTAACCGTAAAGAAAAAGCTAGCATCAAAGAATTTAAACCAAAGAGTAAAGAAGGCTGGATTATATGTGCTTCCGATCTTTTAGTTTCTGTAATCGAATGTGAAAGATTTCAATTTACTTATGCGGCCAATGTTTTATTACTTCTAATATTAAATATTGTTTTATTTAAAAATTAATAGTTCTTGCGAACTATTTTTTTTATCTAAAATATATAAATATAAATATGGCTAAACAAATACAATATATAGAAAATTTCCAAAGTTTTCCTTTTTTTACTATTTCACTAAGCCATTTATAAGTAAAGTAAGTAACAATTAAAGAAGAGAACATTCCAACGGTATAAGGAATAATTAAAGTACTTAAATTTCCGGCCTCCACTAAATCATTAACCCCTAAAAGCATAGTCGCCAGACTAATTGGAAAATAAAGAATGAAAGTATATTTTAAAGCAGTATTCCTCTTCATTCCCATAAGTAAGCATGCGACTAAAACAGTACCACTCCGACTAATCCCGGGCATAATCGTAATCATTTGAAAAAGTCCAATAATTATTGCATCTTTTAAAGTTATATCTTGATCATCTTTATTTCCATTTTTATTTCTAATTAAGAAAAGCATTAAAGCTGTCACTAAAAAAGCTAAACCTAAAAACTTTAAGTTTGTAAATTTTTCTTCTATAATATCTTTAAAAAGTATGCCTATAATTCCCACTGGAATAGTTGAAACTATTAAATATAGGCAATATTTAAACCTTCCTTTAGTCGCATCTCTTTTTTCTTTTTTAAAAATATAGGTAAAAAAAGCTTTAACTAAATCAATTATTTCTTTTCTAAAAATAAATAAAATAGCTATAAATGATCCAAAGTTAGCAAATATTTCAAAATTTAAATCATTAAACATCTTAGTATTAAAAATATTTTTAAACAAAAATATATGTCCACTAGAACTAATTGGCAAAGGTTCGGTAAACCCCTGAATTATACCTAAAATAATATATACTAAAATATTCATATCATCACCTACTTAATTATATAATATTTTTAAAACTTAAGAAATAAAATTTAAAAGGGAATTAAAATGTTTAAATTTTTCATTTATTTATTAGGTATTATCTTTACAAGTCTTGGCATTTTCTTTACAATTATTTATTTTAATTTATTAACAATTGGGTATAGTTTTTTAGAATTTGTTCAATTTATTAGTAGAAAAATAGAATTTTGGTTTATTCCTTTAGGACTAATCTTACTTATTATATCCTTAGAAAGGTGGCTAAAAAATGAATTATTACTACGACGTAATCTTAAATTGGAACGACGATAAAATCTATGATTTTTATGAATGGAATGACACGGATTATTTAGAATTAATTAAAAAAATCCCCATTTATAAAGTAAAACATAAAACCTATCTTGATATTATTTCTAATAAAGTAAAAGTATCTTCTAATTTTTTAGAAGAAATCAAAGATAAAACTTTAATTAGTTCTAAAAAGCTCATCAAAAAAATTGAATATGCCTCTTTAATTACTGATAATAAAAACGTTTATGCTCTTGAATTTAATATTAATGGCGAAATTATTAGTCGTAGTAAACTTTTAGTCGAAGATGAATTAAATATTTTAGAAATGGCTTATAATTTAAAAGAAAATGATATTACCTATGAAATTATTGAACCCTTAATTATAGATAATGATTTAAGACAAATAAAAGAAGCCTTGCATTTAATTAGTTTAGAAGTTACTAATCTTTATGAACAAAAAGATGCAGCCAAACTTAAATATTTATACTATGAATATCAAAAAGAACAAATAGAAGATATTGATTTAATTTATAAAAAAATTTTAACTGATTTAACTAAACCCTTTAATTCGGAACTTTTAAAATTATATTATATTATTAAGTTATCATACCATAATGTTTAAAAATCTGTTATAATATAAAAGTTATGGAAGTGATTACTTATGAATTTACCAAATTTAAAAGAAGCTAAAATTAGAACTAATAAAGAAGTAGCAATCAAAGAAGCTTTAAATCTTAAGAGTGATAAGTTTAAAGGTCAGAAGTTTTATTTAAAGACTTATGGCTGTCAAATGAATGTTCATGATTCTGAAGAAATAAAAGGTATTTTAACCAATTTAAGTTTTAGTGAAACAACTGATCTTAATGAAGCTGATATTATTGTATTAAATACATGTGCCATAAGAGAAAATGCTCATGATAAAGTATTTGGCTTTTTAGGTCGAATTAAGCATTTAAAAAGAAATAAACCTGATTTAATTGTCTGTGTGGGGGGATGTATGGCTCAAGAAAACTCGGTCGCAAATCTCTTAAAAGAAAAATACCCCTTTGTCAATATTGTTTTTGGTACTCATAATATTAATGAATTAGGAACGATGATTTTAAATGCTTCTTCTAATCAAGATATAGAAGTTTATTCTATTGAAGGCGATGTTTATGAAAATATTGATTATAAACGTGATTCTAAATATAGTGCTTGGGTAAATATTATGTATGGTTGTGATAAATTTTGTACATATTGTATTGTCCCTTATACTAGAGGTAAACAAAGAAGTCGTAAGATGCCTGATATTTTAAAAGAAGTTCAAACTCTAAAAGATGAAGGTTATCAAGAAATAACTCTTTTAGGCCAAAATGTTAATGCTTATGGTAAAGATTTAGCGGAAAATTATGATTTTGCAACTCTTTTAGAAGAAGCAGCTAGAATTAATATTCCCCGAATTCGTTTTGTTACTTCCCATCCTTGGGATTTTACTGATGAAATGATTAATGTTATAGCGAAATACCCTAATATTATGCCTTATATTCATTTACCTCTTCAAAGTGGAAGTAGTAAAATCTTAAAATTAATGGGTCGCCGTTATACTAAAGAAGATTATCTAAAACTTTATCAAAAAATAAAAGAAACCATTCCCGGATGTAGTATTACCACCGATATTATTGTGGGTTTTCCTAATGAAACAGAAGAAGATTTTAAAGAAACTTTAGATGTTGTTAATACTTGTGCTTTTGATGGGGCTTATACTTTTATCTATTCACCCAGAGAAGGAACTCCCGCGGCTTTAATTAAAGATAATATCTCTAAAGAAGTAAAAGAAGCTCGCTTGCAGACTTTAAATAAATTAGTTAATTCCTATAGTTTAAAACATAACAAAGAATATGTAAATAAAATTGTTAAAGTATTAGTAACCTCACCAAGTGAAAAAGGGGAAAATAAAGTCTGTGGCTATACCGAAACTATGAAATTAGTTAATATTACCGGGGCTTCAAATGATATTGGCAAAATAATAGATGTTAAAATAACCTCTGCCAAAAGTTTTAGTTTAGATGGGGAAAAAGAAATATTCGCAAATATTTCTTAAAAAAGTCTTTTCAAAACTCTTAAAATACCTTATAATAATATATGATAGGTGATAGTATGAGAAAAGGGTATAAAATTACACTCGGTTTAATAACCATAATGATTTTGTTGACTATTTCGGTGGGAACTAGTTATTCTTATTATTCCATATCAGATATTCAAAAAGAAGAAAATAACTTAACTACAACTTGCTTTAAAATTGATTTTTCTGGTAGTAATGATATTGCATTAAATACTGCTGGTAAATTTGCCTACCCAATGAGTGACGTGAATGCTGCAAACAAATTAACACCTTATACTTTTACTATTACTAATTCTTGTACTACATCAAATGCCGCCTCCGGAGTAAATTATGAAATAGTTTTTAATACTAAAGGCGATTTAAATGATTATATAAGATACAAATTAGATGAAGGAGCAACTTTAGGAACAGCTACAGCATTAACAGATGCTCAACCTTATACTTATGCCCAATATTTTCCTACTAGTAAAAAAATGGTTGGCACTGTCCATAGTTACAAACTTAAAAGTGGCACATTAGCTCCAGCTGCTTCTCAAACTTATAAATTACTTTTATGGATTGATGAAAATGCTTGCAGTGGGGAAGAATGTGATGAAAAAATTATGGCTAAAACTTTTGAAGGCCAAATATTAGTTTTAACTTCCATGGGAGTTTTATCATCATAATAAAGTTTAATTTCCATGTAGGAAGTTTTATTTTACTAAAAATTGTAATTAAGTCTTTTCAAACCTAAAAAAATAATATATAATATATATTAAAGTGGAAAAGTTGGTGAAAACTGTGAATTATAAAAAGACAATCGTACTACTTTCTATATCTATAATTACGCTTATTATAGCCACTGCTGGCATCACCTATGCTTACATTTCTACAACGGGTGTTCAAAACACAGCTAATGTTTTAAATTCGGCATGTTTTAAATTAAGTATGACTGGTACCAATAATATCAACTATATAGGTTACCCAATGTCTAAAGAAACAGCCTTTAAAAAATTAACTCCCTATAATTTGACTATTACCAATACTTGTACCGATGTTATAAATACTAGTTATAAAGTAGTTTTAAATGTTTTAAATACTACCTCTGATGTATTATTACCTCATATTTATTATTCTACTGATAAAGTAAATGCCTATAAAATCACAACTACAGCCTATACTTTACCATCATATTTAACTAAAGGAAATAATGTTAAATCATCTTATGTTATTGCCTCAGGCACCTTATCAAGTACCAAAAAAACTGCAACTCATAATTTGTATTTATGGATTGATGAAAATGCTTGTAATGGAAATGATTGTAAAAATACGATTATGAAAGCTAAATTTGAAGCTCAAATATCCGTTTATAGTGAGGCTACCTAAAATAGTCTTTTTTTAATTTAAAAAATATGTTAAAATACTTTTGAGGTGTTTATATTGATAAAGAAAAATTTACAAGAATTTAAAGCTTTTATAGCCAGGGGAAATGTTATGGACCTAGCTGTCGGTGTTATAGTCGGGGGAGCATTTTCTTCCATAGTTACCAGTTTAGTTAATAATATTTTAACTCCTATTATTGGTTTATTATTAGGTGGTAAAGACTTTTCTAATTTAGCTATTACTTTTAAAGATACTAGAATTGAATATGGAGCTTTTATTCAAAGTATTATTGATTTTATGATAATTGCTTTCTGTATTTTTGTTATTGTTAAAATGGTTAATAAAGTAACGCATTTTCATAAGAAAGAAGAAAAAGTTGAACCTCCAAAACCTGTAAAAACTCCGGAAGTTGAATTACTTGAAGAAATAAGAGATTTATTAAAAAAAGAACCCAAGACTAAAGTTAAGGCTAAAAAATGATTTTGTGTATTGTCGGTCCTACCGGAGTTGGTAAGACTAAATTAAGTATTGCTTTAGCTAAATTATATGATGCTATTATAATAAATGCAGATGCTATGCAAATATATCAAGAAATGAATATTGGAACCGCTAAAATAAAAGAAGAAGAAAAAGAAGGCATTCCTCATTATTTATTTGATATTGCGCCTTTAACTAAAAATTATACAGTCTATGATTATCAAAAAGATGCTCGTAAATTAATTGCAAAATATCATGATAGAAATATTATTTTTGTGGGAGGAACCGGTTTATATTTAAAAGCGGCCTTATATAATTATGTTTTTTCTGAAGAAAATTCTATTAAACAAGATTATACTAACTATTCTAATGAAGAGTTATATTCTTTAGCTTTAAAAAAAGACCCAAAAATGTCTATTCATCAAAATAATCGGCAAAGATTAATTCGTTTTTTAAATAAAGAGAATAACCCAAATGCACCATGTTACCCTTTATATGATGCGATTTATATTGGTTTAACTGCTCCTCGTGATATTCTTTATGCAAAAATTAATGACCGAGTTGATCTTATGTTTAAAGAGGGCTTATTAGAGGAAGCTAAACATTTATATTCGTTAAATTTAGATTGTAAAGCTCTAAATACTGCGATTGCCTATAAAGAATTATTTCTTTACTTTAAAGGAGAAATCACTTTAGAAGAGGCCCAAGAATTAATCAAAAAACGTAGTCGGCATTATGCTAAAAGACAATATACTTGGTTTAATCATCAAATGCCTATTAAGTGGTTTGATGTTAATTTTAATGATTTTACTAAAACAATTAAAGAAGTTCAAGAATATATTAATAATAAAACTTGAGCTTTTTTCTATTTTTTATAGACAATAATTCAGGTATTTGTTACAATTTAAGAGGTGATAACTTTTGAATAAAATAATCAAAAATGTCTTAACTACCATTGAAAAAAAAGGTTATGAAGCTTATGTCGTTGGAGGTTATGTTAGAGATTTACTTGTCGGTAAAGCATCCTTTGATGTTGATATCTGTACTAATGCTACTCCCAAAGAATTAATTACTATTTTCCCGAAAGCTAATCCCAAAAATCTAGGAGGCATATCTTTTAAGATAAAAGAATATAACTTTGAAATAACGACTTATCGGGAAGAAATAAAATATGCTAATCGTAAACCCCTTGAATATAACTATATCAATAATTTAATAATTGATTTAAATCGTCGTGACTTTACTATTAATGCTATTTGTATGAATAAAAGAGGGGAAATCATTGATTTACTTAAAGGAATAGAAGATTTAAATAATTTAACTATTAGAATGATTGGCGATATTGAAACTAAAATTACCGAAGATCCTTTACGAATTATGCGAGCTATAAGAATTGCCACTAATACTAATTTTACCATTGAACCCAATTTATATAATGCCTTAAAAAAGCATCACTCCGATATTTTAAACTTATCATCAACCCGAATTAAAGAAGAACTAACTAAAATTTTAATATCACCTAATGTTAAATATGGTTTAAAACTTTTAAATGAAACTGGTATTGCTGAAATATTAGGTTTAGAATATGAAGACATTGTTCCTGTTAAAAACATGGAAGGAATGTATGCTCAAATCTCTTTAACTTATGAAATACCTTTTACTAAAGTTGAAAAAAATAATATTAAAATTATTAAAAGTATTTTACAAGCTAAAGAAATAACTCCCGAAATAGTCTATAAATATGGCTTATATTTCTCTAAATTAGGGGGAGCAATCCTAAATATTGATCAAAATTATATCAATAAAATATATAAGAGTTTACCCATTAAAGCTTTACAAGAATTAGCTATTACCCCCAATGATATAAAAGCTTTAAATATTAATTCGAAAAAAATAAGCACGATTTTAAGTGAACTTGAAATTTTAATAATAAGTGGTAAAATAAAAAATAAAAAAAGTGATCTAATAAAATACATAAAAGAAAATAGAACTAGGTGGATTTCATGAATAATACAATTTTTAAAACAACTAAATACGTAACTAATGGCTTATTTATAAAAAAAGCTTTAGAATTAAAACTAACTTTAGAAGAATTTTTAGTCTTAACTTATTTTGATAATGATAATAACTATTTAGATATTGATCGTTTAAGTAAAAGTATTGGCTTAACTATTGATACTGCCTACCAAATATTTAATAATTTAGTTTCTAAAAAGCTTTTAACCATTGAAACTAAAAAAGATTTAGAGGGTCGAATGATTGAAGTAGTAAATCTTGATAATTTTTATAATTTAGTCATGGACAGTAAAATTACTGAACAAAAAGGGGAGACTAAAACTGATATATATGCCATCTTTGAAGAAGAATTTGCGCGTCCTATCACTAGTACCGAATATGAAATTATAAATGCTTGGTTAGAAAAAGGTTACTCAGAAGAATTAATTAAAGGGGCTTTAAAAGAAGCTATCTATAATGGAGTTAAAAACTTACGTTACATCGATAAAATCCTATATGAATGGCAAAAGAAAGGTTTTAAAACTTTAAAAGAAGTTAATGAACATTTAGAAAATCGCCATGAAAATAAAGAAAGAAAGGAATTATTTGATTATAATTGGTTAGAAGATGAAGAGTGAAATATTAATTAAAGAATTAGATAAATTATTTCCAGATGCTCGCTGTGAACTAAATTATTCTAAAGATTATGAATTATTAATTGCCACTGTTTTAAGTGCCCAATGTACTGATAAAAGAGTAAATGAAGTAACCAAAATTTTATTTAAAAAATATGATATTTATACTTTAAAAGATGCTTCCTTAAAAGCTATTGAAAATATTATTCGTCCCTGTGGTTCTTATACTAAAAAAGCTTATTATATAAAAGAAATTGCCACTAGGTTAGTTAATGATTATGCTGGTAAAGTTCCTAATAATAGAGAATATTTAGAAAGCCTACCTGGTGTTGGTCGTAAAACTTGTAATGTTGTTTTATCAAATATTTTTGCTATTCCCGCTATCGCTGTTGATACGCATGTTGCTCGAGTATCAGTTCGTTTAGGTTTAGCTAACCCTGAAGATAATGTTAATCAAATTGAACAGAAATTAATGCATTTTTTACCTCAAGACCACTGGAGTAGATTGCATCATCAATTAGTATTATTTGGCCGTTATAAGTGTAAAGCTCTAAAACCCGAATGCTCTAATTGCCCATTCCAAAAGTATTGTTTATACTATAATAAAAAAATTACTCGTAATTGAGTAATTTTTTACATTTTATCAAAGCCTTGTTCTTCTAATAAATTTTTAAAATCTTTAGCTGAATAAATAGCTTTATCTCCTAACTCTCCATCTTTAAAATATAAAATAACTGGAACTTTCTTAATATCTTTACTATCTATATTTAATTTAGAAGCTATATCTTTAATATAGTTTTTATTATCCTCTTTAATATCAGTAACATTAATATAATAGAAATTGTTATGTAAATCATAATCATCAATAATTGGTTTTAATTTCTTTTCTAAAGAATAAACATTTTTATCTTTAGTATAACCTATATATACAAAATAATAACTTCCGGTTTCTGATAAAACTGAATCAATCTCATTTATTTCGGTCATTTCGAGACTTATAGTTTTAGAATCTATTAAATAGCTATTTATATATTTTTCTTGTTCTTTAACGACATACCATTCATAAATATATAATATAAAAAGTAATACCCCAACTATAATAAAAATATTAACTAACCAATTTTTGGTATTTTGGTTTTTAATTTTAGTTTTAGTATTCGCCATATATCACTATCTCCTTAAAGTTATTTTATCATATTATATTTTTATTTGCAATTTATATTTTTATTCTGTTTTATCTTCTAATTTAACCAAAACTTCTCGTGGTTTAGATCCATTTGCGGGACCAACAATTCCGCGTTCTTCTAGTAAATCTACAACTCTCGCAGCTCTATTATAACCAAGTCTAAATCTTCTTTGTAAAAGGGAAGTACTTACTTTACCAGTTTGAATAGTAAATTCCACAATTTCATTATATAATGGATCATCATATTCTTCAGTCTCATCTGGAAGTCCATGAATACCATTTCCACTAGCATTTAAGTTTTCCATTTCACTATCATAATGGGCACCTTGTTGCTTACATACATAATCAATTATTCTCGCAATTTCACTATCATCAATGAAACAACCTTGAATACGAGTTGGAACATTTTCTCCCATAGGTAAGAATAACATATCACCTTTACCTAAAAGTTTTTCGGCTCCACTCGAGTCTAAAATTGTTCGCGAATCTATATTACTAGCTACGGCAAAAGCAATACGTGATGGAATATTAGCTTTAACTACTCCGGTAATAACATCCGTAGAGGGTCTTTGGGTTGCTACAATTAAATGAATACCGGCCGCTCTAGCCATTTGAGTAATTCGCATAATTGAATCTTCTACTTCTTTAGAAGCAACTAACATTAAATCAGCTAACTCATCAATAATCGCGACAATATAATGCATTCTTGGCACTTTTTCATCTTTATTTTTATTTTCTTTATCAATTAATTCGTTATAACCAGCAATATTTTTAACATTTTTCTCACTAAATAAATCATATCTTCTTTCCATTTCACTAACTAGTTTTTGTAAAGCGACACTTGCTTTTTTCGGATCACTTACAACCGGACATATAAGATGAGGAATACCATTGTAATTTGATAATTCTACTTTTTTCGGATCTACTAACATTAATTTTACTTCATCGGGCTTATAACGCATTAAAATTGAACAAATTATAGTATTGGTACAAACTGATTTACCTGAACCTGTCGAACCGGCAATTAAAAGGTGAGGCATTTTTGATAAATCGGCTAATTTTGGTTGACCCATAATATCTTTACCTAACGCCACAATTATTTTACCATTTGCTTCTTTACCCTCATAAGCTAAAACTTCTTTAAATTTAACCATACTTATAGATGGATTAGGTATTTCAATACCAATTGTACTTTTTCCTGGAATAGGGGCTTGAATTCTGACATCTTTGGCCGCTAAAGCTAAAGCTATTTCCTTATTTATACCACTTATGCGACTAACTTTAGTTCCACTCGGTACTTTAACTTCAAATTGGGTAACTGCCGGACCAATATGAATTTCTACCACTTGACCATTAATTTGAAAATCTTTTAACACTCTTTCCAAATTTTCTTTATTACTTCTTATATAATTATTGGAATTAACTTTCTTTTGTTCTTTAACATCATCAAGTAAAGATAATGGTGGTAAAGTATAACTAGAATTTATTTCATATACTTTATTTTCTGGTTGTTCTAGATTTTCTTTAGCCACTTGCGGTTCTTTCATTGTTTTTAACTCTTCCATACTGGTAATAATAATTTTATCATCTTTCGGTGGTTCAAAATCTTTTTCTTCTTCATAATCATATAATTTACTTTCATGTTCTAAACCTTTAGCTTTTTCTTCAACTTCTTCTTCATTTTTCATGGCTTTAAATGTTTCTTTTAACTTTTTAAGTATATCAGCAAACGTAATATTAAATAATAAGATTACACCAAAAACCACTAATATTGCGGCGACTATCTTTGATCCTGTAAGACCAAACAAACTACTAAAAACTACCGCTAAAATAGCCCCAATAATACCTCCACCAATCTCAATTGATGCATCCCCACTTGTAAATAGGGTAGTACCTCTTGTAATTGTAGCAATTCTTTCCATATATTGATCTATTGTTGATTGAAATATATCAGAAGCATTTTTACATTGCTCAATAAAGCCAAAATGACTAGCTAATAAAATAACTAAAATAATTACATATAAACCAATTAATCTTTGACTAAAAAATTTGGGTAACTTTCTTTTAAAAAGCATGTAAGATCCTAGAACGATAAAACCAAGCAATAAAAAAATCCATGCCCAGCCACCTACTAAAAACATTGCAAACTGCTTAATAAAATTACCAACTAAACAATATATAAAACCAATTAAACCAATTAATATCAAAATAAGCCCTGTAAGTTCTACACTATAAGGGAAATTAGCACTTTCACTACTACTAGATTTTTTCTTCTTTGCCATGTTTTACTCACCATTATAATTGTACCAAAAAAATACTATTAATGCAAAACAATTAGACGATTTTAGACAAATTTTTGAATAGAAATATTTGCCTCACTAAAAACTAGCAAGAATGATTTGGCAATAACCCTCTAATATCAATTACATTTTTATCTGATTGAGGTTTTCTTACTAAAGATAATGCTTTTTCTTCAAACTCTTCTTTATGAGTATCACTTATAAAATCTATTGCTTTAAAACCTTCAATTAAAGCTTCTACATCTAAAGCATCTTTACTATCAACTTGGGCATAATTATACCCATTTCTTAAAATAGTTAAAGCAAAATCTGGATTAAATAACTGTTTATCGTAAAAACAATTTTGATGTTTTTTATTTGTAAATAGTAATATTAATTTTAATAGACTATTTTGAATATCTTCAGAATAACTAAATCCTAAACGCTTAGTCTCTTGATATCTCGCAATTAAAGCTTTTAAAATTATTAAAACATCTTTATCACTTAATACTGATATTTCTAAACCATTAAACCGTCTAGCAAAAGCCCCATTTTCTAGTATTTTGCTATATTCTTCCGTAGTGGTTGCTCCAACTATTTTAATCCGTCCATCCCCAAGATAAGGCTTTAAAATATTAGAAACGTCATTATTGTCACCGTCACCTTTACCTAAACCCATTAAAGTATGAATTTCATCGATAAATAAAATAACATTTTGATTAAGTAAAGAATTAATAAAATCTAAAACTCGTTCTTCAACCATTCCCACATATTTGCAACCACTTATTAATTCACTAGCACTAACTTCAATAATTTGTTTATCTTGTAAAGCTTTAGGAGCTAAACCATTTTGAATATTATAAGCAAGTCCCTTTATTAAAGTTGTTTTTCCAATACCTGGTAAGCCATGAATAATTAATGATTTTTCCTCATCCATTAAAAGAGCACACATATCTCGAAATTCTTTATTTCTACCAATTAAAGGATTATTTAAGTATGTTTTACAAGTTAAATTTTCACCAAAAGGTGTATTTATTGGATTTTTTGGAATATTTACTGCTACTTTTGAGTTATTTATTGAACTATTGGAACATTGATAAGGTATGTTTTTTTCTTTAGCATTAGCTAAAGCTTCAATTTCTTTTAAACTCTCATAGTTAATATTAAAATATTGTACAGGAAAAATATTTATAAAATCCTTAAAAATATTATGAATAATCCTTTCTATACATACTGGCCCACTTAAATTAGCATAAGCTTTTAAAACAGAATCTGCTGCATATTCCTCATGACAAATGATGTCATAGGTATTTAAAGTATACTCTCTATTCAAATTTTTTATAATTTCTTCAATTTCTGTAGAAAAAGGTATTTCAAGATTTCCATATTTATTTAAAATATTAGCTAAATCTTCATTATAAGTAATAGCTATGTATAATAAATAACCAATTGCTAATTGTGCTCTATTATTATTAAATGATTTCAAAAATTTCTCATGAATTGGATCAGAATTTCTAAGACTATATTTATGGAACAAAAGCATATATTTATTTAAAATTATTTTAGTTTCTTCATTAGCTCTATCTATTAACTCATGAAATAACATTTTATTTCCCCCCTTTTTGTTAGAGGCTATTCTAACATAAAAAGCTTTGCTTGTCAAATTTCACTCAAAGCTAAAAAATAATTGCTATAATGTTTATTTATATGATATGATAATTAAAGGTGAAAAATAATGGGCTTATTTGAAAAATTTAAAAGTATAATTTACAAAAAAGAAACTAAAAAAGAAGATAAACAAGATTTAGCGGCTTATGAAAAAGGATTAGCTAAAACGCGTCAAGAATTTGTAAGTGAATTATCAGTTTTAGGTCATAAATTTACTAAAGTAACAGATGAATACTATGATGAATTAGAAAACTTACTTATTATGGCTGATATTGGCGTAAATACGGTAATGAAATTTATTGATCGCTTAAAAGATCGTGTTAAAAAAGAAAATATAACTGATCCTAAATATTTACAAGAAGTAATCATTGATGAATTATTTATTATTTATGTTTCCGGTGAATCTTTAAGTGATAAAATAAATCTTAATCCTGATGGTCCTACCGTTATTTTAATGGTCGGAGTAAATGGGGTCGGAAAAACTACTACTATTGCTAAACTTGCTTATAAATATCAAAATGAAGGTAAAAAAGTTATGCTTATCGCGGGCGATACATTTCGCGCTGGGGCTGTTGAACAATTAAAAGAATGGGCGAGTAAAACTAACTCTTTGTTTTATGGTAAAGATAATACTGATCCTGCCGGAGTTATTTATGATGGTCTTACTAAAGCTAAAGAAGAAAATGTTGATATAGTTTTAGTTGATACTGCCGGCCGGTTGCAGAACAAATCTAATTTAATGAAAGAACTCGAAAAAATAAATAAAGTAATCGGTATGCATATACCTAATGCTCCCCATGAAACGCTTTTAGTTATCGATGCGGCGACTGGTCAAAATGGTATTTTACAAGCTGAAAGTTTCCAAGAAATTACTAATATTACCGGTATAGTTTTAACTAAACTTGATGGTACAGCTAAAGGAGGCATAGTTTTAGCCATCAAAGAAGCCGTAAATATTCCCGTTAAATTTATTGGCCTTGGCGAAGCTATGACCGATTTAAAACCTTTTGATATTGAATCATATATATATGGTTTATTTAAGGACATGATTGATGATGGAAAATAGGGAATATTTAAATAATTTATTTGACATATATAAAGATTTATTAACAACCATTGAACAAGAAACTTTTATGGATTATTATGAAGAAGATTTATCCTTAACTGAAATTGCGGAAAATAGACATATATCTAAAGCTAGTGTTAGTAAAACTTTAAAACAAGTTACGACTAAACTAATTGATTATGAAACTAAATTAAAAATTTTTGAAAATAATTCTTTAAAAAATACTGAAGATATAAGTTTTAAACTCCCCAATATAACCTTTAATTATCGTGTTGGTTGTCTTATTAAAAAAGATGCTTATATTTTACTAGAAGAAAATACCGATAATAATTATTATTCTTTTATCGGTGGTCGTGTAAAACTAGGTGAGACTTCCGAAGATGCTATAATCCGTGAATTCTTTGAAGAAACCGGTCTAGAAACGTCGATTGTAAAATGTTTAGGTTTAGTTGAAAACTTCTTTACATCTCGCTATACTAATGGCTCTTGTCATGAAATATTAATCTTATATGAACTTAAATTTAACCATCAAGAAGACTATGAAAAAGATAGTATTATTAATAAAGAAGCCTCTAAAACCTCTAAATTTAAATGGATTTTAACCGAAAATATTACGGAATATAACTTTAAACCTAGTATCTTAGCTAATTATTTAAATCATAAAGAAATATTTCATCTTATTAATAAAGATAAGTAGTAAATGAATAAACTACTTATTTTTTTTACATAATTTACATAGACTTATAAAGGAGGACAATATGTTTAATAACTTTGGATTTATTGGTAGTATGATTTTAAAAGAAGCAGAAAAAGAAAGATATAACTTGCATCATCCCTATGTTGGAAGTGAACATTTATTACTAAGTATTCTAAAAAGTGATTCTCCTCTAAAAGAAAAATTAAATAATTATAATTTAACTTATGAAAATTTTAAAAGAGAACTAATAGGTATAGTGGGTATTCCTAAAAAAAATATTGAAGCCAATTTATATACTCCATTACTAAAAAGGATTCTTGCAAGTGCCCTAAGCGATGCTAAAGAAAATAATAAAGGTTTAGTGACGGAAAATCATCTTTTAGTGGCCATGTTAGATGAGGGCGAGGGTATTGCCATTAGAATAATGATTAGCCTCGGTATTAATCTTGATGACTTATATGATGATTTAAAAATAAAACCTAGTAATTTAGTCAAAGAAAAATTAGAACTATTTACCGTGGGAAATGTTTTAAATGATAAAGTTGCAACCTTTGATAAATGTATTGGCCGTGATAAAGAAGTTAATAATTTAATTGAAGTTTTACTTCGTAAGAAAAAAAGTAACCCTTTATTAATTGGCCCTGCTGGTGTTGGAAAAACGGCGATAGTCGAAGAATTAACCAGAAGAATTGAAAATAAAGAAGTCCCATTACCTTTAGAAAACACTTTAATTGTGGAACTTCCTATGGGTGATTTAGTAAGTGGTACTAAATATCGGGGCGAATTTGAAGAACGTTTAACTAAAATTATTAAAGAAGTCATTAAAAGTAAGAATATAATTCTTTTTATTGATGAAGTTCATTCTATGGTTAATGCCGGAGGTGCTGAGGGAGCCATTAATGCCTCTGATATCTTAAAACCTTATTTAGCGAGGGGAGAACTACGCATAATCGGGGCGACCACAACCCATGAATACGAAAAATATATTGCCAAAGATAAAGCTTTAGAACGCCGTTTTGAAACTGTCTTTATTAATGAACCAACTTTAGCGGAAACTAAAAAGATTTTATTAGGTTTAAAAAATATTTATGAAGAACATCATCATTTAAAGATAACGGAAGAGAATATTGAAGATATTGTTAATTTAGGTAATAAATATTTATTCGCGAAAAAAAACCCTGACAAAACTATTGATTTACTTGATAGTATTTGTGCACATGTTAAAAGAAAAAGTGTTTCTCTAGAAGAAATAAAACCTAAAGAACAAGAATTAAAAGATTTAATTATCAAAAAAGAGTCTTATGTTAAAGATGGATTATTTGATAAAGCCTTAGATACTTGTATTAATATAAATAATTTAGAAAATAATCTAAAATCTTTAAAAGATCAAAATAATACGCTTATAACTAAAGAAGATATCTTAAAAGTAATTGAAACTAAAAGTCATATTCCTATGTTTCTAAATCATGAGGAATTATTAACCAAAACTAAAGCTAATCTACTATCTAAAATAGTATATCAAGACCAAGCCATCGCTAAATTACTTGATAATTTAAATATTTATTTTAAAAAAGATACTAATT
This sequence comes from uncultured Bacilli bacterium, assembly GCA_947627845.1. Taxonomy (GTDB): domain Bacteria; phylum Bacillota_I; class Bacilli_A; order RF39; family UBA660; genus Caccenecus. Next base: position 64,825 of record CANQXQ010000001.1, on the reverse strand, counting down.
TAAAACTTTTATTAGTTGGTCCAAGTGGGGTAGGAAAAACTTCTTCTATTAAAATAATTAGTGATACTTTAAAAAATACTTTAATTCGCCTTGATATGTCGGAATATAATTTAGAAACCTCTGTTAATAAACTTATCGGAGTTTCCCATGGTTATATTGGTTATGAAGATGATTATATTTTTAATAAAGTAAAATATAATCCATATTCTATTATATTGGTTGATGAAATCGAAAAAGCCCATCCTAGTGTTTTAAATTTATTTTTACAAATTATGGATGAGGGTGTAATTCATGACTCTCATGGGGAAGCTATTGATTTTTCTCATACTCTTATCTTTATGACTTCTAATGCTTATCAAAATATTAATATTGGCTTTGGCGAAAAAAATAATAATCTCACTGAAACATTCACCGAAGAATTTTTAGGCCGTTTTGACGATATTATTAATTTTAATGCTTTAACTAAAGAAGAAGCCCTAAATTATTTAAAAGCTCACTTACTAAATAAAGATATTGATTATAATGAATTATTAAAAGAAACTAATTATGAAAAATATGGTTTCAGGTATATCAATAGAGTAATAAATAAATACAATTTGCGAGTGAATATTTAGATTTAAGCCATTCCTTTAGAATGGTTTTTAATTGCCAAACTTTTTAAAGTATTATATAATTATACAATAAAGGAGACTTTTTTAAATGATTAAACTAACCGAACTATATAATAAATCGCAAATACCTGTTAATGAAGAAATACTTAATAAATTAATTGAGAAATATTTTTCTATTCCTTTTAGTTCCTTAAATGTTTCCGAAAAAAGATTAAGTAATTATAAAATTACCCATGAAAGATCCCTAATAGAAGCCAATATGTATGATCAAATTAATTCTTTTGTAAAAACTTCCATTGATTTACCAAAAATTGCTAGAGAAGAAAACGCATTTTTTGCTAAACTTAATCAAGATTTTATAAATGCCGGAAGACCATTTAAACCAGAATTACATAATGGGCAACAAAATCCTCTAGCAGTTCAAATAGGCTGGCTAACTTTTAAATCTTGGAACTTGTTAGGAACTCCGAGAATTCATAATAAAGATCAAGTTCATAGATTTTATATCGGTGTTGACTCTAATGATAAAATAGATTTTGCTAATCAATTATACGATGAATTTAAAAATGCAAATATTCCATTTTATTTTAAAGTTGAACAATCCATGGAAAATCGTCCTGATAAAATTGTAATTTATACATCTACAACTTTATTAGAAAAAACTTTAAAAGTATTAGATAATATAGAAAAGAAAAAACCTGATTTAATAAAAAATTGTATTTCTCCATCAATAATTGTAGGAAAAATTACCGATAAAATTGGTTATGCTAGCGAAAATCCTCGCTCAAAAGTTTCATATACTCAAATAATTTGTGCAGCATTTGCTAATGCTTTAGAAAGTATTTTAGATGCCAATCCCGAAAGAAGCATTCCAGCCTCTTTAAAACCATTATTTAATGAACAAAAAATGAAAATGGAACAGCAAGGCTATCAATTAGAAATTGGGGGAATACACCAAATAGCCACTATGGTTCTTTTAAAATATGACCCAGCTTTTAGAGCCCAACTTTTAAATAAATTTAGAGAAAATTTAGCTAAAGCAAATATAGATTTAAATAATATGTGTTTTAATATGGAAGCCAAAAAACAATTAAATAATATAACCACCACCCCAAAAAGAATTGATATTTTTGATCCTGACACTCTAAATCAAACTATAACCGTGCCAGATGGAAGAACTATGACCATAGATGAATACTTACAAATTAATCGAGTATGGTCTTTAGTTCCTTTAAATGCTATAGTTACTTTTAAAGTAAATGGAGCAACTATGTCAGGTAGAGAATTTATAGAAGGTGTAATTAAAAATGCTAAAAATTTTAATAGTTTAGAAGAAATTTTTAAAAGATTTCAAATAGTAGTAGACAGAAACGATAACAAAGTAGCTAATCATGAACCCAAAAAACAATTAAACAATATAACCAACACCATAACTAAAAAAGATTCTGACCTAAAAGTCGAACAAAATAAAAATATTGAAATAAACCAAAATATTAAAAGTTATTCTTTTGAAGAAGTAGAAGATTTATTTAAAAGGTATAATCTTATTAAAGATAGTAATGGAGAGTTTAAAGTTATAGATAGAAGAACAAATATAATTTATGAAACAAAAAATTTTGTAGATAAAGTAAAGTTTGCCCATACTTGGGTAGCCGCTACTAAATATGAAAGATCTTTAAGTTCTCCAGGTTTAAATGAAATTCCTGAATCAGACTATGCTTATGCCTTTAATGAAAAAGCAAAAGAAGTTTATGATAATATTATGGCTCTTGCTTCAATTAATATGCAAGCCGCTGGAGTATTATTAAATCCTCAAACTTTAGAAAATGAAATAACTAACTATGTTAATTATAAGTATGCTAAATCCATAGTAAGAGGACTATATTCCGAAGAAAGATTTGAAGAATCCTTTAAAAATTGGTTAAGAATGGCTAATAACATTCCTATTATTAAAGAAAATCAAAACTTTCATAGATAATTCCTCAATTTTACTAACCAAATTTTAAAAGTTTACACTATATATATGAAAGGTGATTATTAATGGATTCCGTTTATGATAAATACTTTGATAAAATATACTTTTGGGCTTTAAAAAAAACTAATAATAAAGAAGATGCTGAAGATTTAACTAATAATATTTTTTTAGCTATATTTGAATATTTTAGTAAAAATATTGCTATTGAAAAATTAGATAGTTTAATATGGAAGATAGCTCATAATATATGGTATCTAAAAGCAAAAAATTATATCAAAGAAAAAGATAATGTTACTTTAGATGAAGTTAATACTAGTTATAACGAAAAATATTTAGATAAAGTAATTTACAATGATATAATTAATAATTTAACTAATATTGGTTTAACCAAAAACGAATTTATATCATTTAAACTTTATTATTGTAATGACCTTTCAATAAAAGAAATAAGTGATAAGTTAAAAACTAGCGAAAGTAATATTAAATATTATTTATATAGTGCTAGATGTAAAGTAAAGGAGAGATATAATGAATAACTTAAAACTTGATGATTATTTAGAAATAGTAAATAATGCAAAGGTAAATAAAGGCTTAGAAAAATATACGCCTCTTTACCCCATGTTAAGAAAAGAAAACAATAAATTATATATTGGTATCTTATTAACTAAAAATACTGCCAATGTTTGGGACAAAGATATCAATATTAAACCAGAATATTGGGTATTAATTGATCCAATTAGTAATAAGATAATAGAATTTAACGAAACAAGTAAAAAAGATTTTGTTAAAGGGAATTTAATTCCTAAAGACTTAGAAAATAAGCAAAAAGAAATTTCAAAATATGCTGTCGAAAAGACTATGCAATATAAAGAATATTTAATGAACGATATTAAAAATAATCAACTTCCAATTCAAAAAAAATTAGCCAGTATCTTAAATAATGAAATATTAATAAATGATGAAAAAGTAAATATTAATGATTATTTAATTGCTAATATAGAACAAGAGATAGTAGATAAAGTAAAAGAATTAGTTGATTTATTAGTATCATCAAAATATAATTCTCTAACGTTCTACTATGATACTTTATTTAATAATATAATAACAAAATATAAAAATAATAATGAAATAGATCAAGAAAAAATGGCTCTATGTATAGAAATAATGAATAACTATTATGATGGAGTAATTGCGATTGATAATTTCTTTAATGTTAATTAATGGTATATATGGAAAAACAAATAACTTATAATGATAATAATATAACTTTAAGTGGACTCTTAAATATAAATAATAGTGATAATACAATCGCTATTATTTGTCATGCTCGGTATAGTAATAAAAACTCTAAACCAACAACTGCCATCGCCAAAAAATTAAATGAAAATAATATTAATAACCTTCGCTTTGATTTTGTAGCTTGTGGCGAGTCTAGTGGTGATTATACTGATTACACACCATAACTAATATGTTATCTATCTTCACATTTCATTAAGTATGTTAATGGAAAAATATAATTATAAAAACTTTATATTAATTGGCTGTAGTTTAGGCACCAGAATTATATCTTTAGTAGATTATAAAAAATTTAATATAATAAAATTAGTTTTATGGTATGGTGCTTTAAATTATAAAGTTAGACTCTTACCCTCTAAAAAAGAAAAAATCGCTAAAAAGCAGGGCTACTATAAAATTGAAAATGATAATAAATTAAGTTATGAATATTTTAAAGATGAAAAAAGATATAATGCTTTTAAAAAATTAAAATATTGGCATATTGCCAAAATATTTATTCATGGAGATAAAGATCAATTTGTTAATGTTAATTCCTCGATTATAATAAGTAAAAAAACTCCTAACAATAAATTAGTAATTATAAAAGATGGAAATCATGTTTTCCATAATGAGGAATGTCTGAAAGAAGCTTTAAAAGAAACATGTTGTATTGTTTTCTTTTTTTTGAAATGCTATAATTTTATTATAGGAAAGTGATTATATGTATTGTATGATAGAAACAGCATTTGATAATTTAGAAGAAACTAAAAAAACTATTTCTAAATTATTAAAAGAAAAATTAGTAGCTAGTTGTCAAATAGTGGAAAGTAACAGTAGTTGGAATTGGGAACATAAATTAGAAGAAAGTAAAGAATATTTAGTATTTATGAAAACTAAAAAAAGTTTACTAAAAAAGGTATATGAAATAATTAAAGAAATACACAGTTATAAATGCTTTGAATTTGCGGTATTTGATATAAATAGTTGTAATGAAGATTACTTAAATTGGATTGAAGAGGAAACAAATGAATAATAGTCTTTTATTAATAATAGATGTACAAAGAAATTTTATAAATGAAAATACGGAAAGTTTAATTTCGAAAATAAATGAATTTATAAAAAAATCTAATTATAATTACATAGCTTTTACTAAATTTATTAACGATGAAAATAGTAATTTTTATAAAGTTTTAAATTATAAAGGTTGTATAAACGAATATGATAGAGAAATTGCCATCGAAACAAAAGATAATAAAATATTTAATAAAAGAACTTACACTGCTCTAACAGACGAGTTAAAAAAATATATATCCGAAAAAAATATCGAAACAATTTATTTATGTGGAATTGATACTGATGCTTGTGTATTTAAAACAGCTTTAGATTTATTTGATAGCAATTATAATGTTAAAATTTTAAAAGATTATTGTATGTCTCATAGTGGTTTAGAAGATCATAATATGGCAATACATTTATTAAAAAAATTAATTGGAGCAAATAACGTAATATAAATGAGGGAGGTAAGATATGGACATTAATAATATAGCCCTAGTAAGAGCAACAAATATTATTCCTTTTGATGGAATAATGAAACCAATTAGCAATGTTCCTTATTTATGTAAAAATATTAGTGGTGAATTTCCAGCGGTAATAAGTGATTTACTTCATGAATTAGGAATTATTGAGCCAATGGATCCTGCTAAAATGTTTGATGAAGACTATTATGATAATATGGTTGCTACTTCTTCTAAAATTTTAAAAGAATATTTGCCTTATATATCTGATTATAACTCATGTATTTTATTTTCCTTAAATGGAATTTGTCCTGATGATAGTGAGCATGGCTTTGGTAACAATACATTTTCTAATAAAGTTTGTGGAATTATTGAACCATTAGTACATCATATTGACAATGTTATTTCCCTTATTCCCACTGATACTGCTATTCAAGGGGATGTTTATTTATCACCTGAAGCAATTATATTAATTGCCAAATCAAAATATTTAGAATTATCAAGCCAAGAAAAAGAAAGATTAAATAATTTAAATTTAAAAGTTAAAATATTTGAAGGAAGTTTAAAAGAGGCAATAACTACTGAACTTAAAAATAGTGGTAGATATATTCCAGAAACTTTAACTTTATCTAGAAAGTATGGAGGATTTATGCCATCAAATACCAGTGAAGAACAGTTGCAACTTATAAATAAAATTGCCCAAGATTATGGCAAAGCTCAAGTATTATATTTTAATATTTTAACAGGAAAGAATGATGAATTAGAAAAATTAGAAAGTGTTAAAGATGAATTAGATAATGCTTGGAAAGTACAAGACTATTATATATTAAATTTTTTAAATAAACTTCTCATTTATATGGCTGTACCTGATAATATAATAAATCAATTACCAATGAATTTACATAGTAGAGCATATATGGAAAAAATTAAAAAATTAATTAAAGATTATGGAATAGAAAATTATAAAACATTTGTAGATTCATATAATTCTTATTTAAAACAGTTACAATTAGATATGACCTTACCAACCCCAAATGAAATAATTCAAGGTGAAGATAAAGATTTAAAAGGAGCAAGATTATGAAAACACCATTAAGATTTCAAGTAACCGAATTTGACTGTGGCACTATTTCTTTATTAAATGCTTTTAGTTATTTATTTGAAAGAAATGAAATACCTGCTTTATTAGTTAAAGCTATACACAAATATACTCTTGATTGTTATGATGAATATGGAAATTTAGGTCAAGGAGGAACCAGCAAAGAAGCAGTTAATAAACTTGCTCATTGGATTACTAGATACGCTAATTATAATGATTTTAAAGTAACTTGTAGAATATTAGAAAAAGAAGAAATTACATTAGATAAATTAAGAGAATGTCTAAAAAATAAAGGCTGTATTTTTATTAGATGTTGGCAAGAATGTGAACATTATGTTATTATAACTAAAATAGATCAAAACTATGCTTATATATTTGATCCTTACTATTTAGACAAAAGTGAATATGTTAAAGATAAAGATGTAAAAATAATTTTAAATAAGCCATTTACTCATAATCGAAAGGTATCTTTAAAAAGACTTTTTTCAGAAAGTCAAAAAGATTTTGCTTTAGGGGAAATTAATAATCGAGAGTGTGTATTAATAAATAGAATTTAGGAGTAATAATGAAAATAATAGAAAGAAAATTAATAAAAAGTAACTTATTAAAAATCCAAAAAATTGATAAAGAGTTTTATAATGATGATAGTTTAAATATTGAGTGGTATTTAAGAAGATATAATGAGAAACAAAAAGGAATTTTTTTACTTGATAATGAAAAAATTGTTGGGTATTTAGTATGTGTGCCTATTAAAAAAGAATTATATGATGCTATAATAAATGGGGTATTATTAAATGATTTACATATTAATCCTAAAATGTTTGTAGAAAAATCTAATTATAATTACATTGTTTCAATAGTTATACGAAAAGATTATCAGCAAAAAGGGAATGGCTCCTTAATGATGAAAAAGTTATTTGAAAATGCCAAAGGTAAATATTGTGCCTTAACAATATCGGATGAAGGGTATTATTTAGCTCAAAAATTTCTTAATTTGATAGTTAGAATTAGTGATAAAGTAAACGTATTTGAAAAAGAAGTTAGTTAGTGGTAAGTATAAATAAAAAAGCAAGCAATGAATAAATTTTTATAATTTGGCATTTACTTTAAAAGATAAAATTATTAGTTATAGTAATTGAATCTAAATTTGAAGTTGATATCAATTATAATAAAGTATTAAAAATGTTAATTTTACACAAATTAGAAGAAATAATTATTAGAGATATAACCCCCTTATGATGATAGCATACGATTAGAATTATTAAAAATTAAAAATGATAACATTATTATTTCTAAAGATGGAGATGAAATTACTATATATTCTTAAATTTAATCCAAAGAATTATTTTATATTGATTTTTCAGCTTAAAGCCTTGATAAATATAAAAAATATTGTTATTATTAATGTACAAGGAGGTTAAACAATGGAAAAAGTTTCTGAAAAATATAATGGTGGCATTGAAAGTAAATATTTTGGTATAAATAATACAATTTCTTTAAAAGAAAATCCAGAATTAAGAATAGAATCTGATTCATTAATAACATATTTAGCAATGGCAGATACATATCGAAGTGAAAGCTCAATTAAAAATTTAAATGAACATTTTATGAGAACACTTACTTTTTGTAAATCTGTAGAAGATTTGCAAAAATTAAATATGTTATTACAAGAGTTAGCAAAAATAGGTGGTTATGCTGTAGAGTTTTATCAAGCTAATCAAAGTATGTTGAATATAAATGGAATAGAAACTGCTAAAAATTATGTAAATGAACTAGAAAAAAATAAAAGAAATCCAGTATCATTTAAAGTTGAGGATGGCATTGGAAGCGAATATTTTAATGTTCAATATCGTCCTAATGGTGGTTTATCTGAACTTGATATTAATTGTAGTTCATTATTAACATATATGGCTTTAGCAGATATGACCAGAAAAGAAGAACGAATAAATAAATTAATGTATAAATTTTATCAGACTTTATTATTATGCCATACAGAAGAAGATTTTAATCACTTTAGATCTTTCATGGGGATTGTTGCTAAAGTTGGTGGCTATGCTGTAGAGTTTAATGAAAATGTTAGAGAATTAATAAATAAAAATGGTCAATTAAAAGCAATAGAATTTATAAAAAATGAAGAAAAAAAACAAGCAGCCAGTCAAGAAAAATTAGAGGATTTTAAAGAACAGTATGCTAGATTAGATTATTTATTAGATAAATTAAAATCTGAAAATACTAAAGATGAAGAAGATATTGCTTATTTATTAAGAAAATATAATGAATTACAGTCAGATTTATATGAATTTACTGGCAAAATTGACAAGAATTATATATCTGAATGTGATGAAAAAATTGAAGAATCAATTAATTATCTAAAATCATTATATAGAGAGCTTGATGAAATTAGTAATTTAAATATTTAAATTATTATTGGAGAAATGTGTATTGATTTCTCTTTTTAAATGATATTATTAAAAAAATAAAAACATATTTAAATAGAATAAACTTGGAATTTGATGCATTAAATATATCTAATATTAGAATAATAGGAGTGAAAAATGATTTTATATAAAAGTAAAAACTGGGAAATAGTATTTGGTGAATGGTCCCAAGAATTCCTTGGTTATTGCCTTATTAGTAGTAATAAAGAAACCTTAAGTGCTTTAACTTCCGAAGAATGGCAAGAATTAGGCCTTTTAGAAAAAGAGTTAGAACGAGTTTGCAAAAAAATATTTAATGCGACTATGTTTAATTTTTCTTGTTTAATGAATAATGCTTATCGCGATCATGAAAAACCTCATGTTCATTTTCATTTCATGCCAAGATATAAAAATGAAGTTCTCATATTTAATAAAAAATATATCGATAAACATTTTGGCTATAACTTTTGGAAATATGATTTAAACCGCTTAAAAAGACAAAAAGATATCTTTACTAAAGAAGAAAAACTAGCAATTTATAACATGCTTAAAAAAGAATTTCAATTAAAAAACTGATTTTTTTAAACCAGTTTTTATATGCCTAAATCAAATTTCATTTGGGGATTCTTTGTTCTTATTAAAGTTCTAGGATAACCCTCAATTTTAATATCATCTTGCGTAAATTGATAAAAATCTGTTTTTTCCGGATTAAGCCAAATTCTAGGCTTACAATCAATAGGTTCTCTTGCAAGTAATTCCCGAGCTTGGTTTACATGTCTATCATAAATTTGGACATTATCGACAAACCAACTAAACTTTCCTGGTGTATAACCTGTATGTCGTGCGACTAAATATTGAAAAACTAAATATTGTACTTGATTAATACAACCGGCCGTTAAAAAATCACTTGATCTTTGAACCATGACCATATCTAAATAATCAGTTCCATCTTGAGCATGTCTTACATTAAAAATAGTTTGAAAACAACAAGGTTTTAAGCCATGAGGATTTTTAAAATCTTCTTCTTGCCATAAGCTAATAATATGTCTTCTTCCATCGGGATCTTTTTTAATTCCCTCGAGTAAATTACGCATTAAATCATGTCTTCTTACGGTTTCGCCATAACAAGCACCAATTGTTCTATTTCCAATGTCCCATTCATCCCACCAATCAACACCATATTTATCTTTTAATAAATCTAAATTATTAGATGCATCTTGATAAATCCATAAAAGTTCCCCAATTGCACTTTTAACAGCAATCGGCCGAAGAGTAATAAGGGGATTTTCGCCTTTAGTTAAATCATAAGAATAAAGTAAATGATTAACACTCAAAGCATGCGCGGGAGTTCCATCACTATATTTAGGTCTAGGATTTTCATCTAAACATCCCTCATCTAATATCTTTTTAATAATTTCTTTGGTATAAATATCGCCCTTTGTTCCTTTAATTTCTTCCATAATAACCTCCGTACTTTAAGTATAATTGAGATGTCTAAATAAAACAAGTATTCTTGACAAAATTAGACTTTTTTTGTAGAGTTAATAAGGAGGGTATGATATGGCAAAATTAATAATAATCGCTGCTATAGGTAAAAATCGCGAACTAGGTAAAAATAACCAACTTATTTGGTCTTTAAAAGAAGATTTAACCTTTTTTAAAAATACTACATCTAATCATAAAATAGTCATGGGTTATAATACTTTTATATCTTTACCTAAACTTTTACCTAATCGAGAACATATTGTCTTAACTCATAAAGATTTAAATATCGAAGGGGTAAAAGTTTTCTCTAATTTTCCTGATTTAGTAAAATATTTACAAACAATTGACGAAGATGTTTACATTATTGGCGGTCAGTCTATATATCAATTATTTTTACCCATTACTGATGAACTTCTTTTAACTAAAATAGATGCTACGTGTCCTAGTGCTGATGCTTATTTTCCAGAATTTAAAGAAGAAGATTATGAAGAAACTATTTTAAAAGAAGTAAAAGAAGAAGTATCATATCGTCATACTTTATTAAGGAGAAGAAAAAACTATGAAATCTAAATGTATTATTGTTGAGGGACCTCAAGGCTGTGGCAAAACCAATTTAACTAATTATTTAAGAGAAAATATTCCAGCCTCTAATCTTTATCGTTTAACGGGTAATAAAGATAAAACTCTGACTGGCAAAGAAAAAAGTAAAAAAATGTATTATGCGTTATTAAACTATATGCAAGCACTTGAAAATAGTGAAGTAAATTTAATTTTTGATCGTACTTTCTTTACCGAATATGTTTATGCTCTTTTAGGCTATAAAGAATATGATTATACTGATGTCTATGAAGATCTTTTAAAAAAACTGGGGGATTTAAACTATGACATATACTATATATCTTTATATTTAAAAGATACCAATATATTTACGGAAAGATTAAAAAGAGTTCATCATAATTATCAAGCTTTTAGTTTAGATAATAGTATTAATCAACAAAATACTTATAAATCTTTACTTCCAAAAATTAAAGAATTAAAAAACACTCAAGTAATTGAACTAGCCATGGATGATTTTGACGAGGCTTATGCAAAGATAAACGATTTATTTGCTATAAATAATTAAGGTAGAAAGCAATTTAGGCTTTCTATTTTCATATATTTAATTGTAAAGATTAATAGGCATTTACTTGACAACTACCTAACTAATTGATATATTTAACTTAAGGGAATGTCCTTAAATAGGAGGTATTATGAAATATTTTAACAATTATGAAAATCCCAATCGTAAAGAAAATTTAAAATTTGAATCGAAAGTTGTTCATGGAGCAAATGGAGTTGATCCCCATACTGGGGCTATCAGTTACCCTATATATCAAACTGCTACCTATAAACATCATGGTCTAGAAAAAACTGATCCTTATAATTATTCACGTTGTATTAATCCCACTCGGGAAGAATTAGAAAGAACAATGTGTATTTTAGAAGAAGGAAATAGAGCTTTTGCTGTAAATTCTGGCATGGCTGCCGTTTCTTTAATTACATCTCTTTTAAAACCTAACGATCATCTTATTTATTCTGATGATGTTTATGGTGGTACTTTTAGATGTGTAAATGAAGTATTAGAACCATTAGGAATTTTAAGTGATAGTATTGATCTAACTGATTTAGATTTATTAAAAAGAACTATTAAACCCAATACTAAAATGATATTTATTGAAACTCCAACTAATCCTATGATGAAAGTTGCTGATATTGCGGCTATTGCTAAAATTGGTCATGAAATAGGGGCTTTAGTCGTAGTTGATAATACTTTTTTAACTCCCTATTATCAAAAACCCTTAACTTTAGGCGCTGATATTGTCATCCATAGTGGTACTAAATATTTAGGTGGCCATAATGATGTAGTCGCTGGAATAGTCATCGTAAAAGATGAACAAATTGGCGAAAAATTAGAAATTCAAATGTATATTAATGGCGCGGGCTTAGGTCCTATGGATTCTTGGCTTCTTTTAAGAGGCATCAAAACTTTAGCTCTTCGGATGACTAAACATAGTGAAAATGCTCTGAAAGTTGCTAATTTTTTAAGAAATCATCCTAAAGTAGAAAAAGTATATTATGTTGGTTTTGAAGATCATCCCAATTATGCGACCACCATTAAACAAACTACCGGCTTTGGAGGAATGATTTCCTTTAGAGTTGATAGTCTTGATACTGTCAATAAATTATTAACTAAAGTAAAACTTGTAACTTTTGCTGAAAGTTTAGGCGGAGTAGAATCATTAATTACTCATCCTGTTACGAGAACTCATATGGAAATTAAAGAAGAAATTCGAGAAGCTTTAGGTATCACCGAAACTTTACTTCGTTTATCTGTTGGCATTGAAGATGCCGATGATATTATCGCGGATTTAAATCAAGCCCTAGAATAAGAGGAAAATATGAAATTTACCAAAATGCAAGCTTATGGCAATGATTATGTATATATTGATGCCATTAATCAAAAATTATCTAATTTAAATGAACTTGCTAAATTTGTTTCGGACCATCATTTTGGTATAGGTAGTGATGGTATGATTCTTATTTGTCCTAGCACTAAAGCTGACTTTAAAATGCGAATCTTTAATCCTGATGGCACGGAAGCTGAAATGTGTGGGAATGGAATTCGGAGTGTTGGTCGCTATGTTTATGATCATCATTTAACTGATAAAACTAATTTTACTGTTGAAACTTTAGGTGGAATTAAAAATATTGAATTAACCATTACTGATGGTGAGGTTACTAACATTAAGGCTAATATTGGTTTGCCAATTTTTACACCTAGTTTAATCCCGGTAAATACCCCTCATGAAAAATTTTTGATGGAAGAAATAACGATTTTAGATCAAACCTTTAAAATGAGTTCCTTATCATGGGGTAATCCTCACACGGTAATTTTTGTAAATGATGTTAAAAATTTTGATGTTTTAAAATATGGTCCGGCGATTGAAAATCATTTAGAATTATTTCCTAAAAGGACTAATGTCACTTTTGCGGAAATCGTAAGTAAAGATTATATTAAAATTAGAGAATGGGAAAGAGGAACTGGTGAAACTATTGGATGTGGCACCGGCTGTGCAACCGCGGTCGTTATTGCTTCTATTTTAGGCTTAACTTCTAATAAGTGTACTGTAGAACAAGTCGGAGGACCTCTAGAAATCGAATATGTTAATAATGAATTATATATGAAAGGACCATCTCATGTAGTTTTTGAAAGTGAAATAGATGTGTCTCATATAATAGGTAAATAATATGAAATTACAAGAATTATTAAAAAATATAAATTATACCTTAATAAAAGGTTCTTTAGATGTTTCTATTAAAGATATTAAATATGATAGTCGTAAAGTTGAAAAAGATGATGTTTATCTTTCTTTAATCGGTTTTAATAGTGATGGCCATGATTATATTAATATGGCTCTTCAAAATGGCGCCACGGCTTTAATAGTTTCTAAAGATATCATGATAGATGAAGATATAACTATTATTAAAGTCGCGGACACTCGGCTAGCTTTAGCCTATATGTCTATTAATTATTTTCATAATCCCGCTAAATCTTTAACTACTATCGGGGTAACTGGAACAACAGGTAAAACTACTACAACTCATATGATTAAAGATATTTTAGAGGCGAGTGAGCTAAAATGTGGGCTAATTGGCAGTATTGGTATTAAGTATCTTGATAAAGTTATTCACACTAATAATACTACTCCTGAATCTTATGAAGTCCAAAAAGCTTTTCGAGAAATGGTTGATCACGGAATTACGCATGTAGTGATGGAAACTTCCAGTCAAGCTTTTAAATTAAATCGTCTAGCCGGTATTACTTTTGATTTAGGTGTTTTAACTAATTTAACCACGGATCATATTGGTCCTGGAGAACATGCTAGCCATGAAGAATATATTGCTTGTAAAAATAAATTATTTTTAAATAGTAAAGAAATAATTATTAATAATGATTCTTTATATTTAGAAGAAGTTTTAAAGAATGTTAAAGCCCCCCAAACTACTTATGCTTTAAATAATCCTGCGGATTTAAAAATTAAAAATATTAATCTTTTAAATGAAACTAACTTTTTAGGTACTGAATTTACCACTGTTGGAATTGTAAATGATACTTTTAAAATAAGTATGCCTGGCGAATTTAATGTTTATAATGCTTTATGTGCTATCGCTGTTTGTGAAAAAATCGGAATTAATCGAACAAAAGAAAAAGAAGCTCTACTTACTACTAAAGTTCGAGGTCGCATGGAAATTGCTTTAGTAACTCCTACTTTTAAAGTGTTAATTGATTATGCCCATACCGAAGATGGTATGAAAGAATTAGTAAAAACTCTTCGGGCTTATAAACCTAAAAGATTAATTAGCATTTTTGGTGGGGGAGGCAATCGTCCTAAGGAGCGGAGATATAATTTAGGCGAAATTATTGGTGGTTCAAGTGATTTAAGTATTATTACGATGGACAACCCGCGCTTTGAAGAAGTAAGCGCTATAAATGAAGATATAAAAGTTGGTTTAAATAAAGTTAAGGCGAAATACATTGAAATAGAAGATCGAGCTGAAGCTATCAAATATGCTTGCTTAAATGCGCAAGATGGCGATTTAATTTTATTAGTAGGTAAAGGCCATGAAGAATATCAAGAAATAAAAGGGGAAAAAATTTATTTTAACGAATTAGATGTCATCGCCGAAATTAAAAAGAATTTATAAGAAGAATTTATAAAAAAATCTTCTTTTTTTTATTATTTTTTGGTAAAATAAAAATAGAAAAGAGTGTTGATAATGCAAGAAAAAATATATGGCACTGTTGCTATAAGTAATCGTCATGTGCATTTAACTAAAGAAATTTATGATAAATTGTTTGATGAACCTTTATCTATTAAACGTCCCTTAAATCAAATTGGGGAATTTGCTTCATTTCAAACGGTAACCTTAAAAAGTCCCACGGCGACCATTGAACATGTTCGGGTTATTGGTCCTTTAAGAAAATATAATCAAGTTGAAATATCTCGGAGTGATGCTCTTGTTCTAGGCCTTAATCCTCCTGTAAGACAAAGTGGGGATTTAGAAGATAGTGAAACTATTACTTTAATTGGTCCTAAAGGGGAGGTTACTTTAGAAAATGCTTGTATTCAAGCTGAAAGACATATTCATATGAACCCAATTAAAGCTCGTGAATTAGGCCTTAAACATGAAGATCTTGTGAGATTAATCGTCGAAAATGATAAAGGTGGAACAATGGAAGCTTTTGTTAAAGTATCAGATAATGGCTTTTATGAAATTCATCTTGATAAAGATGATGCTAATTGCTTTATGTTAAATACTGGCGATGAAGTTGAAATTGAAATTATTAAATAATTATAGTATAATTTAGGAAAATTAATTTCCTATTTTTTTTATGAAAGAGGTGTTGTAAATGAGTTTTAAAATTGGTAATATCACTATTTCTAATCCTTTAGTTTTAGCACCTATGGCAGGTATTTCTAATACCTCTTTTCGTAAAATAGTAAAAAAAATGGGAGTTGGCTTAATTTATGCCGAAATGGTTAGCTCCAATGCTTTAACTTATGGTAATGATAAAACTTTAGATATGTTAAAAATGAGTGCGGAAGAACGTCCTATTGCTCAACAAATATTTGGCAGTGATGAACAAACTTTTGTGGAAGCGGCTAAAATCGTCGAAAAAACTATGCACCCCGATATTATTGATTTGAATATGGGCTGTCCTGTCCCTAAAGTCGCCCTCAAAGCTCAAGCCGGTAGTGCGCTTTTAAAAAATCCTGAAAAAATAGGTAAAATCGTTGCCGCGGTCGTCCAAGCTGTCCATACTCCAGTTACTGTTAAAATAAGAAGTGGCTGGGATGAAAATAGTATTAATGCCGTTGAGGTTGCTAAAATTTGTGAAGAAAATGGGGCTAGTGCTATCGCTGTTCATGCACGAACTCGTTCTCAAGGCTATAGTGGTAAAGCTGATTGGAATATTATCAAAGCTGTTAAAGAAAATGTTCATATTCCGGTCATTGGAAATGGGGATGTAACCACTCCCGAACTTGCTAAAGAAATGCTTTCATTTACTAAATGTGATGCCGTCATGATTGGAAGAGGAGCTTTAGGTAATCCTTGGTTATTTAAAAGATGTAATGAATATTTAACTAATAATGTTTTAATAAATGAACCAACATATCAAGAAAAAATAGCCATGATTAAAACTCATTTCAATTTATTAAAAAAAGATAAAAATCCCAAAGTTGCTTTACTAGAAATAAGAACTCATGCTTTATATTATTTAAAAGGTCTACCTGAATCTAAAATATATAAAGAAAAAATATGTAAAGCTAAAACAGAAACAGAATTTTTAAATATTTTAGCTGAATATGAACAAAAAATTAATTTATTTTTATAAGTAGTTGCCGATTTTTTCCAACTATAATATAATAAATTTACAATTGAGTTACAGGAGTAAATATGATTATAGTTTTTTTCTTAATTTTGTTAATTTTATTAATATTAAAAACTCATGTTTTTAAAAATATATATCCTAATCTTTTTTTAAAATATTTATTAATTAGTTGTATTTTAAGCTTAATTTTAGAATTAACGGTTTTTCAATTTCGGCATTATGAATCATTATTTTTTAAAAATGAACAAGAATTAACTTACCAAATAGGATCGGGTTTAAATTGCCAAGATAATATATGCAGTATTACGGAAAAAGAAAATGCTTACCTAGAAATTTCTAATTTAAATACTCAAGTAAATAATTTATATCTTAATTTATCTAATAAAGATTACACCACCATTAATTATGAAATAGTATATAGTGATGAAGCTAATCAAATTCCTTTTAAAGCTGGTTCTAGAGTTTATGCGTCTCATGTTAATCCTAGCCATTACCTCCGCTTAAATGCTAGTGGCAAAATAAATACTCTTAAAATATACTTTTCTAGTGCCAATCCTTTTATTATTAATAAATTAGTTATAAATAAACAAGTTCCTCTATTTATTAATAATCTCCGTTTAATAATTATAATAATTATATGTATGACAATCTTTTTGATTAATCCCACTAGTAAATTACAAGAACTTAAATATAATTTTAAAAAAGCTAAATATGTAACAATTTCTCTAATTGCCATTTTGTTTTTCTTATTTAGTTTTTTAGCACTATTCCGTAATAGTGATTATCAAAGAACTGAAACCGATAACCAATATAAAAATTTAGCCCGAGCCTTAGCTCAAGGTCATTTTAATTTAGATTTGAAAGTAAATGCAAAACTTTTAAACTTATCTAACCCATACGATACCTTTTATCGTGATTCAAAATTACTAAGAAATACGGAATACTATTGGGATTATGCCTTTTTTAATGGTCAGTATTATTCTTATTTTGGTCCTGTTCCTTGCTTGTTAACATATCTTCCTTATTATTTAATTACCGGTAAAAATCTCACTAATTATGCGGCTATGTCTATTGCTATTTTACTTTTTATTATATCAGCTTTTTCCTTAATTAATAATCTAATCAAACGTTATTTTAAAAATATCTCTTATATTTATTATTGTTTTATCACCATTTTCTTTATCATGGCTAGTGGAATGGCTTCCTTTATGGGAAAGTCTGATTTTTATAATCTCCCTATAATCTATACTGTTACTTTAGCTTGCTTTAGCCTTAATTTTTATTTAAAAGCTACCGAAAATTCTCAATTAAATAAAAAATATTTAACGCTCGGAAGCTTTTGTATGGCTCTTATTGCTGGTTGCCGTCCTCAATGTTTAGTAATTATTATCTTTCCTGTTCTTATCTTATGGCCATATATCTCCAAAAGAGAGCTATTTAGTAAAAAATCTTTAAAAGAAACTCTTTGCTTTCTTTTACCATTTATCATTATTGCTCTTCTTTTAATGTATTATAATTATGCTCGATTTGGAAATATTTTTGATTTTGGTGCTAATTATAATTTAACAACTAATGATATGACAAGAAGGGGATTTAAATTTGATCGTATCTTTTTAGGAATATATTACTTTTTATTTTCCAACACTAAAATAATTCCTATTTTTCCTTTTATAGAACCAACTAGTATCACAACTTCTTATATAGGTACAACTATTTATGAAAATATGTACGGTGGTTTTTTCTCCATTAATTTAATATGTTTATTAAGTTTATTCTATTTTAAATTTAAAAATATCATTCCAAATGAGTTATATAAAATATGTAAATATTCATTTTTTATAGCTTTAATTATAATTATTTTTGATACTGAAATTGCTGGAATTTTACCTCGATATATCTTTGATTTTGGATTTTTATTTGCTCTTTCAACGGTTATTATTATTTTATCAATCTTAAATAAAAAAGCATTAAATAAAAACATATCAAAAATATTAATATGTTTTATCTTAATAAGTATTATTTATAATTCTTTTACTTTTTTCTTAACTAGAAATTTTAATAATAACTTATTTTATAATCAAGTTTATTATTATATATATTATACCTTTATGTTTTGGCTTTAATTATTATTTTGTAAAAGTATATCAGCCACTTTATTAACAGGACCGGCTCCAATCGTTAAAATTAAATCATCTTCCTGAACCTTATCTTTTAAATAATTAGCAATCTCTACATAAGTAGGAATATGAATTACATTTTTATTGGTAGCCTTTATAAGTTTAACCAGATCATCTTCTTTAACGTTCCAAATATTTTCTTCTCTAGCCGCATAAATATCACAAATAATTACATGATCAAATTTAGCTAAAACCTGAGCAAATTCTTTTAGATGCTCTGCTGTTCTACTATAAGTATGTGATTGAAAAACTGCCCAAGTCTCTCTATGTTTAATACTCGTAGCGCTATTATAAGTAGAAAGAATTTCCGTTGGATGATGAGCAAAATCATCAAATATATGGGCTTTTTTATATTCGCCTTTATATTCAAATCTTCTTCCAACCCCTGTAAATTCCTTTAAAGCCTTTTTGATAATATCTTTATCAATATCATAATTACGTGCCATACTTATAGTTGCTAAAGCATCTAAAACATTATGCTTTCCTCTTACCTTTAAGCTAAAAGTGTCATAATATTCTTTATTTATATAAACATCAAATGTTGGAAATCCCATTTCATCATATTTAATATTTTGGGCCTTTACTAACGCTTCACTATCAATTCCAAAAGTAGTTACATTTTTAATTCCTTTATCTAAATTTAAAGTATTAGGATCATCTTTATTTATAACTAAATAACCATTATCCGGTAATAATTCGACATATTTACGAAAAGATTTTTTAGTATTTTCAATATTCTTAAAATAATCTAAATGATCATCATCAATATTTAAAATAACTTCCGCGGTCGGATGAAAATGTAAAAAAGAATCAACATATTCACAAGCTTCTAAAATAAAATATTTTTTCCCTCCGGTATAATAATTGCCATTTATTCTTTTTAAAGAGGCTCCAATTTGAATTGTAGGGTTTAAATTTGCTTCTAAAAATACACTAGCAATCATACTAGTCGTGGTACTTTTTCCATGAGTCCCACTTATACAAATTAAATTTTCATAATCTTTGGTATATTCCCCAATAAAAGCTGCTCTTTCAATTGTCTCAATTCCCATTTCTCTCGCTAAAGAAAGCTCGGGATCACTGTCATGGATAGCTGCCGTATAAATAACTAACTCGGCTTCTTTAACTAAACGTGTATCATGGCCAATTATAACATCAATTCCCATATTTTTTAAATATTCAGTATTACTTGACTCTTGCATATCACTTCCTGTAATATTTAAACCATCATTTTTTAATTGAGCCGCCATCGCATACATACTAGCGCCTCCAATCCCAATAAAATGTATAGTTTTATAATCTTTAATTTCTTTTTTCATGAGTTTCCACCTAACTTTTACTATATTATATACTCATAATTTATAAATAACAATAAAAAGCTAGTTTTTTTGTTTAAAGTTTGTTAAAATAAAAGAGTAGTTAGGAGGCTAATTATGAAGAAACTAATTTTTATTATAACTTTATTTTTAAGTTTAATTATCAGTATTCCTAATGCTAAGGCTTTAATGTGTGAATATTGGATTCCTGATAATGGATGGACAGAAACCTACAATGGCATGCCAAGAAATTTGTATTATTATTATAAATTTGAGTACTATGTTGATGATGATAAAAATGAAACATATAAAAGATATGGTATTAAAGACACTGCACTAAGCAGTATACCATCATGGCCAGCAAGCGGTAGTACTATTCGTGATAACAACTTTAATATATCTGATAGTAATGCTTTTCATGATGGTACTTTACGTTATTGTGGTTATTCTGAGATTAAAACCACATTATGCCCATATAACGTAGCTAATAGTAATTTGGTAGCAGAGTTAATCCCAAATCGATCTAAGGGTAATATGATCAGTACTATAGGTTTTCTTCATTTTGCCGATCGTGGCGCTCCTACATATGGTGCGTATTATAAGAGAAATACTCAAACTTTAATAGGAGATAAAACATATGAATCTGATCAAAGAGACATATTAAAAAAATATTATGATGCCAATCAATGTCCGGCAATGAAATATGTTTCAGGTAGTTATAAAGATCCAATAAGTAAAAAAGACACATCTAGCTATTTTCAATTTGTTGATGGCACACCTTCAACACCTCCTGATCCTTCAACGCCTTCAACTCCAGGCACACAAATTGGCAAAGTTAAAAGTGCATGCTCCTATAATAACCTTACTATTGATAACAAAAGAATTGCTAGTATAGATTTTAATATAACAGAAGAAGGGGAAAAAAATATAAAATTTCAATATCGGCATAATGATAATCATAGTCATCAAGAAACTGCACACAATATTACTACATTATCTGATATTGAATTTAATGTTACTGAAGGAAGCAATCCCAATAATATTGAAGATGTAACTCAAATAACTTTTAAAATTTTTAAAGAAGATTTAAAATATTTTTTTCCTGAAGATGGAGCGTGTCCAGAAAATATCTATATAAATGATTGTACAGGTAATTATGGCTATGCTATATCAACATACAAAAATGTTTGTTTACCATCTGAAGTTTTAGAAGCAGAAGGGCTCAATCAAAACATTGATACTGGCAATCTTGATTGGACTACTGGAGTATGTAATAGTTATTTAGGTAATCCTACAGTAAAAGGAGAGCCAGCCTATTATTTACAATTTGCTTTTGATTTAATTAAATATGCGGCCATAATTATGTTATTTGTTTTTACTATCGTTGATTTTATAAAAGCAACCGCGGGTAATCAAGATGAAATTAAAAAAGCTACTCAAAAAGCCATAAAAAGGCTAATAATAGCTATTATCATCTTTTTCTTACCAATTTTAATTAAATTTTTACTAACTGTTTTAGGTGCTTATAGTCCTAGTACTTGCGGCATTAAATAACAAATATAATAAAAAGTTCGTTTTTTCGTAAATAAATATTAATTGATTAGTTATCTTCTTAATGGATCTAAAATTTCCATAGTTGATTCAAGATTATTTCGTTACTTATAATTTTATTAAAGTAGCAATTTACAATTTTTACTTGTTATTCATTTCTATACTAATTTGTAAGAAATAATATATTAATAAATAAGACATTTTTGCTAATTAATCGCAAAATGTTTTTATTTTTGAAATAAGAATTTAATTTTTAAATAATTTATGATATACTGTTAAGTAATTTATGGCATATTTCTTGTATAAGAAATATGTTATAAATGTAGTGTACCAAATTTATTTAGAAAAGTTGTATAAGGGGAAAGTATTGCTCTTTTTTTCTTTAAAATTTATAAAAATTATAAAATTATAAATTAAAAAATAACAAATAAAGTATTTTGGAATATATTAACCCCTTACCCCTAAAGTATGGAATCCTGAAATTAAGATAAAAGTTAATTAAAACACGATCGATAAACATTATATTTAAATGAATAAGTAAAATTAGTTGAACCACACTTTTCACATTTGAATACATGAAGTTCCCTTGTAATAGTAGAAATAAAATTATTAGTTATAATTTTAAAAATAAGAAATCTACAAAATTTAATATTATTTTTTTTATTTCGATTAGCTAAAATACCATAATGTTTAATTTTAGTAAAATGATTGGGTAAAACATGAAGTAAAAATCTTCTAATAAATTCTTCGGCAGTAATAGTCATTTCTTTTATTTTAGAATTATCTTTGTAATCTTTATATTCAAAGGTAACTAAACCATTATCAATGTTTTTAATTCTATCATTAGAAATAGCTACTCTAAAAGAATATCTACCAACATATTCGAT
Source organism: uncultured Bacilli bacterium (assembly GCA_947627845.1). Taxonomy (GTDB): domain Bacteria; phylum Bacillota_I; class Bacilli_A; order RF39; family UBA660; genus Caccenecus. The sequence continues at coordinate 42,082 of CANQXQ010000001.1, read as the reverse complement.
AACATTTTCTTTTTTACCTTTAGGGGGTTCAATATAAGTAATCCAAGTTTTACCATAAAGCGGTTCAAGAAATTTGTTAAAAGATTTTATATCTTTTAAATTATCATTTAAAACTAAATCAGAATGATTATGTTTTAAATAAAATAAGAATTTACCTTTAAATAAGGAACCTAAAACTTGAATCTTAAAAAGATAATCTTTATCGCAAGAAATCCAAAGATTATTTTTAAGACCTCCGCCAGTAACAATAGAATGAATATGAGGATGAAATTCCATAGTTTGTCCCCAAGTATGTAAAATAGAAGTAATGCCAACTTTAGCACCTAACCATTTTGTATCATTAGCAAGTTCTAAAATTGATTCAGAAGTAGCTTTAAATAAGATGTTATAACATATTTTTTGATTAAATAGGAGTATCTCATTAAGTTCATAAGGAACAGTTGTAATAATATGAAAATATCTACAATCTAATAAATAACTAGCTTCTTTTTGAATCCATTTTTCCCGAGCATAATTTTGGCACATAGGGCAATGTCTATTACGACAAGAATTAAAGCTAAAATATTCTTCACCACATTCATCACAAGTACAGATATGATAACCTAAAGAAGGAGTACCACAATTTCTAATGGCATTAAAGACTTTCCACTCTTCTTTTGATAAGTTATGATGCTTGATATATTCATCTCCATAAGTTTGGAAAATATCTTGAACTGTATATTTAGACATATTTAATGCCTTCCAACTTATTAAAATTTTGTGATAAGTGTAAGTAGATAATTGTAGAATTTATTGACTTATGGCCAAGCATAGATTGGAGAGTTAAAATATTACCACCATTCATTAAGTAATAAGTAGCAAAAGAATGTCTTAAACAATGGAAAGTTAAATTATTATTTAGTTTATAATCTTTTTTAATTTTGGAAAAATAGTTAATAATGGTTTTACAATTTAAAGAATCATGGTTTGTATTACCATTGAATAGATACCCATGTTTTTTGTTTATTTGCTTTTTCTTATAATAAATTCTTAAAAATTTTATAGTTATATCAGGTAAAATAGTATATCTTTCTTTATTACCTTTACCTAGAACTTTAAGTTTATGTTCTTCTGAAATGATATTCTCGATTTTAATTTTAGCAACTTCTTCAACTCTTAATCCAGAACAAAAAGCAAGTAAAAGCCAACATTTGTGTTTAATGTTATTTTCATTATTAAAAATTTTAATAAAATTATCTTTTGTAATTATATTAGGTAATCTTTTTCTTAATTTGTGGCTAGGTAATAAATTTTTTCTTAAAACTTTGTCAAAACAAACAGAATAAAATAGACTAATAGACTTTATAGCCATATTATAAGTTTCTCCAGAAAGTGACTTATTAATAAAATTGACTTTTAAATAATCTAGAATATCACTTTCCGTTAATTTATCAATTTCTACTTCCTCATCATAATAATTTACAAATCTTTTTAAATGAGATTTATAATTATCAAATGTTCTTTTACTCCTTCCTCCAATTTTTAAAGTATCCTCAATTTGTTTAACCCATTTTTGTTTATTCTTTTCCGTATTTTTCATAAAAAAATTTCCCTTCTTTTTACTAAAGAGAGAAATAGTCTTTAAAAATCAAGAAATTTGTGTATAATATTAATTGTGTTGGAATTATTTCTTTCTTTAGCGAGATTTATAATAATCCAACACTTTTTATTTTGCAATACTTTTATTTTAATAAAGATGGACTTTTCGTCAGAAATTTGGTACACTTATACTAGGTGAAAAATATGTGGTGGTTATCTATACTTTTAATAATTATTATTTTAATTTGTTTAAGTGGTATTTTTTATACTATTTCTTTTAATAAATTAAACGATTTAAATACCAAAATTAATGAAGCAGAAGAAATTATTGATGAAAATTTAAAAATAAAATATGATATTTTAATTAGGATTAATAATAGTATTAAAAAACATATGAAAAGTGATAAAAATTATTTTAAAGATTATGAAAAGTTAAATACTATGAATTTGTCTAATTTTGATATGGATAGTAAATTAAATGAAGAACTTACTTTAATTTTAAAAATGATTGATGATTTAGGTTTAAATAAAAATGAAGAATTAAATTTAGAATTAGAAAAAATTAGAGAATTAGAGGAAAAATTATGTGCGGCTAAAAATTATTACAATAAAAATGCTAGTTTGCAAAATGCCATAATTAGACATTTTCCAACTAATGTTATTGCTAAGATTCATAAATTTAAAATTAAGCTTTTCTTTGATGGTAAGGATATGGAAGATGAAATAATTGATGATTTTAAAATATAAAATGCTAAACTTTAGCTTTTTTTAAACTGTTGATATTTTATAAAATAAAAAGACTGTTTTTCAAAATTTTAACTTTGTCAACAGTCTAGACTTCTAAAACGTTTTTTCTGAATAATCATGACTATAATTTATTTTTTCTTCAAAAGTAACATAATTTAAATAAATCATTCTAAGTAGATACCAATCTCCTGTTTTAGGATCACTCATAATTAAGTGATCTCTTCCAGCTTCCTCAATGACCCCATCATAAATTTTATCACGCCATTCATTGGAATCCGGGTAAGAATAATAAGCTTTAACTTTTTTTCCTTTATTAAGTCTTAAAATATTTTCAATATAACTTTGTTCCATAGGTAAACTAGTACTACTAAAATTTATATTTCCGGGAGGACTTTCCAAAGTATTTAAATTGTTATTGGCGGGAAATGTTGGGGTACTAAAAAAATTGCCATTCATTTATTTATTCACCTCTAAAAAAATATATGAATTTTTAAATAATTTATGTTGACAATTATAAAATTTAACTTTATATTAAAATAAAGGATGATCAAGATGGAAATAAAGAAATTAACTAAGATAGTAACTAATAAAAATAAATTATTGCGTAATTTAATGATGATTATTGGAGTTTTTTTATTAGCTTTAAATTATAATATGTTTTTTGTCGAATATGATTTAGTAACCGGAGGTGTAAGTGGTCTTGCTATTGTCTTTAAAGATTGGCTGGGCTGGAATGATGAAATATTTATTTATATAGCTAATACTTTATTACTTATAATTAGCTTTTTTACTTTGGGTGTTAATAAAACTAAAAAAGCAATTATCGGTAGTATTTTATACCCCCTTATGATAACTTTTACTTTACCTTTGAGTAAATTATTAATTCCTTATTTTAAATTTGATGATTTTCTCTTAACTCTTACTTTAACTTCTATATTATATGGATTTGCTAATGGTTTAATTTATAAAACTGGTTATAATACTGGTGGCTCTGATATTATAATGCATATTATGTGTAAATATTTACATATGCCTGAGGGCCGAGCTAATTTCATCAGTAGTGTGGTTATCATTCTCTTTGCTGGTTTAGTCATGGGTGTTAATAAAGTTATATACGCTATTATAATAACTTATATTTTTAGTATTATTGTTGATCGGATGATAATTGGTATTTCTAAACGTAAACTTTTCTTTATTCAAAGTGAAAAATATAAAGAAATCGAAAATCTAATAATTAATGATTTACATTTAGGCGTAACTCTTTTAGATGGTAAAGGAGGCTATTCCAATAAAACCAAGAAAATTTTAATGTGTGTTGTTCCGACTAATGATTACTATTATTTTAAAGAAACCATCCGCGCCATTGATAAAAATGCCTTTTGTATTATTAATGATTGCTACGACATTGAGGGTGGAACAATTAAATCGCGGAACTTTGATTTAAGTGAAATATTCTAATATTGACATATATATAATAAATATATAAAGAAGCTAAAGTTAAATTTAACTTCTTTTTTTATTAAAGAAAGTGAAGAAGTATGTCCGATTTAATTTATGAAATCCGTGGCAAATAATCATGCTCGATAGTGATTTAGCAAAACTTTATGAGTTCAAAAATGGAACTAAAGAGATAAAACAAGCCGTCAAAAATAATTTTGATAAATTTCCCAAAAGATATAGCTTTATCTTAACTGATAGGGAAAGCCAAAATTTTTTGGTCAAAAATTTTGACCAAAACTCGAAACTAGAGGTGGTAGGTTTTAAACTCGTAAAATATCGCGAGTTTAAATGTAGCAAAGTAATCATTCTTTTAAGAAATAAAATAAAAACAATTATCTAAAATTGTATAATTTGCTATAATGATTATAGGAGGTCCTAATATGTATGCTTATTGTGTAATTGAATACCATATAAAAACTTTAGATAAAGCTTTTACTTATTTAATTCCTAAAGAACTAGAAACTAAAATAAAAGTAGGCATGAAAGTATTAGTGCCTTTTAATACCCGTTTAGTGCATGGAATTGTTTTAGAAATAACTGATAAATATACTGATAATTATGAATTAAAAAGTATTGTAAGAATTGAAGATGAATTTTTAGTTTTAAATTCGGAGTTATTAGAATTAGGTAAATATTTAAAAGAACTAACTTTATGTAATTTAATTACGGCTTATCAAACAATGCTTCCAAGTGCCCTAAAAATTAAAGATCAAAAAGCTAATTATAATAAATATGAATATTATGTATCTATAAATGCTAATCTTAATACCGTGAGGGAATATATAAATAGCCATCGCGGTAAGAAAGTAGCTATATTAGAAAAATTATTGGAAGATGGAGAAATAAATAAAAAAGAATTTGATAGAACTGCTATTCGGGAACTTGAAAGAAATGGTTTAATTAAAATAATTTCTAAAAAAGTTTATCGTTTAAATAAAAATAAAGAAAATATTGAAGAAAAAACTTTAAATAAAGAACAAGAAGAAGTATTTAAAACTATTTGTAACTCTTTAAATGAAAATAAAACCTTTCTAATTTATGGTGTAACTGGAAGTGGTAAAACTTTAGTTTATTTAAATTTAATTAAAGCTGTACTAAAACAAAATAAAACAGCGCTCTTATTAGTGCCAGAAATCAGTTTAACTGAACAAATAATAAATATTTTCTATGCTTATTTTGGAAATGATGTAGCTATTCTCCATAGTGGTCTTTCTAAAACGGAAAAGTATGATGAATATTTAAAAATTTTAAATAAAGATGTCAAAATTGTTATTGGTACCAGAAGTGCTATTTTTGCTCCTTTAGAAAATATTGGTATAATAATAGTAGATGAAGAACATAGTGACACTTATAAACAAGACTCTAATCCTCGCTACCACGCTCTTGATATAGCCAAAAAAAGATGTGAATATTATCATATTCCGCTAGTACTTGGAAGTGCAACCCCCAGTTTAGAAAGTATGGCCCGGGCTCTAAAAGGAAATTATGAACTTTTAACTTTAAAAAATCGGGCTAATAATCAAGCGTTACCTAAAAGCATTATTGTCGATATGACCTCGGAATTAAAAAAACGTAATTTTATTATAAGTGAAGCTTTAGATAAAAGTATAAAAGATACTTTAAATAAAAAAGAACAAATAATTTTACTTTTAAATAGAAGAGGTTATTCGACTATTATCACTTGTAGTAATTGTGGTTTTACTTATAAATGCCCTAATTGTGAAATATCTCTTACTTACCATAAAACTTCTAATACCTTAAGATGCCATTATTGCGGGTATACTAAAATAAAGGATGATATATGTCCTAAATGCCAAGAAAAATCTTTAAATTATTTAGGCCTTGGAACCGAGAAATTAGAAAGTTTAATAAAAGAACGTTATAATGCTCGTCTAATTCGAATGGACGCGGATACGACCTCAACTAAAGGTAGTCAAAATAAAATTATTACTTCCTTTAAAAATGGGGAATATGATATTTTAATAGGTACCCAAATGATTAGTAAAGGTCTTGATTTTCCTAATTGTACTTTAGTTGGCATTATAAATGCTGATACTACCTTAAATATTCCTGATTTTCGGAGTAGTGAAAGAACATTTGCCTTATTAAATCAAGCCTCGGGTCGTTCTGGTCGCGGAAAAAATCCTGGCCAAGTTATTATTCAAACCTTTAATCCTGATAACTTTACTATTAAAGCCGCGAGTAATAATGCTTATTTAGATTTTTATCATCATGAAATGGCTATTCGAAAAATTTTAAAATACCCGCCATATTATTATTTAGTAAATATTAAAGTTGCTAGTAAAGACTATGAAAAAGCTCGAACCAACGCGACTAAAGTCTATAATTATTTAAAGAAAAATATTGCCTCTAGTTCTCTTATATTGGGGCCATCAACCGCGCTAAATTTTCGAATTAATAATATTTATCGTTTTAATATTACGATTAAATATCGTTTTGATGAACATTTAATGCCAGCTTTAAAAGAACTTGATAATATTTTTAGTACTAATAAAGATACTTTTCTAGAGATAGATTTAAATCCTTTACAATTATAAATGTATAAAATAACTTCTTTTCAACCATAAATAAAAAGAAAGGAAGTTATTAAATGGCGAGATACAAAGTGGATATTACCGGAATAAATACTAATGAATTAAAAGTTTTAACCTCAAATCAAACAATCGAACTTTTTAAAAAATACCGGCAGGGTGATACCCAAGCTAAAGAAGAGCTTATTAATGGTAATTTAAAACTTGTATTAAGTATTTTACGAAGTTTTAATAAAGGTAAATTTAATATGGATGATTTATTCCAAGTTGGGGTTATTGGTTTAATTAAAGCCATTGATAACTTTGATTTGTCCTACAATTTAAAATTATCAACTTACGCTGTTCCTTTAATCTTAGGTGAAATAAAAAGATATATTAGAGATAATACCTCTTTAAGAGTTAGCCGGAGTATTAAAGATTTAGCCTATGCTATTATTAACTTTAAAGAAACTTATTTTAATAAATATGGGATTGAACCTACCAATGCTTTAATTGCTAAAGAACTTGATATTGAGGAATATAAAATAGCTATAGCTCTCGACTCCCTAAAAGAACCAATGAGTATTTATGAACCTATATATAATGATGGGGGAGATACCATTTACTTAATGGATCAACTTGCTGATAAAAAAGATCTAAATAGTGATAAAGATTTATTAATTTCCCTAAATCGGGCTTTATCAAAAATCAAAAAAAGAGAAAAAGATATATTAATGGCTCGCTATATTGTTGGTAAAACTCAAATGGAAATAGCTAAATCTCTAAATATTAGTCAAGCTCAAGTTTCTCGGATTGAAAAAAATGCTATTTTAAGTCTTAAACGAATGATTAAATAGTTTTAAAAGTTATTAAAATATTTTTTATCAATATATTTTAATAAGGGGGAAATATATGCGTTTAAGTGATTTACAACTTAAAATGGTTATTAATATTCAAGATGGCAAACATTTAGGAGTTATAACGGATGCTGATATAACCCAGGATGGTAATATTAATTATTTTATTGTTATGCAAAAACATTTTTTTAAAAGACTCTTTAAAAGTGATGCAGAAGTTAGTGTAACCATTAAACAAATAGTTAAAATCGGTGAAGATGTTATCTTGGTAGATTTATAATTTTATGATATAATTTAATAGGTGATTTTCCATGAACAAGAAAACATTTTTAATTGCCATTATTATTTTAATAGTTGATCAAGTATCTAAAAGTTTAGTTGAAATATATTTTAAATTAAATAAATCTTATTCTGTTATTAAAAATTTTTTTGCTATTACCGTTGCTCATAATACCGGTGGGGCTTTTAGTATCTTAAATAATTATAGTTTTATTTTTATTTTAGCCTCCTTAATCGCGGTTATTATTCTTCTTCGTTTTATGTTAAACTTTAAAAACAATTTTCGTAATAATCTGGCTTTTGCTTTAACTTTAAGTGGTATTATGTCAAATTTAGCAGATCGCATCTTTTTAGGTTATGTCCGCGACTTTTTAGATTTTACTATATTTGGTTATGATTACCCCATCTTTAATATTGCTGATATTGCGATAGTTATTGGAGTAATACTATTAATTATTGCTATTTTAAAAGGAGAAGATAAAAATGCTAAAACTACTAGCCACTAAAGAAAATATGCGCTTAGATAAATATTTAAGTGAAAATTTAGATTTTTCGCGCGAATATATTCAAAAATTAATTGCCAATCATTTAGTTTTTGTAAATAATAAAAATGAAAAGGCCAGTTATAAATTAAAAATAAATGATGAAATAATTATTCATGACGAAGATTATGTAGAAAAAACTGATATAGTTCCTACTAAAATGGATTTAGATATTGTTTATGAAGACGAATATTTAATGATTATTAATAAACCTAGTGGCTTAGTTGTGCATCCTGGGGCCGGTAATTATCAAAATACTTTAGTTAATGGTCTTTTATATTATACTCAAAATTTAAGTAATATTGGTGGGGAAGAAAGACCAGGAATTGTTCATCGTATTGATAAAGATACAAGTGGTCTTATAATGATTGCTAAAACTAATAAAGCTCATGAACTTTTAAGTGAGGATTTTAAAAATAAACGAATTAAAAGGGAATATATAGCTCTTTTAAATGGCGTTTTTAAAAATAATTCGGCCACTATCGATGCTCCAATTGGTCGTGATAAAAATAATCGGGAAAAAATGACTGTCACCGCGGAAAATAGTAAAAATGCCATTACCCATTTAAAAGTCTTAAAACGATATAAAAATAATACCCTAGTTAGTTGTATTTTAGATACTGGTAGAACTCATCAAATAAGAGTTCACATGGCTTATATTGGCTTTCCGGTTCATAATGATCCAGTATATTCTAAAGATAAAGCCACTGAATTTGGTCAATTCTTACATTCTTATAAAATGCACTTTATTCATCCCATCACTAAAAAAGAAATGGACTTTACTTGTCCACTTCCTAAATACTTTACAGATTACCTAGATGAGTTAGAAGAAAAATTAAATTAAACTTAGAGTAATAACTCCTAAAATAAAGAAAGTTATTAAAAAATAAATTAAGGGAAATATTTTATTAGTGTGAAATATTTCTTTTATTTTTAAATTAAATATAAAAGCACTTATAAAAAGAGCAATACTTATAAATAAACTATAAATATTTTCTTTAAAATAACTATAATAAAGGGGAAGAATACATAAAAAAGTAAAATTTAAAATAATTACAAATAAATTATCATAACTTATATTTTTAAGATAAATAAAATAATAAATAACCATAATAATAAGATAAATAAATGTTAAATAAAATAATAAAGACATAATATCACCTCTTTACTAAATATATGTTTTGTATTAAAATAAAAGTACTTGAGGTGATTAATTTTGAATTATAGTATAACTAGTAAAAATGATGAAATAGTTATGATGTTAGTTCATTATTTTATAACAATTGAAAACTATACCCCAATCTTAGTTCAAGGAGCTAAAGATGAAATATGGTTAGAAAATGTTGAAGGTCCATATCGTATTATTAGAATTAATTCTAATCATATTCATAATGAAGAACAATATAAATTTGATATTTTTAGAACAACTAAAATAATTGATCAAATTAAGAAAAAAACTTTATCTTTAAAAGTAAATACTTTAAATATTTTAATTAATGTTGATGATAATCTAACTTTTTTAGAAGAAAATAATAATATTTCTTCAATTATTGTCAATGATGTTCAAGAAATTACTAATAATAAAAATATGTTAGAAATATTTCCTAATTTAAAAAATAAATTACTAAAAGATTTAGAAGGTATCGATTTATTAGTTAATGTTACAAATGATATAAATGCTAAATCTGTTAAAGAAAATGAAACATATACTAAAATATTTACTCCTAAAAAAGCTATTATAACTCCTATGTTAATTACTATTTGCTTTTTAACTTTTATTGCCATGTATATTTTTGGCTCGGGAAGTGAAGACATCAAAACTTTACTCTTATTTGGGGCTAATTCTCAAGCCTTAATAAAAGCTGGTCAAGTATGGCGTTTAGTAACATCAATCTTTTTACATATTGGTCTTGTGCATTTACTTGTTAATATGTATGCTTTATTTATTATAGGAAGACAATTAGAGGGCTTTATTGGTAAAACTAAATTCTTAATCGTCTTTTTAGGAAGTGGAATAATTGGTTCTTTGCTTTCCGTAGTTATGCATAGTGCTATTTCGGCCGGTGCTAGTGGAGCTATCTTTGGTCTTTTAGGTTCTTTGCTTTACTTTGGTTATCATTATCGCTTATATTTAGGCGCCGTATTAAAAACGCAAATAATCCCTGTAATTATTCTTAATTTGATTATTGGCTTTTTACTTCCCGGAATTGATAATTTTGCCCATATTGGTGGTTTAGTCGGAGGTTATTTAATTACTATGGCTTTAGGTATTCCTGGTAAAGATAATAAAAGTGAGAAAATTAATGGTCTAATTGTTTTAATCTTGTTAGTCGCATTCTTAGCTTATATGTTAGTAAGGGTCTAAAGATGGAAAGATTACAAAAAGTTATTGCCAGTTATGGTTATGCTTCTAGAAGAAAAGCGGAAGAACTTATACTAAATGGTCAAGTAAAAGTAAATGATACTATCGTTACAGAATTAGGAACTAAAGTAAATAGTACTGATATTATCGAAATAGATGGTCAAGTTATTAATAATGAAATAAAAAAAGTTTATTATTTATTAAATAAACCTAGTGGCGTTATTACTAGCACTAAAGATGAGAAAAATCGCCAAACAGTTGTTGATTTAATTCCCACATCTACTAGAATTTACCCTATAGGTAGATTAGATTATGACACCACGGGCTTAATTATTTTAACTAATGATGGAGAACTTGCTAATATTTTAATGCATCCTAAAAATAATATTCCTAAAACTTATTTAGCTAGAATAAATGGTTTATTAAATAAAGATGATATTGAACGTTTAAAAAATGGTATAGTTATTGATAATCGTAAAGTAGATACTTCAGATTTTAAAATTAAAGATAAAAATTTTGATAAGAAAACATCTTTAATTGAAATAACTATTCACGAGGGTCGTAATCATATCGTTAAAAATATTTTTGCTAGTTTAAATCATCCTGTAATAAAATTAAAAAGAACTAAAATTGCTTTCTTAACTTTAGATGATTTAAAAATAGGGGAATATCGTCCTTTAAAAATAAAAGAAATAAAAAAATTATATAGTTTAAAATAGATTTCGAATAAGAAATCTTTTTTGTTAATAAAATGTCAAATAAATAAAAAATACAGATTTAAACAAATCTGTAGCAAAAATCCCTAATTTTGTCCAAAATTTGCTGCAGATTTAACTAAATTGGCTAAGTAGATTTAATAAAATCTGTTTTTTGACTTTATTTAAATTTATGTTATATTGAACATGCGAGACATCTTAAGGGGGCTTGGTGCTTGCCACTTTACCTTTTTTTTGAAAGTGATGGTTGTATGAGTAAAAAAGATTTATTAATCCTATTACTTATTGCAATAATTATTCTATTAATTATTTTCGAATAATTTTTAAATAAAAAAGCACCATTTACCTTGTTAAGTAAATGGTGCTACGCCAAATGGCAAGCACTATGAAGTGTCTCGCTAAATTAAGTATATAATATTTTTATAAATTTGTAAATATTATTCTTTTTCGCAAGTGTGGCAATGTTCACATTCACAACCATCTTCCTCATCGCATTCTAAGTGATCTTCCTCTGTGCCATCTAAAATTTCATCAGCCTCTACCATACTAATTGCACTAGTAGGGCAAGAGTCAATGGCACTTTGAAGCTCTGTAGCCTCTAAATTTTCTTGACTTATTGGATGAGATAATCCCTCATCATTAAAACTAAAATGTTCGGGATCAATTGCCACACATGCTCCACATCCAATACAAGCTTCTTGATTAACTTTAATTTTTTTCATAAATCATTTTCTCCTTTATATCTCTAATTATAGCAAAACTTTGACAAATTGGAAAGATAAAGACTTTTAAATGTGCTAAAAATATGATATCATTAATTAGAAGGATTGTGGTAAAATGCAAACACGAATGCAAAAATATTACAAAGAAAATTCAGAAACTCCTTTAAGACAGCAAAGAAATGAAAGTTTATATGAAAATATAAATAATTATGAAGTCGAAGATTACCAAGTCGATTCTAATGCCACCATCATTGATGATAATGCTCAAGAAATAGATGTCGAAAAAATCAAAAAAATTCTTGATACAAAATACAATAAAGAACCTAAACGCCGGAGTATTATTGTCGATGAAGATTATGAAGAGCCAAATATTGATATGGACGAAACAAGAGAATATGATATTAATGCCATATTAGAAAAAGCTCGCAGTGAAAAAGAAGTCGATTATGATAAAGAGCGTTTAAAAAAAATTAGAGATACCCAATTTGATATCTTAAATAGCCTAAATCTTGATAAATCAAATGTTGAGTCAAATGATGAAGAGCCCCAAGAAAAAAATGATTTACCAACCAAAGAAGACAAAGATGATCATGAATTAATGGATTTAATCAATACGATTACAATGCATGAATTAGATGTCAAAAAAGAAAATGAAGAGAGCCTAGATCCTCTAGATATTTTAACTGATTTAAAAGGGGATGAAAATACCGTCGTTGTAGGGGGTGCTCATGAAGAAGAAAGTCTAGGAGAAACCTCACCTATAATGTCTTTAGAAGAAGCAACTGAAGCCAAAAAAGAAGTTGAAGAAAAACAAAAAGAGGCCGCTAATAATGATGATACAACCGCAGTATTAACAAATACTTTAACTTTTACTCAAAGTGATTTTGATGATTTTAATGATTTAAAAAAAGAAGTAAAATCATCTCGGGCTTTAATTTATGTCATGATTATATTTGTTAGTTTAATATTAATCGCAGGTTTAGTAATTTTTTTAAATAAATTTTTAGATATCGGTTTATTTTAATGCATATATTTTAATATGAAATATATGTTTAAATCTAAAAGTAAATATAATAATAAAATATTAGGAAAAATTTTAATTATAACTTTTATTTTAATCATTATATTTACATTTTTTTTACTTTCTAATTTTAATAAAAGAGCTAATAAAACTTTAGAAAAAATCAGTAGTGAAGAAATAAAAAGAGTAACTTATTATTTAATTACCAATAATATTACTAATGAAATATTAAATAAAGATAGTTTAAATAATATTTTAGTTATTAATAAAAACAATAATAATGAAATATTATATGTTGATTTTAATTTAGATACAGCTTATAAAGTTTTAGATAATGTCTCTAATCTTTTAACTAATTCTTTTAAAAACATCGAAAATGGTGATATATCATTTAGTTATTATGATCATAATTTAAGTCATAAAACAAATGGTATTGTTTTAAATATTCCCATCGGTAATGTTTTTAATAGTACTTATTTTTATAATTTAGGTCCTAAAATACCTGTAAAAATTAATTTTATAGGCAGTATTTTAACCAATTTAGAAACCAAAGTAACAAATTATGGTCTTAATAATGCTTTAGTTGAAGTTTTTATTTATTTAAAATTAACTCCCGCGATAATAGCGCCTTTTCATTATAAAGAATTTAATCTCGAATATAAAACTCTTATTGCTTCCATGATGATTGAGGGTGAAGTACCTAGTTTTTATAATGGGGTTATTGAAAAGGAAAGTAATGTTATTTCTAAAAAAATCACATAACTTTTTTCTTTAAGAAAATTATGTTATAATAAATATACAAAGTAGGGAAATAGTATGAAAAGACATAAAAAAAATAAATCATTATTTACCATTATTTTAGTTATTTTAATTCTTTTATTTACTTATTTTAAAGATGATATTTATAATTTTTTAGAAGTTCATGTATTTAGTGAGTCCTATGCTTCTTTAGCAAATATTCCCCCTTATAATGGTAATCCCTATGTTTATCTAAATGATAATAAACCAGAGTTTACCACCGATGATTATCAAACTAAAGAATTAGAAATATATAGTAATTTAGATTTACTTAATAGAGCTCAAGTAGCCTTTGCTAAAGTTGGAATAGAGACTATGCCAACGACTGAAAGGGGTTCAATAAGTGGTATTAAACCTAGTGGTTGGCATACTGTTAAATATGATTTTGTTGATGGTAAATATTTATATAATAGATGTCATTTAATTGGTTATCAACTTACTGGCGAAAATGCTAATGAAAAAAATTTAATAACTTGTACTCGCAGTACTAATACTGGTGCTATGCTTGATTTTGAAAATAAAGTAGCAAATTATGTTAAAGAAACGAATAATCATGTTTTATATCGGGTAACGCCTATTTATGAGGGAACTAATTTAGTCGCAAGTGGCATTGAAATGGAGGCGGCTTCTTTTGAAGATCATGGAGAAACTTTAAGTTTTCATGTTTATATATATAATGTTGAAGATGGGGTAGAAATAGATTATAAAACCGGGGAAAGTAAAGCTAAATAATCTTTTTTTAAATTATTTAGCAGTAAAAAATATTGACTTTAATCATGCAATTTGATATATTATTTATGCAAAAGAAATGGCGATGTAGCTCAGCTGGCTAGAGCGACCGGTTCATACCCGGTAGGTCGGGGGTTCGATCCCCTCCGTCGCTACCAAAGTGATAGCAAACTCGGACTTTATAGTTCGAGTTTTAATATTTTAAAAATAATTATTATAATATTTAACCACAAAAAAACCTCTTACATGAGGTTTTTAAATATTAGCAAACACAATCTACATAAGTGTCACTTAAGCATCTAATAGCACATAAGCATCCACAATCCATTGTAAAGAAAGAATTAGTTGAAACATAAGGATTTAAACTAGTTGGATCAGGATTGTCAGCAAGTACTCTAAATGTGCAGCAATTTCCTTCAATTTTTTCAACTCTAAATACACTTGAACATTCTGTTCCTGTTGTTCCAGTACAAGTTATGGTTGTATCTTTAACTGTTGGCATACTCCAAGGAGTTCCATTTCCCCCACAAGTATATAACATAACTGGTCTTGTATTACAAATTAAACAATTTGGTCCACCGCCTAAAACCGGTCTGTCACATGCATCTAAACATGATTCTGGACAAGCATTTTGTTGTAAAACTAATATAACACTTAATATTTCATTAATGCAGTTTCCAGTTGTGTTACAACTATCGTTATTATTCATATTATTCACCCTTTCATGTATTCTCACTATTAATTTATGATAAATATTTAAAATAGTGTATTCTATACTTCTTTTTTTTTATATTTTTTTATGTTATAATTTAAAAGACAAAGAAGGTGAAGTACCATGAAGGAAGATAATAACTTAGGCTATTCAAATGAAAACTCTGATTTAAATAATTCTAATCTTCACAATTCACCTAATAATCATAATGATACTAAAAAAGTAGTTGATACCGCTGCTAAAGGTGCCGCAGAAGCATTTGCCCCGGGAGTGGGAGGTAAAGTTTATGATGCCGCGAAAAATATTCCTGGTGTTGGTAGTGCGCTTGATAATGCCACTAATCAAGTTGCCGAAAAAGCTGATAAAATTCCGGGTGTTAAGGAGTTATCTAAAGGCTTAAATCAAAGTGGGACGACTGATATGGCTAATAAAGCTATCGGTCAAAATAAAGCCGTCTCATCAAATCAAGCTCCTAATTTTCGCAAAAATTCGATGTTTAATAATATTGCTAATGGAAATAATGCCAACAATAATGCGGCCAATAATTCTACTAACGAAAATCAAGAAAACTCTTTAAATAATTCTAAGAGCTCTTTAAATCCTTTAGAATCTATGACTCAAAATAATAGTTTAAGTGGTAATGATTCTGATATTATGTCGGGTATGGTCAAAAAAGTAGTTAATAAATATCGTCTTCAACTTATGATTGGAGGGGGAGGCTTAGCTTTCTTTATCTTTATAATAATGACTGCAGTAGGTGGCGGAGCAGATTATAATCCTCGTCTTGGTTTATATGGCTTTCCTTACTATGAATTAAAAAAAAATTGCGAAACTGTTAAAGTTTACAATCCTGTGACTGACACCTATACGCGGGAATTAGATTTTGAAACTGAATATGTTCCTGGTGTTATGGCTGCCGAAGTCGGAGAATTTACTGATTCTTATGAATTATTAAAAGCCTTTGCTATTCAAATACGTGATTATGCCTTATATGAAATAAACTATGCTCCTCATGATACAGGATGTGTTTTAGAAGGCAGTTCCGGCTTTCAAAATTTTACTTTTGATGAAGAACAGTTAGCGACTGTTACTAATGAAAATAATGTTATTGCACAAGCTGCCGCGGAAACTTTTGGTTTAATTGGAGTTAAAGGAGATCGTATAGCTCGTGGTGATTATGACATGGCTTGTTATCGAAGCCAAGATGATAACTATTATTATGTTGAATATGGCGGGGAGACAATAGGTGAGAAAAAATTGCAACCAATTCCAAAAACCTGGAATTACAGATATTTAGAAAATTTAGCAAATAATAATAGGTGTTCAGGCCATGGAGATGGCGCAAGCCAAGTAGGTGCTTATTATTTAACCAAAGAAGAAGATTATAGTTATTTAGACGTTTTAAAATACTATAATGGTAATGAGTTAGAAATACAATCAATATATAAAAACGCTGGAACTGCCAGTGAAACTAGTACTGGTAGTAATGATATTATAAATGTTCCTTTAAGAGATTTTTTAAATTCTAAAGGAACAAGTGTGGAAGCATTAAATGAATATATTTTATCCAATGTCTTACAAGTTGGAATTGGCACTAGAGAAGCCGCGGTTCAAGTCGCCGTCTCTTTAATTAATGGCTTATATACATATTACCAAGCAAGAATTCCTTATACTTTATGTGGTCAAAGAGGAAGTTGCGATACAATGCTTAATAGTCAAAATCAAAGAGTTAATCATAGTGCTAAAAGTTTTTATGGCGTTGATCCTTATTGGGGAAGCCGTATTCATGGGACGCAAACAAGTTCTGATGATGGTACTTGTGTTGGAACACCCAACCCTGATGAATGGAGTTATTGTTATAGAACAGAACGTAATAAGCCTAAAAAATGGCTAAACTATGCTTATTATGGACCTGAATGTGCTGGCTTTATAACTTGGATTTTACATAATGCTGGTTTTATTGCTCCAGTCGGAGGCGCCCAGTATTTTAAAGATTTAACTGGTTCAAATGAACCTTTAAAAGCCGATCGAGCAGTTGGCGTACCTGGGGATTTACTTGTAAAAGAAAGTGGTGGACATGTAACGATGATCGTGGGTGTTGATAATGAACGCAAAGTATATTTAGTCGCGGAAGCATCAGGAGGAAGTAGTGGAACTAAAATAAGTAGTAAAAAATTTGATGAAGCTGAGTATACAGTTGTAGATATGACTAGTTGGTATAATGATAGTAGTCATAAACTAGATTTAACTAATGAAGAATTTATTGAAAAATATCGTAATGGTTATATTGATGGTTATACAGGTCGAGCTAATAATTTTGCTCGTAATGGTCATTTAAATTCCGAAGAAGAATAAAAAGGAGAATAAAATGCGTAAAATAATACTTTTACTATCTATTATTATTTTAAGTGGTTGCAGTGTTGATTACACTTTAACAATTGATGATGACACGTCTTTAGAAAATATCGTTGCTAATGAAGAAAATTTTAACTCGGAATTTATCCCAGCTTATTATAATGATAGTGGTCCTAGTGAATCCGTGGGGAATGAGGATCTTAATTTTGAAAATGAAGATATGGAATTTTATAAAATAAATAGGCAAAATAATTATGTAATATTAAAGTATAGTTTCCCAAAAACTAATTTTATTAATTCAACCGCTACGCATCAATGTTTAAAAAATATTAATTTAACTACTTTAAGTAATGGTAATCAAATGCTTAATACTTCTAATTATTTTTCTTGTTTTAATACCTATTCTAATTTAGATGAAATAAATATTAACCTTAATTTTTCTAATAATTATGAAGTAATAAATAGTAATGCTGATCTTAAAAATAATAATTCTTTAACCTGGAATATAAATAAAAATAATTATAATAATAAATTTATTCAAGTTGAATATAAGAAAAAAGAGGAAGAAAAAGAACCAATAAAAGAGCCCACCAATGATACTAAACCCCCTCAAGAAAAAACGAGTATTTTAACCTATATATTAGTAATTGGTGCCGTTTTAGTCTTTATAGTAGGAACATTTGGCTTTATAATTTATAAAAGTACCAACTAACTAATAAAAGTAAGTATTGACTATTTTTAGATATTTGGTATACTAAAAGTAATCAAAAGGGGAATAGCATGAATCATTATTTTACAAACAACGATAATCTAAAAAGTAACCGTAGAATTATTAATTATACTTTAAATTCTACTTCTTTTGAGTTTGTTAGTGATAATGGAGTTTTTTCCAAAAATAAAATTGATTATGGTAGTATTCTTTTAGTCGAAACATATTTAAAAAATAAAAAAAATATTACCAATTTTCTTGATGTTGGATGTGGGTATGGTTTTATAAGCATTGTTCTAGCTAAAATATTAAACATTAGTGGTTTAGGAATAGATGTTAATAATCGGGCTTTAAAGTTAGCTTTAGAAAATGCTAAATTAAATAAAGTAAGTGTCTCATTTAAAGAGAGTAATATATATGAGAATGTGGAAGATAAGTATGATTTAATTATTACTAATCCTCCCATAAGGGCTGGCAAACAAGTAGTCCTAGCTATTTTAAAAGATGCCCAAAAGCATTTAAATCCTGAGGGCGAATTATGGGCGGTAATTCGTACTGATGGGGGTGTAAAAAGCATCATTAAAGAATTAAGTTCCACCTATAAAATTGAAATAAAAGAAAAAAGTAAAGGTTTTTATATTTTTCTTGCAAAAAGTGATTGACAAGATATTATTTTATTGTTAAAATTTTAAATTGGTGACGTATTTGTAATTCTTTAAATGAGCACTAAAATTTTAGATATTGGGGTGAAATCGTGGCTTATAAAGTTGAAAAATTTGGAGACCATAGAGAAAGAAGAACCTTCTCTAGAAGTCGTAACACTATGGAGTTGCAAGATTTACTTGAAATTCAAAAAAAGAGTTATCAAGAATTCTTAGACGTAGGTATTAAAGAAACATTTGAAGACTTATTTCCGGTTGAATCTTTTACTGGTAATATTTCGCTAGAATTCGGCGAATATTCTTTTGATGTTCCAAGATATTCCGTCAAAGAAGCCAAAGAGCGAATGGTAAACTATGCTGCTCCCCTAAAGGTTCAAGCAAGAGTATTTATTCACGAAACTGGTGAAGTTAAAGAACAAGAAATATTTTTAGGTGATATGCCACTTATGACTGATTCAGGTACCTTTATTATTAATGGTGCTGAACGGGTTATCGTCTCTCAATTAGTTCGTAGTCCATCTATTTATTTTAAAAGAGAAATAGATAAAAATGGTCGTCGTATCATAAGTGGCGAAGTAATACCTAATAAAGGTACATGGTTAGAGTATGAAGTTGATGCTCGTAATATTATGTATGTCCGTATTGATCGGACAAGAAAAGTTCCCGTAACTACTTTCTTAAGAGCATTAGGTTTATCTAATGACGAAGATATTTATGAAGTATTTGGGGAAAACGAATATTTAGCTAATACTATTGAAAAAGACTCAACTAGAAATACTGATGAAGCATTAATTGAAATTTATGAAAAATTAAGACCAGGCGAACCAGCTACTTTAGATAGTAGTAAAAACCAATTAGTAACAAGATTTTTTGATAGATTTCGTTATGATTTAGCTAAAGTAGGTCGTTATAAATTTAATAAAAAATTAAATATTACTGATCGTTTACTAGGTTTAACTTTAGCCGAAGATATTAAAGATGGTAAAAAAGTTATTGCTCCTAAAGGTACCTTAGTAACTAAAGAAGTATTAGAAACTTTAAGACCTGTTTTTGCTAAAGGAGTTAACTTAAAGAAAACTATCATTAATGAAGAATTAGATGAATATGATAAAATTCAAGAAGTAAAAGTATATGATAAAGAAAATCCCGAAAAGATTATTAAAATTATTGGTAATGATCCCGCGACGGAAGTTAGACGTTTAACTATTCCTGATATTTATGCTTCAGTCTCATATTATTTAAATTTACATGATAATATTGGTAATACTGATGAGATAGATAATTTAGGAAATCGTCGGGTAAGACAAGTTGGCGAATTAATTCAAAATGTTTTTAGAACTGGTATGTCTAGAATGGAAAGAGTTATTCGTGAAAGAATGACTACTCAAGAATTAGATTCAGTTACACCTAAAACTTTAATCAACATTCGTCCTGTAACCGCGGCTTTAAAGGAATTCTTTGGATCTTCCCAATTATCAAAATTCATGGATCAAATTAATCCTATCGCGGAACTTACTGATAAAAGACGTTTATCAAGTTTAGGACCAGGAGGACTTTCTCGTGATCGAGCTGGCATGGATGTTCGTGATGTTAATGCCTCTCACTATGGTCGTATTTGTCCAATCGAATCTCCCGAAGGTCAAAACATTGGTTTAATTACATCTTTAGCTGGTTATGCTAAAATAAATGAATATGGTTTCATTATGACTCCATATCGTAAAGTTGTAAATGGCGTTGTAACAGATGAAGTAGTTTATATGACCGCGGATGAAGAACATGATTATTATATTTCTCAAGCAACTGTCAAATTAGATGATAATAATCGTATTATTAATGATGAAATTCTCTGTCGTTTAAATGGTGATAACGTTATGGTTAAAAGAGAAGATGTTAACTATGTTGACGTCGCTCCAAGTCAAATTGTCGCTATAACTACTAGTTGTATTCCATTCCTTGAATATGATGATGCTAATCGGACCCTAATGGGTGCCAACATGCAACGTCAAGCCGTTCCACTTTTAACCAGTGAAGCTCCAATTGTTGGAACAGGTGTCGAATATATTGCTGCTCGTGATTCTGGTTCTACCGTAGTTTGTAAAGCTGATGGAGTTGTAGAATATGCGGATGGTAAAAAAATTATTGTTAAAAATGCTAAAGGTAAAGATACTTATTATTTAGCTGATTTTGAAAGAACAAATGCTTCCACTGCACTAAATCATCATCCAATCGTTAAAAAGGGTGATAAAGTTCATCGTGGGGAAGTAATTGCCGATGGTCCATCTACCGAAAAAGGTGAACTTGCTTTAGGTAAAAATATGACTGTTGCTTTCATGACTTTTAATGGCTATAATTATGAAGATGCCGTTATCTTAAATGAAAGATTAGTTAAAGATGATGTTTATACCTCACTTCATTTAGAGCATTATGATATTGATTGTCGTGATACTAAACTAGGACCTGAAGAAATTACTCGTGATATTCCAAATGTTGGTGAAGAAGCTCGTAAAAACCTTGACTCTAATGGTATTGTAAGAATTGGTACCGAAGTTAAAGAAGGCGACATCTTAGTTGGTAAAGTAACTCCAAAAGGTGTCCAAGAATTAACTAGTGAAGAAAAATTATTACATGCTATTTTTGGTGAAAAAACTCGGGAAGTGCGTGATACTTCTTTAAGAGTAGAACATGGTGCTGCCGGTATAGTTCATGATGTTAAAATTTATACTAAAGAAAATTCGGATGAACTTCCTGCTGGAGTATCTAAAATTATAAGAGTATATATTATTCAAAAACGTAAAATTCAAGTTGGCGATAAAATGTCTGGTCGTCATGGTAATAAAGGTGTTATTTCCCTTGTCTTACCAGAAGAAGATATGCCATATTTACCAAATGGTAAACCAGTAGATGTTATGTTAAACCCTTTAGGTGTTCCATCTCGTATGAATATTGGTCAAATCTTAGAATTACATTTAGGTATGGCTGGAAAACTTCAAGGTGTTCATTACGCTACTCCAGTTTTCGATAGTGCTACTTGGGATGATATTCAAGAAGAAATGCATGCGGCTGGTATGGAACCTGATGGTAAAACTATATTATATAATGGTCGTACTGGTGAACCTTTTGATCAACGAATTTCTGTTGGCGTTATGTACATGTTAAAACTACATCACATGGTTGATGATAAATTACATGCTCGTGCCACAGGACCTTATTCCTTAGTTACTCAACAACCATTAGGAGGTAAAGCTCAATTTGGTGGTCAAAGATTTGGGGAAATGGAAGTATGGGCTTTATATGCTTATGGTGCCGCTCATGTCTTACAAGAAATCTTAACTGTTAAAGCCGATGATATTATTGGTCGGGTTAAAGTTTATGAAGCTTTAGTTAAAGGTAAAACTGTTAATCAAGCTGGTGTTCCTGAATCATTCCGCGTTTTAATTAAAGAATTCCAAGCTTTAGGTTTAGATATGCAAATCATTGATAAAGATGATAATGTTATTGAATTTAAAGATCTTGAAGAAGAGGAAGATAAAGAAGATACCTTAAAAATTGAAGAAATTGATGCCGAAGCAAGTATTCGTGATGGTGAAATTGAATTAAAAGGTAACGAAGAAGAAGAGATGCCGGAAGAAGACTATGAAGAGGGCGAAGATGACTTCGAAGATAATGATGAAGATTTTGATGATGATATAGACGAAGAACCAAATGAAGAAGATTTAGAACAACTAGAAGATGAAATTTTAGGGGAAGAGGTGTAATTTATGATAGATGTTAATAATTTTAAAGGTATTAAAATAGGTATTGCATCACCCGAGAAAATTCGTAGTTGGTCTTATGGTGAAGTTGAAAAACCAGAAACTATCAATTACCGTACATTAAAACCTGAAAGAGGAGGACTATTTTGTGAAAAAATCTTTGGACCTACTAAAGATTATGAATGTTCTTGTGGTAAATATAAACGTTTAAGATATAAAAATGTTATTTGTGACCGTTGTGGGGTCGAAGTAACTAAATCTCGCGTTAGACGCGAAAGAATGGGCCACATTGAACTTGCCGCTCCATGCTCTCATATCTGGTTCTTTAAAGGTGTTCCATCTAAAATGGGCCTTGTTCTAGATATGTCTCCAAGAGACTTAGAGGAAGTATTATATTTCGTTTCATATGTTGTTATTGATCCGGGTAATGCTCCATTAGAGCAAAAACAAACTTTATCTGATAAAGAATATCGGGCTTATTATGAAAAATATGGTAATTCTTTCAAAGTTGGCATGGGTGCCGAAGCTATTAAAGAATTATTAAGTAAAGTTGATATTGATAAAGAAGTTGAAGATTTACGTCATGAACTTGAAAATGCGACTGGTCAAAAAAGAATTCGTTTAGTAAAACGTCTTGATTGTTTAGTTGCTTTCCAAGAAAGTGGCAATAAACCTGAATGGATGGTTTTAGATGTTCTTCCCGTTATTCCACCAGAATTAAGACCAATGATCCAACTTGATGGTGGTAGATTTGCCACAAGTGACTTAAATGATTTATATCGTCGTATTATTAATCGTAATAATCGTTTAAGAAAATTACTAGAATTAGGCGCTCCAACCATTATTGTTCAAAATGAAAAACGTATGCTTCAAGAAGCCGTTGACTCTTTATTTGATAATGGTCGTCGTGGTCGTTCTATTACCGCAGCGGGTAATCGTCCATTAAAGAGTTTATCTAGTATGTTAAAAGGTAAACAAGGACGTTTCCGTCAAAACTTATTAGGTAAGCGTGTTGACTATTCTGGCCGTTCTGTTATCGTTGTTGGACCAAATTTAAAAATGTATCAATGTGGTTTACCAAAAGAAATGGCTCTTGAATTATTCAAACCCCATGTTATTCATGGTTTAGTTGAAAGAGGCCTAGCTCACAATATTAAAGGAGCTAAAAAATTAATTGATACTCGCGATGAATGTGTTTGGGACATTGTTGAAGATGTAATTACTGAACATCCTGTCTTATTAAACCGGGCTCCAACTCTTCATAGATTAGGTATTCAAGCTTTTGAACCTAAATTAGTCGGTGGTAAAGCTATTCGTTTGCACCCTCTAGTTTGTACAGGCTTTAATGCCGATTTCGATGGAGATCAAATGGCCGTCCATATTCCATTGTCCGAAGAAGCTAAAGCTGAAGCTCGTATTTTAATGTTATCTGCTAGCAATATCTTAAATCCTAAAGATGGTAAACCAATTGTTACACCATCTCAAGATATGGTTTTAGGAAATTGTTATTTAACTATTGAAAAAGCAGGTGAAGAAAACGAAGGTAAAGTTTATAAAAATACTAATGAAGCTTTAATGGCTTATGAAAGAAGAGAAATAACTCTTCATACTCGTATTGCTTTACCAGTTCGTTCCTTTAAATATAAACTATTTACTGAAGAACAATTAGATAAATATTTAGTAACTACTGTCGGTAAAATTATCTTTAATGAGATTTTACCAGATAGTTTCCCTTATGTTAATGAACCAACTAAAGATAATATTGAGGGAATAACTCCAAATAAATACTTTATTGAAATGGGTAAAAATATACCTGAAGAAATCGCGAAAATGCCACTTTCTCAACCATTTGTTAAAAAGACTTTGGAATGGATTATTGCTCAAGTATTTAAAAGATATAAAACTACTGAAACATCTATTATGCTAGATAAGTTAAAAGATTTAGGCTTTAAATATTCTACAGTCGCTGGTATAACTGTCTCTGTTTCCGATGTTGTTAGAAGTAAGAAAAAAGGCGAAATTATCGAAGCTGCTAAAGCTAAAGTTGATAAAGTCAATAAACAATTTAAACGTGGTTTAATCACTGAAGAAGAACGTTATAATAGTGTTATAGCTACTTGGAATGAAGCAAATGATGAAGTCAAAAAAGAATTACAAGAAATATCTGCTAATGATTTTGACAATCCAATCTTCATGATGATGAACTCTAATGCGCGTGGTTCAATCTCTAACTTTACCCAACTTGCTGGTATGCGTGGTTTAATGGCTAAACCTGATGGTTCAACTGTTGAAATTCCAATTACATCTTGTTTCATTGAAGGTCTAGATGTATCAGAATTCTTCTTATCAACCCATGGTTCTAGAAAAGGTTCTGCCGATACTGCTTTACGTACTGCCGATTCTGGTTATTTAACTCGTCGTTTAGTTGATGTCGCTCAAGATATTATTGTTAAAGAATTTGATTGTGGTTCGATTGCTGGTGTTGAAGTTTATGATTTAGTTAATGATAAAGATGGATCTGTAATTGAATCTTTAAGTGAACGTATTTTAGGTCGCTATACTGCTAAAAAGGTAATTAATCCGGAAACTAAAGAAGTAATTGTTGATAAAGATGAACTTATTACGGAAAATATTGCCGCTAAAATTATTAAAGCCGGTATTAAGAAAGTAGAAATAAGAAGTGTTCTTACATGTAAAACCCAAAATGGTGTTTGTCAAAAATGTTATGGTCGCAACCTTGCTACTGGTAATTTAGTTGAAACCGGTGAAGCTGTAGGTATTATGGCCGCCCAATCAATTGGTGAACCTGGTACCCAACTTACTATGCGTACTTTCCATACTGGTGGTGTTGCCGGTGGCGATGATATCACTCAAGGTTTACCTCGGGTTGAAGAATTATTTGAAGCTCGTACGCCAAAATATAAAGCCACAATTTCCGAAATTAATGGTAAAGTTATTGCTATTGAAGATCAAGGTGGCAAACATAAAGTTATCGTCGAAAATGAAGCTGGTATTCGGGAACATATAACTAATTATAATACTAAACTTCGTGTTGAAGTTGGTGACACAGTTGTCGCTGGTGAAAAATTAACTGAAGGCTCTATTGCGCCAAAAGAATTACTCGCTGTAACTGATCCTCTAACAGCCGAAGAATATATTTTAAAAGAAATTCAAGCTGTTTATAAATTACAAGGTGTTGATATTAATGATAAACACGTTGAGATAATTGTTAAGCGAATGATTAATAAAGTGAGAATTATTGATGCTGGTGATACCGATTTTGTTGAAGGTCTAACCGTATCAATGCATGACTTTACCGAAGGTAATAAACCAGTTATCTTACGTGGTGGTATTCCTGCAACAGGTCGTCCAATTATGCTTGGTATTACTAAATCATCCCTAGAAACCGATAGTTATTTATCTGCCGCCTCTTTCCAAGAGACAACTAGAGTTTTAACTGATGCCGCTATAAAAGGTAAAGTTGATTACTTACGTGGCTTAAAAGAAAACGTTATCATTGGTAAACTTATTCCAGCCGGAACAGGTGCTAAAGAATATAGTGATATTGATATGTACTTGGAAAAAGAATTTATGGATGATGATGCTTCTGAATTTTTAGAAGAAAAACTTATGGAAGAAAAACCTGAAGAAATAAAGGAAGAAGAAAATCCTAGTGATGCAGAACAACCAGAGGAAGAATCAACTCTAACCGATTTAAAAACTGAATTAAAAGAAGATGAAGAAAAAATAGAAGAAGAATAGAAACTTCTTCTTTTTCATTTACATTTTTCTAATCTATGTTATACTAAAAAGGTAAGGCGGGTTAAGGATGAATTTAACAAAATATACTGATTTATTAATGGAAATAGAAAATAAAATTACCGAAAATTATTTAGCTTTATATAGTGGGGAAGTAATTGGTAAAATTGGTGATCTAGAATATGAAATGTGTTTTCAAGAAATAATTAGATTAATTGAAAAAGAAAAACAAATTCTATTAAAAATAAATGAAAACTACTCTTTATCAGCTTTTAAAGCCGAAATAACTAAATATAAAGCTAGTAAAAAAGAAATTCCTTTAACTCTCGGTCATTTAATAGACGCGGAAGTATATCGTCTCTATCATATTATTGATACCCTTACTGGTGATGATTTACTCGATTATGCTAGTACTCTAAAAACTGATATTAATCGTTTAATATTAGACTTTTTAGATAACTTAATAAGTAATCCTTACTATCAAGATATTAGAAATGATTTAATATTATATCGTTATAATTTAATTTATCTGGATCCTTATTTAGAAAGTGATTTTTTAAATGATATGTTAAGTACAGATGTCAGTTTAGAAGCCTCTAAATATCGTACTCCTGATTTACCAAGTTATATTTTTGTTGATAAAAGCCTATTAGTGTTAGAAAGTCTTGATTTTATTGAATATATTCGTAGTCATGATGAACAAAAAGAAACATCTAACACTTATGCTTTAATAGTTATCGCTATTATTAATATTTTATCGCGGTTAGTTTTATGTGATGAACAAACCTTAGATTTAATATATGATGATTTAGCTTATTTAACGGAAGATGATGAAATCTCGTTAGAAACTAAAAATTTAATTAATGATATGCAAACAATTTTAAAAAGCTTGCAAAATCATATTGCTTGGTCTCGTTAAAAAAAGCTTGCGAAACTAAAAATTATAGCATATAATAAGATTATACAAGCGATGAGAGATTTGGCAAATCTTGAGCTATATAAAAAATAAAGGTGATTTCTCTAAAAGAAATAAGTAGGGTGGAACCGCGATAATATTCGTCCCTATAGTTCTTTTAGAGTTTTTTTATTTAGGAGGAATATTAATGATTACCCAAGAAGAATTAGTAAATTATTGTAAACAATATGGTTTTATTTTCCAAGGAAGTGAAATTTATGGGGGCTTATCAAATACTTGGGATTATGGTCCTTTAGGTGTTGAACTTAAAAAAAATATTCGTTCAGCCTGGTGGAAAAAATTTGTCCAAGAAAACCCTTATAATTATGGATTAGATAGTGCTATTTTAATGAACCCTGAAGTTTGGGTAGCAAGTGGTCATGTTACTAATTTTAATGATCCCTTAATTGATTGTAAATCATGTAAAGCTAGACATCGGGCTGATAAATTAATCGAGGAAGATTCTAAAGGCCAGATTACTGGCGATGGCTGGAGTAATGAAGAGTTAGAAAATTATATTAAAACTCATGAAATTAAATGTCCTAAATGTGGAAAAAGTGATTTTACTCCTATTAGAAAATTTAATTTATTATTTGAAACCAATATGGGTGTTGTCGAAGATAGTAAATCAAAAGTTTATTTAAGAGGGGAAACTGCCCAAGGCATATTTGTTAATTTTCAAAATGTGGCTCGTAGTATGCGTTTAAAAATCCCATTTGGTATTTGTCAAACTGGTAAAAGTTTCCGTAATGAAATAACTCCCGGCAATTTTATCTTCCGTACTCGGGAATTTGAACAAATGGAATTAGAATTTTTCTGTAAACCCAATAGTGATCTAGAATGGTTTGGTTATTGGAAAAGTTTCTGTTTAGACTTTTTAAAATCTCTCGGTTTAAATAAAGATAATTTAAGATGTCGTGATCATGCTAAAGAAGAACTAGCTTTTTATAGTAAAGCAACAACTGACATTGAATATAAATTCCCTATGGGTTGGGGTGAACTTTGGGGTATTGCGGATCGTACTGATTATGATTTAACTGTCCATAGTGAACATTCCAAAACCGATTTACGCTATTTAGATCCTGAAACCAATGAAAAATATTTACCATTTGTAATTGAACCTAGTGTAGGTACCGATCGTTTATTATATGCTATTTTAAGTGATGCTTATACTAAAGAAACTCTAGCCGATGGAGAAACGCGTGAAGTCTTAAAAATTCATCCTTATTTAGCTCCTATCAAAGTAACTATTTTACCTTTAATTAAGAAAGTTCATGGCGAAAAAGCGATGGACATCTATGGTGATTTATCAAAATATTTTATGTGTAGTATCGACACTTCTGGTTCTATTGGTAAAAGATATCGGAGAAGTGATGCGATTGGTACACCTCTTTGTCTAACAATCGATGATGAAACCATAAATAATGGAACAGTTACTATCAGAAATCGTGATACTATGGAACAAACAACTTTAAAAATTGAAGAATTAAAAGACTATATTGAAAAAGTAATTAGTTTTTAATATAGCGAATTAATTCTTTTTTCTTGTTTAAAATGTATTTCTATTTTATAATATTAATAAATAGTTAGGAGGTATTTTGATGAAACTAATAACTTTATTACCGGCCGATAAATATGTCATAATTAATAGAACCATCCTAACTGAAGTAGATAAAAAGAACTTAATTAATTTATATGAACCTATTATTGGTTTTAGTGCGGTTTCCTTATATTTAACTTTATGGAGTGATTTAGATCGTTTAGAGTTAATGAGTAAAGATTTTACCCATCATCATTTAATGAGTATTTTAAAATGTGATTTAGAGACGATAAAATTATCACGTGAAGCCCTAGAAGCGATGGGCCTTTTAAAAACTTATGTTAAAACAGGCGATATTAATTCTTATGTTTATGAACTATATTCTCCTTTAAGTGCTCCCGAATTTTTTAATAATCCTATTCTTAATATTGTTTTATATAATAATATTGGGGAAATTGAATATAATGATTTAAAAAAAATTTATCAAAAAGTTAATATTGATTTACAAGATTATGAAGAAATTACCCAAACATTAAATGAAACTTTTGAACCTACCAATATACCTTTAGTTGAAGCGAGAAAAAGAGTTACTTTACCTCTTAATATAAATTCTGATATTGATTTTGATTTTCTAATTAGTAGTATTCCTAAAACTATTTTAAATCCTAAAGCTTTTACTAAAAAAATAAAAGAGTTAATTATCAATTTAAGCTTTATCTATAATTTAGATAATTTAAAACTGGTGGAATTAATTCGCGCTAGTTTAAATGAAACTGGCAATATAAATAAAGAAGAATTACGTAAAAATGCTCGCAAGTATTATCAATTTAATACGGGATCACTCCCAACTTTAATTTATCGTAACACCCCTGAATATTTAAAAAATCCTTTGGGTGATAATTCTAAAAAAGGCAAGATCATCGCTGTTTTTGAAAATACAACTCCCTATGATTTCTTAAAAGCTAAATATAATGGAAGTGAACCTACACCTAGGGATTTAAAATTATTAGAAAGTCTTCTTATTGATTTAGAACTAACTCCATCCGTGGTAAATGTTTTAATAGATTATGTTTTAAAGAAAAATAATAATCGCCTAAGTGTTAATTATATTGAAACCATCGCCGGTCAATGGAAAAGGGCAGGCCTAAAAACTGCTAAAGAAGCCATGGAATTTGCTGAAAAAGAACATAAAAAAATGCAAACTAAAAATCTTAAAACTAAAACTCATGTTAAAGAAAATGCTGTTCCTGTTTGGTTTGATGAGACTATAACTAAAGAAGAAGTAAGTGAAGAGGAACAAAAAGAACTCGAAAATTTATTAAAAAATATTTAGAAGGAGTTATAAATGGAAAAAATTAATCTTAAAACTACTAATTATGATTTACAAAAATCTTATCAAGATAACTTAAAAGATCCTGATTTTAAAAATTTAATTACTAAACTAAAAATAAATTCTAATCTCGGTAGTAAAAATAATTCTAATTTAGAAGATTGTGTAACTGAACTAAAACATTGTAAGAATTGTCAAGGTTTATATGAATGTCAAAATAAAGTTAATGGCCATTATTTATACCCTAATGTTGCTAGTAATTATATTGATTTTGTTTATATACCTTGTAAATATACTAAAGAACAATCTAAACTTTTAAAAAATAGATTAACTGCTTCCCAAGAATTAGAAAATGCTTCTTTTAAAGATATAAATGTTACTGATAAAAAAAGAGTACCTTTAATAAAATGGTTAAAAGATTTTTATGATGCTTATGATGGTATCAAAGATTTAAAAGGTTTATATTTACATGGTACTTTTGGAAGTGGTAAAACTTATTTAATTTATGCGTTATTTAATGAACTAAAAAATAAGAAAAAAGTCGATTATATAGCCCTATATTTTCCTGATATTTTAAGAACTTTAAAAGATGATTGGGATTTATTTAATGAAAATATTACTAAATATAGTACTGTACCTTTATTATTAATTGATGATTTAGGAGCCGAATCCGTAAGTGAATGGAGTAGAGATGAAGTATTAGGAACTATTTTACAAAATAGAATGAATAATCATTTACCTACCTTTATTACTTCTAATTTAACTATAAACGAATTAGAAATGCACTTAGCTCAGACTAAAAGTAATATCGATAAAGTAAAATCACGACGTATTATTGAGCGAATTAAACAATTAACAACAGATATGGAAATAATAACTACGAATTATCGTAAATAAAAAATTGAAGTTTTTTTTCTTCAATTTTTTATTTATTTGCTAGAACAAAAGGTTCAAACAAATAGTAATATTGCTTAGAATAAAAATTTAGTAGACATTAGGTTGAAACTCCTAACGCTTACCTATATTTATTATAACATATTTTAAAGATATTACAAGAAATATTATTGTCGAATTATGTCGAACGAATTTTCTCCCGAGTTTGACAGTTGAATTTTGTGCAAACCCTTATGTATTCAGCGTTTAAAGCATATTTTTGTATTATTTTTTCAATGTACTGTACTATTTTTATAATGCTTTATTTTATCTAACTTTAATTCAATTCTTATAGTACATGTGAAAATACAGTTTATAAAAGCTCTCAAACCCTTATAAATACTGGGAAAAACAAGGATTTTTTCTTTAACAAAGTGTCAAAGTCGGGTTATAACATATTTTAAAGATATTACAAGAAATATTATTGTCGAATTATGTCGAACGAATTTTCTTGCTTTAAAAGTAACTTTAGGTTTATGATAAGCATAAGCGTTAGGACTAATGTCTAAAGCAATTTGTATTATTCCTTTCCACCTATTTAATACCTTCCTTTGGGGGGTTTTGGATGGAATGGAGGGATTATATGAAGAGGGTTCCAGCAATAGTAATATTGCTAAGAATAAAAATAAAGACATTAATCTTTTCGATCAATGTCTATTACAGAAATAGTAGACATTAGGTTGAGAATTCCTAACGCTTACCTATATTTAATATACCACAAATTTACATATATAACAATTATTTTTAATTACTTTTTAGTTGTTCTTGTTCATATTTAACTTCCGTACTATCGAGAATTGGTTTAATAATATCTTGATAATTATCATCTTTATTAGCTTTTTTAATTTCTTTTATAAGTAAGTCTTTATTAAAACCCGAATTATGATAATTAGCTCCAATAAATATATAAGGAATATAATCTATTGATAAGTTTAACTCTTTTTCTACTTCACTAATTAATTTTTGATTTTCATCACTATGCCAAACTTCAAATAATTCAATATCTAAATAATCGTAATCATCAACCACACTTCTAAAATATTCTAAAGTGCTTTGACAAGTAGGGCATCCATCTCCATGAAATATATACATTGTTACTTTATTATTAGCATTTCCATAAATTTCTTCATCATCTGCCTCATTATTAGATGTTTCTTGTTGTTTATCATTTTCTCTCTTATCTTTAAATAAATATGTACCCCCAATAGTTGCCCCAATAAGTAATAAAGCTATAATTCCAATTATAAATAAATTTTTTTTCTTCATTTCAATTACCTCTTAATAATTATATTAAAAAAAGCTTAATTTAACAAGCCTAAAATCATCTAATTTTAATATTTAAAAAAGCGTAAAATAATGTTAACTAGTTTTACATTTTTTCTTTTTTTTGCTATAATGAAAAATAGGTGATAACGATGGCAAAAGAAACTAAATATGATGCATCTTCTATAAAAATATTAGAGGGTTTAGAGGCGGTTAGAAAACGTCCTGGTATGTATATTGGATCTACTGATAAAAGAGGTTTACATCATTTAGTTTGGGAAATTGTTGATAATTCTATTGATGAAATTATTAATGGCCATGGTAATTATATTAAAATTGTAATGCATAAAGATGGTTCCATAACTATTGCTGATAATGGTCGTGGGGTTCCAACTGGTATGCATGAATCAGGCAAATCTACTCCCGAAGTCATATATACTATTTTACATGCAGGTGGAAAATTTGAAGAGGGCAACTATAAAGTAAGTGGAGGTCTCCATGGTGTTGGTGGTTCGGTTGTTAATGCTTTATCAAAAAAAATGGATGTTTTAATTTATCGTGATGGGGAGATAAATAATATTCGCTTTTGTGATGGGGGAAAAGTTGAAAGTCCTTTAAAAAAAATCGGCACAACCAACAAAACTGGCACGGTTGTTACTTTTCTACCAGATTATGATATCTTTAAAAATTGTACTTTTTCTTACACAACTATTACGGAAAGAATGCAAGAAAGTGCCTTTTTAATTCCGAATGTTACCATTGAAGTAATTGATGAAGAAAGCAATAAATCATCTAAATTCCATTATGAAAATGGTTTAGTTAATTTTGTTGAATACATGAATGAAGATAAAGTAACTTTACATAAAGTAATCAGTTTTGCTTCTTCTAAAAGTAATATTGAAGTTGATGTTGCGATGCAATATACCGATACTTATAATGAGAATATTTTATCATTTGTAAATAATGTTAAAACAATAGATGGTGGAACTCATGAAGTTGGTTTTAAAACTGGAATTACCAAAGCATTTAATGATTATGTAAAAGCTAATAATTTATTAAAAGGTAAAGATGCAACTTTTGATGGAAGTGATGTTCGTGAAGGTTTAAGTGCCGTAATTAATTTAAAAATTCCCGAAAATCTTTTACAATTTGAAGGTCAAACTAAAGGTAAATTAGGAACTCCAGAAGCCAGAAGTGTTACCGAAGCTATAACCTATGAAAATTTAAAATTCTTTTTAGAAGAAAATAAAGAAATAGCCTTAAATATTGTGGAAAAAGCATCTCGTAGTAAATTAGCTCGCGAAGCCGCGAGAAAAGCTCGGGAAGAAGCGCGAAATGGCAAAGGTAAAAATAAATTAGAGAAAAATTTATCAGGTAAATTTGCCCCGGCTTCTACCAAAAATCCTCAACTGAATGAATTATTTTTAGTAGAAGGGGACTCCGCCGGAGGTTCCGCCAAAGGTGGTCGTAATCGCCGTTTTCAAGCTATATTACCTTTACGTGGTAAAGTTATTAATTCCGAAAAAGCGAGTGTTACTGATATTTTAAAAAATGAAGAAATCAACACTATTATTCATACGATTGGCGCTGGAGTTGGTCCCGAATTTGATGCTAATGACTCTAATTATGATAAAGTTATTATTATGACTGATGCCGATGTTGATGGTTCTCATATTCAAATATTACTTTTAACTTTCTTTTATCGTTTTATGCGTCCTTTAATTGAGGCCGGTAAACTTTATATTGCTAAACCACCTTTATATAAAATCGATTATGGAAAAAAACATTTTTACGCTTATTCCGATGAAGAAAGATTTCAAATCGTAAATGACAATGCCGGCAAACCTGATATATCTCGAAATAAAGGTTTAGGCGAAATGAACGCCGAAGAACTATGGGATACGACTATGAACCCCGAAACGCGTAGTTTAATTCGTGTTAATATTTATGATGCCGCCCTAGCGGAAAAAAGAGTATCTATTCTAATGGGTGATAAAGTAGAACCCCGCAAAGATTGGATTGAAGAAAATATCGTCTTCACCATGGAAGATGATTATCGCGCTACTTAAGTAGGGCGTTTTTATATACATGCTAAACATTTAGTGATATAATAATAAAAAGAATAGAGGGTGTTTATATGTTAAAAAAAATAATTATTACTGGTGTAGTTTTACTAATATTAATACCTAGTTGTATTTTTGCTTACCAGTATTTTACCAAAGAAGAAAAAATTGAGGAGCCTCCGATTGAGGAAAAATTAAAAGGTCATTTTAAAGATTTAAAAATTAAAGTTGATGCTTCTTTAGCAACTCAACCTTTAATGAATAGTTTTGTGGAATATTTTGCAAGCCGGGATGATTTAAAACAAGTTGAAAGTGAGTACACTAATACGCATCCAGCTTATGAAAAATTAATTAAACATGAAACTGATTTAATTATTGTAACCGAACCAAGTCAAGAAGAATTACAAATGGCTAAAGATGCTAATGTGGAATTAGAAGTTACAAAAGTAGTAAATGAGGGCTTTGTCTTTTTTGTCAATGCCAAAAATCCTGTAAATAATTTAAAACTTACGGAAATTCAAGATATTTATGCTGGAAAAATAAATAATTGGCAAGAAGTTGGTGGCCAAGATACAAAAATAATTCCTTATCAAAGACCTATTAATTCTGGTAGTCAAACTGGGATGTTATCTTTAGTCATGAAAGATATTCCCATGCGTGAACCAACCACGGAAGAAATGATTGAAAGTATGGGTGGAATTGTTGATGTTATCGCCGATTATGATAATAATCCTGCTGGTATAGGGTATTCTTATTATTACTATGCGAGTGAAATGTATTACACTCCGAATATTAAATTTTTAGCTGTTGATGGCATAACTCCTAATTATGAAACTATAAAAGAGGGAAAATACCCTTTAATGACTGCCTATTATATTGTAACTTTAAAAAATCCCAGTAAAGAAGTTTTAGAATTTAAAGAAGCTTTATTATCTAAAGAGGGTGGAAAAGTAGCCAAGGAGGCCGGTTATGTCCAAGTCTACTAAAAGTAATGTTCTATTTGTTCTATTTTTAGCTATGTTAGTTTTAATCGCGATATTTATTACTTATTTATTAATCATGGATCATAATAATAAAATAAATAATTCGCTAAATTCGAATAAACCTTATTATAGTTTTAAAGCTGTAAGTAAAAAAGATCCTCTTGATGCTTTTGCCAAATACCCTGTTAATCCTATTACTATTGATACTACTGCTAAAGTCAGTATAAGTGGTTTAAAAAATAAAGAAGTAGAAACTAAAATTAATAATAAATTAGCTCAACTAGATAGTTCTAAAAATGAATATGGCTATAATTTTTGTAATGTAACTTTCAATTATTCTAATGTTTTAGGAATTGATTGTAAAAATGAATATGTCATGGTTAATTTAATTGATGGCGAAGATATTTTATTAGAAGAAATATTCCAAAAAGATAGTGATTTATTGGAAATAACCAAAGATGCTTTATATCGTTCTTATTGCACCTATGGGGGATGTGCTAATTGGGAAGATATGTATGATTATGATAGTTATATCGATAATTACTTAATTAGGGCAATTAAAGAAATAAAAAATCGTGATTATAAACTCCGTTTAACTGAAAATTCTCTTTATCTTTATTTAAACTATTATGAAAATATTGATGATATTTTAGGCGGAGTAGCTTATGATTTTTATAATTATTTAAATGATATTACTATTTATAGTCGTTTCTTAACTGATGAAAATATTTATGAGCAAGAAGTAACTGATTATTGTAATCCTGAAAATTGTAGTTATCTTTTAAGTGATAATAAAGATTATTACTCTAATTCTAGCTTTTTAACTCCCAGAAATTATTTAGTTAAAAGTTTATATAACTCTACAAATAGTGATATAGCTTATGAGTATGATTATGAAAAAGAAGAGCTTGATTTAGCCAATCTCACCAATAAAATTTCTGATACTTTAATCACCAAATATAATTTAACTGAAGAAAAAAATTATCAAAATATAAATCTT
Organism: uncultured Bacilli bacterium; assembly: GCA_947627845.1. GTDB lineage: Bacteria > Bacillota_I > Bacilli_A > RF39 > UBA660 > Caccenecus. Next base: position 5,684 of record CANQXQ010000001.1, on the reverse strand, counting down.
GATTTAGAAATATATAATACTAATTATGATTATAAACTTGTAACTTATATAATTGATATTAAAGAATTTGAAAAAGATGATTTTATTAAATATATTTTAGGCTATTTTGAAGCAACCACCATTAAAGATGAACATATTTTTAAAAATAATATGATTGTTACCAAAGAGGGAAATATTGAATTTTTAGAAGATAATCCCCCAAGTATTTTCCCTGATTTTAATACTAAACTTTATAATTATATTGAAACTCATGAAGATGATTTTAGATCTTTTACTTCTATATGTGATGCTTACGAAGATTATAATGCTTGCCTAAAAGAATATAACTATGAAAAATTAATTGCAGAAGCTTCATACGCGATTGATCAAGAAAATCAAATGCTTCATATGTTTTATGAGTCCCCAATTATTTCTGGTATGGCCGCTTATGTTAATAGTTATATACCATTTTCTTTATTTACTATAGTCCCTGAATAAAAAAGTGTAAAGAGCTATTTCTTTAACCTTTTTTTTATGCTAAAATAATAAAAGGTGAAGTATATGCAAGATATATTAAAGAAAATAGAAGATTATGCTTTAGAAGAAATAATGGGTTTACGCTTTGGATCTTATGCTAAAGAAATTATTCAAGATCGTGCTATACCTGATGTTCGAGATGGTTTAAAACCGGTGCAACGTCGAATATTATTTGCCATGTATCAAGCTGGAAATACTTATGATAAAAAATATGTAAAAAGTGCCGCGACTGTTGGTGATGTTTTAGGTAAATATCATCCTCATGGTGACTCATCGGTTTATGATGCGATGGTTCGCATGTCGCAGTGGTGGAAACAAAATACTATTTTAGTTGATATGAAAGGTAATAATGGTTCCATGGATGGTGATAGTGCCGCGGCTTATCGTTATACTGAAGCTCGTTTATCAAAAATAAGTGAAGAACTTTTATGCGATTTAGATAAAAATACAGTAAAGTTTGCGCCTAACTTTGATGATCGTTTACTTGAACCCACTGTCTTACCAGCCAAATTTCCTAATTTATTAGTTAATGGGACTATGGGTATTAGTGCGGGGTATGCGACTAATATACCACCTCATAATTTAGGAGAAATAATTGATGCGACCATTAAAAGAATCGAAGCCCCTAATTGTAAACTTGATACTATACTAGAAATTGTTAAAGGCCCTGATTTTCCAACCGGCGGTATAGCTTGTGGCCTAGATGGTATTAAAGAAGCTTTTAAAACGGGAAAAGGCCGCGTTATAGTAAAATCTAAATATGAAATTATCAAAGAAAAAGGTAAAGAAAAAATAGTTATTTCCGAAATTCCTTTCGATGTTAATAAAGCCTTGTTAGTTAATCGTATAGATGGTATTCGAATTGATAAAAAAATTGATGGTATGGCCGAAGTTCGTGATGAATCTGATCGTGAGGGCTTAAGAATTGTTATTGATTTAAAATCGGGCGCGAATGCGGATTTAATCTTAAATTATTTATTTAAAAATACGGATTTACAAATATCTTATAATTATAATATGGTAGCCATTGTAAACCGAGTTCCTAAAACTTTAGGTATTTTAGAAATATTAGATGCTTATATAGCTCATCAAAAAGAGATTATTCTTAATCGTACTAAATTTGATTTAGCTTCTTATGAAAAAAGAATGCATATTGTTGAGGGCTTAATTAAATGTTTATCTATTTTAGATGAAGTTATCAAAGTTATTAGAGCGAGTAAAAATAAAAGTGATGCCGAGGCTAATTTAGTTAAAGAATTTGCTTTTACTATAGAACAAGCTAAAGCAATTGTGATGTTACAATTATATCGTTTAACTAATACGGATGTTTTAGAATTAGAAGAAGAAATGGCTAAATTAAAAAAATTAATTGAGGGCTTAAATGCTATCTTAAAAGATGAAGAAGTTTTAAAATATGTTATGAAAAAAGAACTTAAAATAATTAAAAAAGAATATGCCACCCCAAGAAAAACACAAATTGAAGAAAATATTCAAGAAATTAAATTAGACGCTCGGGAAATGATTGCCAAAGAAAATGTAGTAATTGTCGTAACTAATGAGGGCTATGTCAAAAGAGTCAGTGCTAAAAGTTATGCTCAATCTACGGAAGACACTACTCTAAAACCTGGAGACTTTATTACTGGTTTATATGAATGTACAACTTTAGATACTATTTTAATCTTTACTAATTTTGGTAATTACTTATTTATTCCCGTCTATAAAATTCCGGAAATAAAATGGAAAGAATTAGGTAAACATGTTAATAATATTGTGATGATGAACCCTGAAGAAAAAGTTATTGCTTCCTTTATTTATGAGCCAAATAAAACTTTAATTCTCGCCACTAAAAATGGTATAGCTAAACGTACATTAATGTCTGATTTTGTTGTTCAAAGATGTACTAAACCTATGACTGCCATTAAATTAAAAGAAAATGATGAATTAATAAATGTTGTTTTAGATTTAGGAAAAACTTTATTAGTAACTAAAGGTGGCTATTATTTAAATTATGCTTCAAGTGAATTACCAACTCTCGGTCCTAAAGCTTGTGGGGTAAAAGGGATCACTCTTAAAGAAGATCAAGTAGCTAGTTTAATAAGTTATAATGCTAATTATGAATATTTAACCATTTTTACTGATAATAAAACAGCAAAAAGAGTAAAATTAGAAGAATTACAAACTCATAGTCGGGCTAAAAAAGGTAGCTTATTATTAAAGAAAACTAAAACTGTCAGTTATCAAGTTTTAAATTCTTTTGCTTCTACTTCTCGTGATTTAGTCTTAACAGAAGCTGATAATGAAATAAATATCTTTAAAAATAGTGATATAGCTATTATGGATTTACAATCAACCGGCTCTAATATTAGTAAATATAAATTAGATACAGCTAGACTTGTTGCCCTAAAAGAAAAAATAACTACCGAAGAAGTTAAAGAAGAGCCCAAAAAAGAAGAGCCAAAAGCTTTATCAATGGAAGACTTTTTAGATGACTTTAAATTATAAGAATATTTTAAAAATAGTTTTCTTTTCTTTAATCTTCTTTTTTACTTTCTTCTTAAATGTTTATGCCAAAAACTTTCCCGAGCTTAATTCTAAAATAGCTTTAGTCTATGATTTAAATTCTAATGAGTATTTATATACTAAAAATATTTATGAAAAAACCCCAATTGCTTCTTTAACTAAAATTATGACCACAATGACGGCTTTAAATCTAATAACCGATTTAGATTATAATATTACAATCAGTAAAGATATGTTAAAAGGAATATATGAAAATGCTTCTGTTGCCGGCTTAAAAGTAAATGATGTCGTCACTTATAAAGATTTACTATATGCTTCTTTACTCCCCAGTGGGGCGGATGCTACTCAAAGTTTAGCTCTTTCTCTAACGGGTAATGTTTCTAATTTCACAAAAAAAATGAATGAGCTTGCCAAAACTATAGGTATGAATAATTCCCATTTTCTTAATACATCGGGTTTAGATAAAGAGGGCCAGTATAGTACGGCGGAAGATGTTTTAATCTTGTTAAAATATGCTTTAAATAATCCTACTTTTAAAGAAATATTTACTACCAAAGAATATACTCTTCAAAATGGTTTAGAAGTAAAATCTACCTTAAGAGGGTATGAAGAAGCTTTAGAAATTGATATTAATCGAATTTTAGGTAGTAAAACTGGTTATACTGATTATGCTGGAATGTGTCTAGCTTCATTAATTGAAGTCCAAGGTCATGAAATATTAATTATTACTATTAATGCCCCTTATGTTCGAAATGAATTTTACAATCTAAAAGATCATTTAGCTATAATTGCTTATTTAGATGATAATTATTCAGTAGAACCAAATATAGTCGAAAATAATCAAGATATACCTAATACTGATAATCCAGACAATACCGAAAATATAAATGATACGAATAACACCAATGATTTAAACTCAGAAGTTAAAGAAAATAATCCCCAGAAAAATGAATTATACTGGTTATTAGGAATACCGATTATCGTTTTAATCTTTTTAATTTTTAAAGTAACTAAAAAAAGGGAGGACAGCTATGATTATTGATTATAATGTTAAATATAAAGATGATGTTACTAATTTATTAAAAGAATTACAAAGTTATATAGCTAGTATTGATAAAGAAGGTTATAATGTTGTAACTGAAGAATTTGCTGCCAAATATTTTGCCAAAACTATGGAAGAAGTAAATAAATATCAAGGAAAAATATTCTTGTATGTGGCTGATAATATAGTGGTCGGGTTAATTATTGGTTTAATAAATAATGAGGAAATAAATACTTATGATTTTAAAGCTCCTAAAAGAGGTAGAATAAGTGAATTAATTGTAAAAAAAGGTTATCAAAATGCCGGTATTGGACAAAAATTGATGCTAGAAATGGAAAGATACTTAAAAAAAGAAGGTTGTCAAGATATTTTATTAGAAGTTTTTGCTTATAATGAAAATGCTCTTAAATTTTATCATAAGCTTGGTTATCATTTTCGAACCCATGAAATGATAAAAACTAGTATCTAAGTAATTAAAAATTTGTTATAATATATAATATAAAAAAGGAGAACAATTTATTATGGAAAAAAGTAAAGTTTATTTTACCAAAAATATTAATCCTCAAAGTTTAATTAAAATGTATGAAGTATTAGAAAAAAAACTAGAGGGGAAAGTCGCAGTCAAAATCTCAACTGGCGAAATGGGTGGTCATAATTATTTAAAACCCGAATTAATTAAAGATTTAGTAAGTTTTGTAAATGGCACAATAGTTGAGTGTAATACGGCTTATGCTGGCAAAAGAAATACGACTGAAGAACATGAAAAAACTATTAAAGCTCATGGTTTTTATGATATTGCTCCCGTTGATATTATGGACCGTGATGGCAGTATGGAATTAAAGGTTAATGGTGGTAAACATTTAACTTCTAATTTAGTTGGTAAAAATTTAGCTAACTATGATAGTATGATTATGCTTTCCCACTTTAAAGGTCATGCTATGGGTGGCTTTGGTGGTGCCCTAAAAAATATGAGTATAGGTGTATCTTCCAGTGCTGGTAAAACTAATATTCATACGGCTGGCAAAACAACTAAACCTGCTGAACTATGGCAAAATCTTCCTGAACAAAATGCCTTTTTAGAATCAATGGCCGAAGCTGATAAATCTGTCATGGAATATATGGCTAATAATATTGTTTATCTAAATGTTATGAATAATTTATCGGTAGATTGTGATTGTGACTCTAATCCGTCTAATCCTTGTATGGAAGATATTGGCATTTTAGCAAGCCTTGATCCCGTTGCTTTAGATGAAGCTTGTCTTGATTTAATTTATAATTCTTCTGATCCCGGTAAAGATGAAATGATCAAGCGTATTGAAAGACAAAATGGTCGTTATATCACTGTGTATGCTGAAGATCATCTCCATATTGGATCTCGTAATTACGAATTAATTTCTGTTGATTAAAATATAATCAAGTAAGGTGATTTTATGCTACCCCAAATTGATTTACTTTTAGCCCAATATAATTTAAGCCCCCAAAATGAACAAGAATTTTTAAAAATTATTCGGCCCATTATTTATCATCCCGAATTTTTAAAAAGATGTAATGCTAATGTTTATGCTCATCATGATAATTATAGTTTAGGCGACCATTTACTTAAAGA